>OMTG01000111.1 GCA_900313905.1 uncultured Actinomycetes bacterium | reverse complement strand
ATAAATCTGATTCTTATACATAATCTAAGTCTCAAAACATTAGATTTTTTCTAGCTACGATTTGAGGACTTCTGAAGTCATCTCGCATAAGCTTTCTCACACGCACAGAGCAAGGCCCCCAGCTGGGCAAAGTGCGGAATGGGAGCCGTACAATACGAAAGGAAGACGCATCAAACCTGCCCCTGAAAGGAGCCGAAGCCTTATGAAGATTCTGATTGCCTCTGACATCCACGGCGCTGCCGCCTGGTGCCGCTCCCTGATGGATGCGATCGTGAAGGAGCGCCCTGAGCGTGTCATCCTTCTGGGGGACCTCCTCTACCATGGGCCGAGAAACGACCTGCCTGAGGACTATGCCCCGAAGGAGGTCATCTCGATGCTCAACTCGATCAAGGACCAGATCATCGCCGTCCGCGGCAACTGCGAGGCCGAGGTCGACCAGATGGTCCTCGAGTTCCCGTGCATGGCGGACTACAGCGTGCTCTGGGACAGCGATGCAGAGAACCCTGTGACCCATGAGAAGGGCAGGGAGCTCTTCTTCACCCATGGACACGTATGGGGGCCCGGCATCCACAACTCAGTCGACCATATGCCCGCGCTGCCAGAAGGGTCTGCCCTCGTCTACGGCCACACGCACAAGAAGGTGGCAGAGCCTGCCCCGGGCAATCCGGACATCTTCTGCTTCAACCCTGGCTCTGTCGGCATCCCCAAGGACGGGACCCATAGCTTCGGCATCTACGAGGATAACGCCTTCACGCACCATATCCTCGAGGAGCAGCGCTAGCAGCTGCAGGCATATATGCCGCCGCATCCCACAGTCTGGGATGCGGCGACCTTTATATAGGCAGAAGCCACCAGAGACATCCCGCATGGATCATCCCCAGCGGACGTCTGCATTTCCGGATAGCCAAGATCTGACAGGCTCTCCAATGGCAGAGCGACACTCTTGGAAGGGGCGTCAACTCGGCAATAAAGTTCCATCAGCGCGCCCCGTACTGGCGGCAGCATGATGCGCAAAGATTATGGGAGCAGAATGCTTCACCGGGAATCTCCCCCATGCCCATGGCGGCAGACGCGACGCAACTCATCTCGCATAAGCTGCCTGCCAGCACCCCGGCAGTGAAGCGGCTGCCCATCTGAAAGCAACGTTCATCAACGCCGCTTTCCGCAATAGCCAAACCGTTCTCCAAGCTATTTGAAGCCGCCTCCCAAAACCATCCAAGCTATTGATTGGCCTGAATGACGAGCGGTCACACTTCTTGGCAGCCATATCCAACCAGTCGCACGAAGGCAAAGCCGCTCTTTCGATTCACGGATCTGGGAGCGCAAAACATGGCAGAGAGCCACAGATTCATCTGCGAAGGCTGCCGGGCCTCTCCTTGCAATAGCGAGCGGTGAAGATGACATACCCCTCTTGATAGAAGAAGTCTGGAGCTTGGAACTTCTCTCGCATTGCATCGATGTTGTCATCGAACCAGAGCAGGTCTTCACGATAGCTCTCATTGCTCTCATCAGACTTGCAGCGAACCTCCAGATCTCCCCTCAGCCAGCCGAAGCTCGCTTCGAACAGAGCGCGCCGATCATCGAATTCCATGCCGACTGTAGAAAGCCCTGACTTCCGCAGGCGAATATCTTTGTATCCCGCATGAGTGAATGCGCCGAACAGCTGCCTGCCGTCAGTACGACAGCCCGTCGTCGGAAGGTCGCCAACCAGCTTGTTCAAGTGCTGGAAATCGTTATTCTCATCCGGATAGGCAATGTTGAGTCCATCGTCTATGTCCCTGACAAAGAACTGAGCTCCGTCAGCAAGAACCCTTCTGATTCTGGAGAGAACTGCAAATGGGCTCCGAAGGTGCATGAGCGTCATGGTGATATTGACGAAATTGAAGCCATCAAGATCATGATTGCGCAGGTAAGCCTCGAGCTTGTCAGCAAAATCGGGCGCTTCGCTGTCAAGGTACTCAAATTCAACCTGACATTTCGGTGAACTTTGATACCGGGCACGAGCTGTCTTGATTGCCTCTGGATTTGAATCCACTCCCAGGATGTGAGTGACTTCAGGCCGGCTGCCAAGCCTGTCCATGAGCGTAATACCAGTGCCGCAGCCTATATCAAGAACCGCAAGGCCTGATTTCTCCGAAAGCAGGCTCTCATATACGTCACGATCGAAATCTCGCAGGACGACTTCCTGATCTCGAAGCCAGATCTCCTCTTTGGAGCTGTCAGCGTAGTTTTCCCAATATTTATTTGAATGGCGGACCTGCTTTGCAGCCGCTGGGGTCGATGGAACGCATGGGGCTGGCGAAACCCCTGGAGACCGCGGATTTGACCGCAGGTAATCATTGTCGGATGTCAGTCTCCTGAAGGCCTCTTCCCGGTACTCTATATCTCCGCAGGAGATGTACTGAACCCATCGAAGTGCATCCAGCTCCGCAGGCAGCTCCGCAGGGAAACCCTGCCAACCGCGAGTTGCGATGCCAACGATATTCTTCCCCGTCTTGATAGCCCGAGCTATCTCCGCCCTCATTATGTCATTCTCGCTTTGGATCCTCGATGCAAACGCATCTGGCGAGAGAACAACAATGAAGTCGGAACAGGAATCAACTGCCGCTTCAATGCTATGCCTAAAATCTCCGCCCTTCAGGGAGTCATGATCAAAGAAGACGGAGTAGCCATGGGAAGCGAGCCGATCAACAAGGAGAGTAGCAAAATACTCAGCGTCCGACCTGCGGTAGCTCACAAAGATATCAATGTTCAGATCCACGGCCAGCCTTCCAAACTTTGTCAGGAAAGGATCGCGACATTTCAGCTGAGGCAATATCTTGACCCAAGTCTATAGTTCTCTCGTATCTGAGAATATTACCTTATCCCTGCCCATGTTAGGCAAGCATCGAGGTGACCCGCAGCAT
>OMTG01000084.1 GCA_900313905.1 uncultured Actinomycetes bacterium | reverse complement strand
CGCTCAGCAGATGATCGACCAGTACGGCATCGAGTTCTGGCGCGAGGTCGACCGCGTGCGCTCTGACGCGTACTACCTCAGGCTCAAGACCGCGATGCTGCTGGACGACAAGGGCACGCATGCGCCAGGCCTGCAGGAGGGTGCGGGCAACTTCCTCTCGAACGAGCTCTCCGGGAGGTACCTGGGGTTCTTCCCGTACGCCGAGTCCGAGAGGTCGTTCTGGGAGGGAAAGGCGTCGCGGATCGAGTGGCCGATAGAGTATGGCAGCGCCCTTGCCTGGGACGAGATTCTCAGCTTTATGGCCTTCTACGCCTTCGTCACGATTGCGGCCTGCATCGCCGTCTCCGGGGTCTTCGCCGGCGAGTACCAGGGCGGCACGGCGTCCATCGCGCTTCCCACCCTGCGGGGGAAGAGGTCCCTTCCCGTGGCCAAGGTGGTCGCGTCGATGCTCTTCGCGAGTGCGTACTGGTGGGCGAGCGTGGCGGTCGGCTCGGGGGTCTTCCTCGTTGCACTCGGTGCGGATGGGGCGGGCTTGCCTTACCAGATCTTCGACTTCGTCAACCCCTACCCCATGACGGTGGGCCAGGTGTGCGCCTCGCTCTTCCTTCTCGGCTGGGTGGTCACTCTGGGCTGCGTGGCCTTCACGCTGCTGCTCTCGTCGCGGCTGCGCTCTGTCATGCCCGTGGCCGTCACCCCGCTGGCGGTCACTTTCCTCGGGGTGTTCGCCAAGCTGATCGTGCCCCTTTCGAAGGTCGCCCACCTCACGCCCATGAACGTCCTCAACGACTCGTTCGTCGCGCTGGCAAGCTATGCGCTCGGTCCGGTCGTGTTCGACCTGCCGTCCGCCGCTGCGCTGCTCTACGCCTTGCTCGCCTTGGTGTGCGCGCCACTGGCTGTGAGGTCATTTGTCCGCTATCAAGTTGCGTGAGTTCCCCGTTGCGGCCGCATGCGTTCAGCATGTGTGTGGCAGCAGCGAATCGGCAACTCACGGCAGTCTGCCTTTCTCCATCAGCTCCTTTACGATCGTCGACTTGTGCACCCTGATGCACCTGCCGATGTAGATGTGGGGCAGCTCCTTGCAGATGTTGAACGACTTGGTTCTCCCGATGCCGAAGACCTCCTGGAGGTCCCTCGGCGAAAGCCATTCCGGCCTGTCGGACAGCGGCGAGTGGTCCCTGAGGGAGCTCGCCCCGGTCGGTCCTTCCATCGTCTCTCCTCTCTCGTTTTTCTGTCACACAAAGGGGAGCCGCGTCATGTCGCTCTCGTACGACATGACGCGGCTCCGGGCCTCGTGTCTATGGCGTGGGCCGCCCTACGGCAGCCTGCCCTTCTCCAGGATCTCCTTGGCCACCGTCTGCCTGTTGACGCGGATGTTGCGCCCGACGTAGATGTGAGGCAGGGCGGCGCAGATCTCGTACGACTTGCTCTTTCCCACCCCGAACACCTCCGCGATGTCCCTCGGCGACAGCCACTCCGGCCTGTCCCTGAGGGCGGAGTTGTCCCGCAGCGCGCTGGCTGGCCTTGCTGCTTCCATCATTTCCTGCTCCTTCCTTCTGGTGCCGTGACATGCTTGAGGCTATGCCTTGGCCGCGCTCTCGTGTGCTGGCCGTGCTGTCGGAAGTGTCTGCAGGCATCCCGTGGTATCCGCTTCACGAAACGAGCGAAAACGGGCCCTTCGGGGCCCTCTCCGCCATCGCCTCGGCGACGACGTCCGCCGCCTGCTGGCGTGCCGTCGGGTCGGCGCTCGCGTAGACGTTGAGCGTCACCGTCGCGTCGGCGTGGCCCATGAGCGACGCGACGGTCTTGACGTCGACGCCTCGTGCGATGAGGAAGGTGGCGTAGGTGTGCCGGAGGTCGTGCAGGGTGACCCTCTTGCCGGTGGTGCCCACCAGGTCGAGAGACCTGGCGAGCGACGAGAACTCCTTCCCCAGGCGGCTGGGCAGGTACCACCTGCCCTCGGAGGTCTCGATGACGTAGCGGCTCGCGGCCTTGGCCTTGCCGGATGAGGCGAGCACCCTCTTGTACTTGGCCTCGAGCCTCGCCTTGAGGTCCGGCTCGAGGGGGATGTCGCGTCGGCTGGTCTCGGACTTCGGCCCCTTCTCGAAGCTGTGCCCGGCCGCCTCGGTTACCGCGTTCCTGACGAGGATGAGGTCCCTCTTGAAGTCGATGTCGCGCCACCTGAGCCCGCATATCTCCTCGCGCCTGAGGCCGGCGGAGAGCCCGAGGCGCACCGCGAGGGTGAGCTCGCTGTCGACCATGGAGTCGAGCGCGGCCAGAAGCCTCTGGCGCTCGGAGTCGTCGAGGGCGTTCGGCTCGCGCCTGCGCCTCTTCGGCGCCTTGAGCGACTTCGTGAAGGGGCTCTTGGCGAGCGCCCCGGTCTCCACGGCGTAGGACAGGGCCTGCTTGAGCAGCCGGTGGTCCTTGGCTACGGAGTCCGAGCACAGGCCGTCCTCCGTGAGGAGCCTCCTCTGCATCGAGACGATCATGTCGGCGGTGATGTCGTCGATCCTGACGTCCCCGAGGTACCTGCAGATGTGCGCGGCCGAGGAGCGGTATCCCGCAGCGGTCGTCCTCTCGATCTGCCCCGAGCCCTCGATCCCGGAGATGTACTTCTCCAGGAACCTCTCCAAGACGGCCTCGTCCTCGTCCATGACGAGCAGCACCCGGAGCTTGGCGCGCTCAGCCTCCTCCTCGAGCTGCCTGTGAAGCTGGGTCGCCTTCTTGTTCGCGTCCCTCTTCGACGTCGCCTCTAGGTTCCTGGAGAGGGTCCGCCACTTGTCTCCCTCCTTGTACCTGAAGCGGGCCTGCCAGTGTCCGCCGCCACGGTCCCTCACGGAGGGGTTCGAGTACTTCATGGGCTTCATAGGCTGCGTCCTTCCATCGACTTGGGCGTTCGGGAGTGGCCACAAAACGCGGTCTCGACTGGCCACAAACTGGCCACAAACGCCCGTCCAGTGATGGAAGGGACAATACTCGACGGAAACGGTCGATGCTGACAAAACCGCAGGTCAAATACCGAAAAGTGACTTGACGGCCAGAACGGTAAAGCCTATCTTTGAGCGCTGGAACTTTTTCGGGACCGAGAGGTCGCTGGTTCAAATCCAGTCAACCCGACCAGAAAGTTCAAAGGCCAGAGGCTTCGGTCTCTGGCCTTTTCCATAGGCACCCTCTTCAGGGATGCCTGCCATGAAGCGAGCTAGGCATGATACAGTCTCCGTGCCTGGCTCGATCTGTTCCATGCGGCCTGCCCTCGGGGATGGCGGGTTCGGGGAGGGCAGGCTATCCTGTGCCTGGACGAGAGGGGCCAGTCCAGGCGCGAGAGGGCTAGAGGGCGAAGCTTCCTTCCTCATCATCAGCGAGGGAAAGCAGGGCCTTCAAGGAGGAGACGCTCGAAGGCTTGCCGAATTCGGCAATCAGGGGCATGGCGCCTGCCTCTTCGAGCACATGGGCGAGCCGGATGATCTTCCGGATCCCTTCGCCGTCGGTGTCATCGCAGGAAAGAAGCGGCTTCCCTGTCTCCGCATACCGCCTGATGTCTGCTGGCGTGAGGCTGCAGCGGTCTCGCAGCGCCTCGACCACCTCAGGTGTGGGCGTGCCTTTGGGAAGCCTGATCGAGATATCCAAGCTCTCATCCATAGGGGACCTCCTCCGAGCGACGGGGCGATCTGGGATCTTCGCCCCTCCAACCCGGAGTATCGCCAGATTGGGGGCCGAAAGACAGGAGGGGAAGTTTTTGAGCGCTCGTGCGGCAAGATGATGAAGCGAAGGGTGTATGAGTCTCTGCGGGCCTGTCTGCCAGCGGGAACAGAGCACGTGCTATATTCAGGCTGATATGCAGCCGGCATACAGGCCGAGTCGGAAGGATGCCTCAATGGGATATGACCTCATCGCCTTCGATATGGACGGCACGATCCTCGATACGAGAAAGCAGATACTGCCCTCCACGCTCGAAGCGATCAGGGAGGCGAAGGCCCAGGGCAAGACCGTGGCGATTGCGACGGGGAGAAGCCCGGCGATGATGATGGCGCACAAGGAGGAGCTTGCGGAGATCCCCTATGCCATCTGCACAAGCGGCGCGCATATCTTCTCGATTCCTGAGGACCGGATCCTGAAGGAGCAGGTCTTCGATCCAGCGCTCGTAGCCAAGCTCCATGAGGCGCATCAGGGGATGGACGTGATGCTCGAGATCTTCTCGGGCCGCTACAACTATCTTCCTGCCGACAAGATGAGCTGCCTCGAGCGCTATGGGATGGCGGAGTTCGAGAAGGTCTTCCACGAGGTCGGCAAGATCGTGCCTGACCTCGATGAGTGGCTGCATGTCCATGCAGGGGAGGTCACCAAGTACAACCTCCATCCGACCTGCCACGACGCTGGGCTCAAGATCCTGGAACGGGTCCAGGAGATGGGCATCCCGACCGAGCCTGCCTTCTCCTCGGGCGGCACGCTCGAGTTCTCGCCTCTCGGGGTGACGAAAGGAAATGCCTTGAAGGAGCTCTGTGGCCTGCTGGGCATCCCGATCGAGCGCAGCATCGCCGTGGGCGACTCCGGCAACGATGCGGACATGCTCCTGGCGGCAGGCCTCGGCATCGCGATGGGGAATGCGACAGCCGATGTCGTGGAATGCGCCGATGCGGTCGTGGCGGATAACGACCACGATGGATGCGCTGAGGCGATCAGGCGCTATCTTTTGGCGTAGCGGAGCCTGGTCCGTCTCGACTTTCTTTACGGATGATGCTTCGGGGCCCCATATGGATATCATCTGTTCAAGCACATGGACAGACAAGATGAAAGGATATCCAGATGGATCTCACCGAAGCGATGCGCAGCCGCCACAGCGTCAGGCAGTATGAGGACAAGGCAATACCCCAGGACATCCGCCAGAAGCTTGAAGACGAGGTGGAGAGGCTCAACCAGGAGAGCGGCCTTCACATGCAGCTCTTCTTCGACGAGCCGGAATGCTTCGATTCTGCCCGGGCTCACTACGGGAAGTTCTCGGGTGTCGCGAACTATCTCGCAATCGTCGGGAAGAAGTCTTCCGACCTCGACGAGAAGGCTGGCTATTGGGGAGAGCAGGTCGTCCTTCTGGCCCAGAGCCTCGGCCTCAACAGCTGCTGGGTGGCGATGACGCACGGGAAGAGCAAGGCCCTCATCGCGAAGGATGAGCGCCAGGTCATTATCGTCGCCCTCGGGTATGGCAAGACACAGGGCGTGGCGCATAAGACAAAGCCGATGAGAGATCTCTGCTCGGTAGCAGGCGAGATGCCGGACTGGTTCCGCCGCGGCATGGAGGCAGCGCTCCTCTCGCCGACGGCCGTGAACCAGCAGAAGTTCCTGATCTCGTGGGATGGGCAGCGCCTGAGTGGCAAGGTGAAGGGTGCTGGCTTCTATACGAAGGTCGACCTCGGTATCGTGAAGCGCGATTTCGAGCTTGCAAGCGGCCATCGCTTCGATGCATAGAGAGGCCCAGCAGATGGACGAGAAAGAGAAGATCGCCCTCGTCGCAGAGGGCATCGGGCGGAGCCGCAAGCTCCTTGTTGCCTTGGGGGATGAGAGCCGCCAGCACCTCATCCTCGAGATGATGAAGATGGGGAACTGCTCAGGCGTGCGGGTGGCGGATGTGGCGGACAGGACCAACCTCTCCCGCCCTGCCGTCTCCCACCACTTCCAGATCATGAAGGATGCGGGGCTCCTGAAGGCCCGCAAGGAAGGCACGAAGATCTACTACTACTTCGACCCTGACATGGGAAGCATGCAGACGCTCATCCGCACCCTGCAGCTTGCGATCGAGATCACGCAGGGCCTTCCGGACAGGAGCGGCCAGCAATGAACATCCATGTCCTGCAGACAGGCTCCACGCTCGTATCGAGCGCGGTGCCTGACCGCAGCTCCCACCGCTGGGGGCTTGCCTATACCGACCTCTTCCAGCGGCGCAGCAAGAGGATCTGCGTGCCGGTGAAGGCCTTCCTTGTGGAGACGGAAGGGCATAGGGTGCTCGTGGACACCGGATGGTCGGAAGCCTGCGTCTCCCATCCGCTCCGCCATCTCGGCTTCGGGCTCTGGTTCGCCTCGGAGCCGGTGATCTCAGAGGGCGAGGGGGTGCCAGCGCAGCTCGAGAAGATGGGATTGGCGCCTGAAGACCTTGATGCGATCATCCTCACGCATCTCGACTGCGACCATGCAAGCGGCCTGGTTGCGCTCAAGGGGGCTAAGCATGTCTTCTGCAGTGCAGAGGAATGGGCCGAGGCGCAGACCGCGAATGTGCGCTACCGCTCCCAGCTCTGGGAGGGCGTGGACATCGCATGCCTCGAGATGGCAGACGACAGCGCGGCGCCCTTCGGGAAGAGCTGCGATGTCTTCGGCGATGGCTCCATCATGGCCTATCTGACGCCAGGGCACACGAAGGGCTCTGTCGCCGTGCTGGCCCGAGGGGAGACAGGCTATGCCGCCTTCGTCGGCGATGACTCCTACAACCGCCATTCCTGGGAGGATCAGAAGCTGCCAGGGCCGCTCGACGATGCGGACGCGATGAAGCGGACGCTTGCCTGGGTCAGGGGCTTCAGCCAGGATCCTGCCTGCCTCGGCATCTATGCAGCCCACGACCCGGAAGGGCCTCAAGGCGGGTCGGGGCTCTGAGAGGCCGCTCTGCCGCGCTCGGAGAAGGGATGGAGGCACGGAAGGGGACGGGTGCCAGACTGCCCATGAGGCAGGCTCTCGGCTCCGAGCGCGATGAGGTGGCCCCAGGGGAAAGGCATGCTGCAGACGGACGCGGGGTGGCATCGCCCTCCGCCTTCTTGCCCTGCTCTGTGCTGCGGCCTTCGTGGGAGGCGCCACGCTCCATCTGTGGCGCGCGCACGAGGACCGCTACGAGCCGGCAGGAGGGACGCAGATCCTCCTTCTGGGCGAGACCCACGGTGAAGGCTACGAGCGGGAGCTCGAGGTCTGGAAAGCCCAGTACGGGCAGGGCTCGCGGGACCTCTTCATCGAGATGCCCTTCTGCACTGCCCAATGGCTGAACCTCTGGATGGAATCCGAGAGCGATGAGGTGCTCGAGCAGGTCTATGCAGAGCTCGAGGGCACGGCCGCCCACAACGAGGGCTATCTCGCATTCCTCCATGAGATCAAGCGCGAATGCCCCGAGACTTATCTTCCATGGGACCGATGCCGGGCACCAGTACGAGACGACTGGCGCGCGCTCTCTTGCCTTCGCCGAGGAGGAATCTGGAGCAGGCTCTGAGGAGGCGGCCCGCACCCTGGAGGCAATCTCCCAGGGGCGGCGCTATTATGCGTTGATGGATGAGGGATACCGCGAGGAGCAGATGGCCTTGAACTTCGAGCGGGAATACGGCGCCCTCGCCTCGCATGATGCGCTCCTGGTCGGCATCTATGGATCGTCCCATGCCGACCCGCGCAGCCTCAGATGGGACGGCGCAGGGCCATCCATGGGGAAGATGCTGAGAGAGCGCTACGGGGACGTGGTCGCTTTCGAGCGTGTCTCGTGAGCCCCCCTCAATGCTGCCCACTGCAGGCAATGCATCCATTGCATCGCCTGCGATGTGGATGGGAGACCGTGGGCAGCGAGGAGGGCTGAAGACAGGAAGGCTCGGCAATCTGCCTGCATAAGGCAGCCGGCGGAGCGGGTCGGAGGCGTTGACGTGACGTCAATTTCGTCCCATCATAGGCAGAAACAGGAGAGGCAAGGAGCAGGGGGCCAGAAGATGCCGCGGGCAGCCAAGGAGCAGGCGCTCCGTCGTACGGATGAGATATTGGATGCCTGTGCAGAGCTCTATGCGACCTCCTCGTTCCACGATGTCACGATCAAGGACATCGCGGCTGCCACGAGCTTCTCGCGGCCCTCAATCTACAACTACTTCCATACGATCGAAGAGATCTTCCTGGGCCTGCTCCAGCGAGAATATGAGCGGTGGGCAGACGATCTCGAGGCGTTGCGCGACCAGGAAGGGGAGCTCAGCTGCGAAGGGCTTGCCTCTGCCATCGCCCATACGCTCGACAAGCGCACGACGCTCCTCAGGATCCAGGCGACCAATCTCCATGAGATCGAGGACAACTGCCGTCTCGAGCGCCTGACCGATTTCAAGGTCTCGATGGTCCGGGTTTTCGACGCCTTCGATGGATGCATCAGGCGCTATCTGCCCGAGAAGACGGATGAGGACCTTCTCAAGCTCCGCTACGCCTTCTTCCCCTTCCTCTATGGAGCCTATCCCTTCTCCGAGCCGTCCGAGAAGCAGAAAGCTGCGATGGATGCGGCCGGCATGGTGCATCCCCAGATCACGCTCTACGAGCTCATCTATGGCTGCCTCCTGAAGCTTCTGCAATAGCTGGCCAGCTTTCCCTGCGCTGTATTGACATTGTGTCAGCAAAAGTCCATCATGCTTCTTGTGCTGACACAATGTCAGCAATTGCAGCAATGAAGCGTGAAGCACGCTGGCGAGGAGGGTGCATCTATGGATATCGTCGTGCTGCAGGGGAGCCCGAACAGGAAGGGCTCGACCCGCATGATGGCGGATGCCTTTGCCGAAGGGGCACGCGAGGCGGGGCATGTGGTCCACATCGTGGACGTGGCTTCCGCAGGCGTCCATCCCTGTGGCGGCTGCGTTGCCTGCGGCTATGAAGGGCCCTGCATCCAGCATGATGGGATGGACGATCTCAGGAAGGCGATCCTGGCCACAGACATGCTCGTCTTCGCGACACCGCTCTACTACTACGGGATGACGGCACAGCTGAAGACGGTTGTGGACCGCTTCTGCTCGTTCAATTCGAGCCTCCATGCAAAGCATCTCCAGTCAGCGCTCCTGGCAGTCGCCTGGAATGCCGAAGACTGGACCTTCGATGCCCTGGATGCGCATTACCGGACGCTCGTCCGCTACCTCAACCTGAGGGACAGAGGAGAGGTCCTGGGCTTTGGATGCGGGACGCCGGGGATGACAGAAAGATCGGGATATCTTGCCCAGGCGCGTGCGCTGGGAGCAAGCCTCTGAGAGGGCACCACGATGGTGCAGGAAGAAGGAATGCGATGAAGAAGACGCTGGTCGCCTATTTCTCCGCTTCGGGTGTGACAAGGAGAAGAGCCGAGGAGCTTGCAAAGGCGGCGGATGCCGACCTCTATGAGATCGTGCCGAAGCAGCCCTATACGCAGAAGGATCTGGATTGGCGTGACCGCTCGAGCAGGAGCTCGCGCGAAAATGCTGACGCATCGGCGAGGCCCGAGCTTGCTGGCGCTCCGATCGATGTGTCAGGCTACGAGCGGATCTATCTCGGCTTCCCGATCTGGTGGGGCATCGCTCCCAAGCCCATCAACTCCTTCATCGATGCCCATGACCTGGCCGGGAAGGACATCCATGTCTTTGCGACCTCAGGTGGAAGCGGGGTTGAGCGAGCGGTGCGGAGCCTCCAGCAGGACTATCCTGCGCTCAGCTTCAAGGGCGGCAAGCTCGTCCATGGGACGATCCGCAAGGACATCTTCTAAGGAGACCCAGAAGTCTATTCGACTATCGGCAGCAGAAGCGCCAGACCATCAAAGGTGGCCTGGCGCTTCGTTCTATGCAGCTATGAAAACAGGATGGTAAAAAAGACAGCAAAAAGTGAAATAGGAAAGTGAAATTTCACTTTAAATTTAATCTTCCATTTTTACCTTGCTGTCATTGCTTTGAGAATGAAACACGTATATAAGTATAAACATGGAGTATGAAAGATATAACAATGAAAAAAATACCAAAAATATGTATTTAAGGCTGTGAAAGACTCAAATTCTGAGAGAAAATCAAAAAATGAAAATAGTGAAATTCGATGTTAAAATCATTGTGAAATTTAAATTCTTAAGATGAAATTTTCACTTGCAATTTAATATGTGTAGCAAAATAGACGCAGAGAGCAAAATGGATGTGGAAGGCTGGGACTAGGCAGGCAATGGATTTCGCGATATCCGACGGAACTGATTTCGGCGAACATCGCTGACTGTAGCCATCTGCCTCAGCCAAGGCACAGGGAGAGAACAATGCTGCCAGAAGAGCTGACAAGCTTGGTCAAGAAAGTCTGCAGGCAGAAATCAGAAGGGCAGTCCATCGAGCTGAAGGCCGCGCATAAGGGCACACCCAAGCGGCTTTATGACACGCTGTCGTCCTTTTCCAACCAGGATAAGGGTGGGATCATTCTCTTCGGTATCGATGAGGATGAAGGGTATGCGCCTGTCGGCGTCTACGATCCGCAGGACCTGCAGAAAAAGGTCACCGAGCAGTGCAATCAAATGGAACCTCCGGTACGTGCTCTGTTCACGCTGACAGAAGTGGATGGAGCAGAAATCTGCTCTGCGGAGATACCGGGCCTGGATCTTTCTGAGCGTCCCTGCTATTACAAAGGTGCCGGAAGAATCAAGGGGTCATATATCAGGGTCGGCGATGCAGATCTGCCCATGACTGATTACGAGCTCTATAGTTTCGAGGCCTTTCGCAGGCATCTCCACGACGACGAGAGGACAGTGCCTCAAGCGACGATGGACTCGCTCGATAAGGAGGCCGTCGAGAGCTATCTTGCGTCCCGGAGGGACGGTAAGCCCGGCTTCTCTCGGGTCTCTGATGAGCAGGCGCTCGAAATGCTCAATATCACGCATGGCGGGATTCCGACGCTTGCCGCGATCATGAATTTCGGCATCTATCCACAAGGGTATTTTCCACAGCTCTGCATCACGGCGATATCTGTGCCGGGAACTGAGATTGGCGACATCGATGCCCAAGAAGTTCGCTTCCTGGACAACCGCCGCATAGAGGGGACCATTCCCGAGATGATCGAGGAATCGATGTCCTTCTGCATGAAGAACATGAAGGTCCGCACCATCATCGACTCTGAGACGGGACTGCGCCGTGACAGAACGGAATACCCTGTCGAAGCGATTCGCGAAGCAGTGCTCAATGCCCTGATACATCGCGACTACAGCATCTATACCGAAGGCACGCCAGTACAGGTCGATTTCTTCGCAGACCGCCTTGAAATCCATAGCCCAGGGTGCCTGTATGGGAGGATGAGCATAGAGCAGCTCGGCATTGCGAGGCCAGACCTGCGCAATCCTGCGCTTGCCGTTATGGCCGAAGTCTTGACGAGCGCAGAGAACAGGTATTCCGGCATACCGACCATGAGGCGGACCATGAGGGAATATGGGCTGTCCGATCCGGTCTTCGAGAACAGGCGCAACGAATTTGTCGTGACGTTCTATAACGCTGCCAAGGCTGATGCCGTGCCGGCTCCAGCCAGAGGGCGGAGAGGGGACGATCTTGTCGAGTTCTGCATGATTCCGAGGACCAGGGAGGAGATTGCGGACCATCTTGGCATGAAATCGGTCTCCTACGCTATCAAGACCTACGTGCAGCCGCTGATCGATGCCGGAAAGATCGACATTGTCGCCTCGGATGTTCCCGGCGATTTGAGGCGGCGCTATCGCACGATTGCCGATGCCTGATGGCAATGAGGTCCCTGTCTGAGGCAGGCAGGGCCAGATGAGTCCTGCGGAGAAGCGGGGATGCCACAGAAGAAGCGCCAGGCCCATCAGGCGGGCCTGGCGCTTCGCTGCATGGAGCTCTGCTATTCCCGATCAGCTTGCCATCCATCCGCCATCGACCGGCAGCAGGAAGACCTTGACTGCCTTGCGCATGGCGCAGAAGGGGCCGTAGACATTGATGTCCATCACATGGCGATAGGTATCATCCGACGTCTGGTCGATGGGGCCCATGTGGTCCATCACGTCGGCATTGTTCACGACCGCATCGAGCCTGCCGAACTCCTTGATGGCAGCGTCGATCATGCCCTCGTTCATGGCATTGTCCGAGACATCGCCCGGATAGGGAAGGACGCTTCCCGGCTCGCCGGCGAGGCTCTTAGCCAAGGCTTCGAGGCGCTCCTTGCGGTGGGCGACAGCCACCACATGGGCTCCTTCTGCCACGAAGCGGCGCACGATGGCATCTCCCATGCCTGATGAGGCGCCGGTCACGACGATGGACTTGTTCTCGAGACGCATAGGCTCTCCTGTTCTCTCAGGGCACAGCTGCCCTTCCTGCAACACTTGTTGGAGAAATATGGTAGGGTGTCGCGATAGGCGCAACAAGCATCAAAGAGGGCGCTGCTGTCGTATCTGCAGCACGAAGGGCTCCTGTGTTGGAGAAAGGGATGCAATGGCTGAGGACAGGCGGGCCCAGTGGTCGAAACGGGTGATACGCGAGGCCTATTTCCAGCTGCTGGATGAGAAGGATCCATCGAGCATCACCGTGAAGGAGGTCTGCAAGAAGGCAGATGTGAATCGTTCGACCTTCTATCGCTGGTATGACGGGATGGAAGGCCTTATCGGCGCCATCGGCGGTGAGCTTCTGCAGGAGCGCTTCCCTGAGGGCATCGATATCCTGGATGATGTCGGCTTTCTCAAGATGGTCGAGGAGAACCAGGTCTTCTATCGGGCGCTCTTCGGGACCTTGGTGCGGTCGCCCACCTTGCGATCTCTCGTGGCGAAAACCTTTGGGTCCTGCAAGACGCTCGCTCGCTCCCGCTATGGGACCGAAGGCTTTCTGGCGGAGGCCCAAGCGAGCTATCTCTTCTATGGCTATCTCGAGGCGGTGCATGATTGGGTGGATGCAGGATGCCCGGTGCCGCCCGAAGAGCTTGCACAGGCGCTGCGGCAGGTGAGCGGCAGGAAGAGCAGCCAGAAGCCCAGCTGATGCTCAGCCTTCAAGCTCCCTCAGCACAGTCTTCCTGGCCCCTTCCAGAGCCTGCGAGCCTTCGAGCTTGCGCGCAAGGTTTGTCTTGTAGTCCTCGGCGAAGAAGCAGGAGAAGAGCAGGTTCAGAAGGTAGTTCAGGGATTCCTCGGTCGCGAAGTTCGCGATCTTCGAATAGAGCCGCTCGCGCGATGCCAGGGTCAGGACGCAGGAAATGTTCTGACGCAGATAGTTGGGGCCGGCGCTGGTGATGCCGACAAGATGGACCTTGTTCGCCTTGAGGATGGGGATGTCGCGCATCGGATGCTCGTCGGGGTTGTTGCCGGAATAGGAGATGAGGAAGGCACAGTCCTCAGGCCCGAGGGAGCGGGCGAAGAGGCCGTATTCCCCATAGGGCACGACCTGGGCGGGCTTGCCGATCGAGATGAGCTTGCGGCAGAAGAGCCCCGCCACATAGGAGTGGGGAGAGAGGCCGAAGACATAGATGGCCCGTGCTGCCTTCATGCTCCTCACAGCAGCTGCGATCATGCCACGGTCAATCTGGGAGAAAGTCTCCGCAATGGTCTCGGAAGAGAGGTTGCCGAGCTTCTCTGCGATGGCCATGTCGGAATCGCCTGCCGCAAAGGGGAAGTTCGGATCCACATCGGCAACATGCAGGGCCTCCTGCCCTTCCTCGTGGATGAAATCCCGGATGAACTCCCGCCAGCCGGGATAGCCCAGCGCCTTCGCGAAGCGGGTGACCGAGGACTTCGAGGTGAAGGTGGCTTCGGCGATATCGGCGATTGTGAAGTCCGAGATGCTCGCATGCTCGCGCAGGATGAAATCGCAGATGGCCCGCTGCGCATCATTGCTGGTGCGGGACAGCTCCTCGATGCGGTGCATGAGATACATGTCCATCCCTTCCGTCATTCCGGCTTGCTCCATACTAGAATGGCGGAAGAGCCGGAAAGCCCTAAATCAGGGGAGCGGACGGGAGAGGACCTGCCTTCCGCACGTGAGAAGAAGGAGCGACCAACGTGGCGACCATCACGCCCGAGAGCCCTGAAGCTGCCTTCCTTGCCGAGCGCGATTTCCGCCTGGGACGGCTGATCGCACATATCGGCACCTATGCGTATGAGGTGCCGGAGCGCTCTGCCGATGTGGCATTCGAGCGTCTTGCCCATTCCGTGATCGAGCAGATGCTCTCGATGAAGGTGGGTCGCACCATCGAGGGAAGGCTTGCAGAGCTCTGCGGCGGACAGGTATCCCGCGATGCGGTGCAGCAGCTCTCGGTGGATGAGATCCGGGGCTGCGGCATATCCTGGCGGAAGGCGAAGACGCTGCAGGGCCTGACCGAGACCTTCACCGACGAGATGCTGGAGGGGCTCTGGGACCTTTCGGACGACGAGGTGCGGAAGGCTTTGACGTCTGCCAAAGGCGTCGGCCGCTGGACTGCAGACATGTTCCTGATCTTCACGCTCGACCGCCCCGATGTGCTGCCTCTCGAGGATGGGGCCATCCGCCAGGTCTTCTCCTGGCTCTATGGCGTGCCGCTTGCCGATGCGACAGCCCAGCAGCTCGTCTGCTCGCTCTGGCATCCTCATGCCTCGCTTGCGGTGCGCTATATGTATCGAGCCCTGAACCAGGGTGTCCTGGCAGAAGGCGCAGCAGATGAGGTCCTGAACTTCTAAGGCTGTCTGCTCCTGTCCGCACGGCCGCTGGCCCGTCTTCTTTCTGACCCTGATAAAGCTGCACATTACTATGGTAGATGCTCTGTGCAGGGAAAGGGAGAGGGACATGATGGACTACAGCAGCCTGTTCGAGCCGTTCTCGATAGGGAAGATGCGGGTGAAGAACCGCATCGGCATGAGCCCCATGGGCACGAACTCCGCATTCACGAATGGCAGGAAGGACGAGCAGGAGGTCGATTACTTCATCGAGCGCGCCAAGGGCGGCGCCGGCATCATCTTCATGGGCTGCCAGATGCTCAACGAGGTGGTGGCCCAGGGCTCGATGGAGGGCTACCTCGACTCCTATACGGTCCTGCCGCCGCTCACGAGCGTCTGCGATGGGATCCACCGCTACGGCGCCAAGGTCGTCTGCCAGATCAGCCCGGGCACGGGCCGCAATGCCTTCCCGGACACCTTCGGCAATCCGCCCATCTCCTCGTCGGAGACCCCGTCGGTCTTCAATCCCGACATCCGCTGCCATGCCCTCACGAAGGACGAGATCGCCCAGATGATGGACGGCTTCCGCTTTGCGGCAGGCGTCGCGCGCGATGCCGGATACGACGCTATCGAGATCCATGCGCATGCCGGCTATCTGATCGACCAGTTCATGAGCCCGGTCTGGAACAAGAGGTGCGACGAGTACGGCGGGGATGCAGAAGGGTTCGCGCGCTTCCCGGTCGAGATCGTCCATGCGATCAAGGAGACGGTCGGCGATTCGATGCCCGTGATCTTCCGCATCTCCCTCGACCATCGCTTCGCAGGAGGCCGCACCCTCGAGGACTCCGTGAAGCTCCTCAAGATCCTGGAGCGCGAGGGCGTCGATGCCTTCGATGTGGATGCCGGCTGCTACGAGACGCTCGACTACATCTTTCCGCCCAGCTACCTCGGCGAGTCCTGCATGTCCTATGTCTGCAATGCGGCCGGCGATGCGGTGGATGTGCCGCTCTTCACGGCTGGCACGCTCAATCCGGATGAAACCGTGAAGCTGATCGACAACCATACGGTCGACTTCGTGAATTTCGGCCGTGCCCTCATCGCCGACCCCTATCTGCCCATCAAGCTCCAGAAGGGGCATCCTGAGGATGTCCGTCCCTGCCTGCGCTGCAACGAGTACTGCATCGGCCGCATCTGGAACCATCACACGAAGCTCTCCTGTGCCGTCAATCCCCAGGCGATGGAGGAGGTCCGCTTCGCTCTCAAGCCGACCAGGAAGCCCAAGGACGTCGTCGTGGTCGGCGCCGGCCCTGCGGGCATGGAGGCAGCCCGTGTCGCTGCCATCGAAGGCCACAAGGTGACCCTGCTCGAGGCACGCGACCATATCGGTGGCACGGCCTCCGATATCTGTGGCGCCTCGTTCAAGTCGAACATCAAGAAGCTCGTCGCCTGGTATGAGGTGCAGCTCGCGAAGTACGGCGTGAAGGTCCTTCTGAACCATGGGGTGACGCCAGACGATCCTGCCCTCGAGCATGCGGATGCGATCATCGTCGGCACGGGCGCCAAGCCGGTCACGCCTCCCATCCCGGGGCTCGACGGCGAGAACGTCGTGCCTGTCCTCGATTTCGAGCGCGATCCGGAGAAGGCACGGGGAGAGCATATCGTGGTGTGCGGTGGAGGTGCCTCCGGTCTTGACTGCGCCCTCGAGCTCGCAGCTGACCTTGGCAAGAAGGTCACGGTCGTCGAGATGCTCCCCGAGTGTGGCAAGGATGTCTTCTTTATCAACAAGATCACCCTCATGCGGAGGCTTGAAGAGAAGGGCGTGGAGCTTCGCTGCCAGAACAAGGTCGTCTCGATTGAGGCAGATGGGCTCACGGTCGAGCTTGCCGATGGGACCCGCGAGCATCTTGCAGCCGACACCGTGATCGATGCCTTCGGCATGCGTCCCGATACGGCCCTGGCCGATGCAATCGATGCGAAGTGGCACGAGAAGACCCGCGTCGTGGGCGATGTGCGTACGCTCGGCAAGATCGGCGATGCGGTGCGCGATGGCTTCTATGCCGCAAGCTCGCTTGATATGGACCTCTACGTGTAAGACCTGCAGGACCGATTGATGCGCGGAAGGCCAGCCCTGG
This sequence comes from uncultured Actinomycetes bacterium, assembly GCA_900313905.1. Taxonomy (GTDB): domain Bacteria; phylum Actinomycetota; class Coriobacteriia; order Coriobacteriales; family Atopobiaceae; genus Olsenella_L. The sequence continues at coordinate 6,850 of OMTG01000084.1, read as the reverse complement.
CAGATGCCGGAGCTGGCCTTCATCTGTGATGGGCGCCCAGATGGATAGCGGGACACAAAGAGGCCCCCGCCCGTTGGATGTCCAGCGGGCGGGGGCTTTCCCGAGGCAAGAGCAAATTGTGGCAGTGCGGGGGAGCTTAAGCCTCGAGACCGCTTTCCTCAGGAGGAAGGGGCTTCTTCAGGAAGGAAAGCACGAGCATGCCAACCACGGCGCCGATAGCGAGGGCAGCGAGGTAGCCCACGGGGTTGTGGATGACGGCAATGACCCAGATGCCACCATGAGGGGCAGGGCTTGCGCATCCGAACAGCATGGACAGGGCGCCTGCCGTGGCAGAGGCAGCGATGCAGGAGGGGATCACGCGGAGAGGATCGGCTGCGGCGTAGGGGATGGCGCCCTCGGTGATGAAGGAGAGGCCCATCACGTAGTTCACGGCGCCTGCCTTGCGCTCATCGGCAGTCCAGCGGTTCTTGAAGAAGGTGGTGGAGAGGGCGATCGCCAGAGGAGGAACCATGCCGCCCGCCATGACGGAAGCCATGATGGAGCTGCCCTCTGCAGGAGCATCAGCAAGCGAAGCGGTGCCGAAGACGTAGGCTGCCTTGTTGATCGGGCCGCCCATGTCGGTTGCCTGCATGCCGCCGACGAGTGCGCCGAGGGCGACCGATGCGGAGCCGGTGAGGCCATTCAGGAAGCCATTGAGGGCGGTGTTGATGGCGCCCATGACGGGGTTCACGATCATCATCGCGAGGGCAGCGAAGAAGACGCCGCAGAGCGGGTAGAGGAGGACCGGCTTGATGCCTTCAAGGGAGGACGGGAGATGCGAGAAGAGCTTCCTCAGGCCGAGCGTGATGTAGCCAGCAGCGAAGCCTGCGAAGAGGGCTCACGAGCGTCGCCTGGGCCTCGGTGCCCATGTCAGTCGTGAGATAGGCGAAGGTGTAGCCCTGCTTCGCGATCCAGCCTGCGACGAAGCCAGGGGCAAGGCCCGGACGGTCGGCGATGGATGAGGCGATGAAGCCGGCGAGGACCGGGAGCATGAAGTTGAAGGCCTGGTTGCCGACGAGGTTGAAGAAGGCGGCGACCGGGGTCGAGTGGCCATAGGCTGCGGTGCCCATGCCGGCAGAGTCGAGGAGGAACGAGAGCGCCATCAGGATGCCGCCGCCGACGACGAAGGGCAGCATGTGGGAGACGCCGTTCATCAGGTGCTTGTAGATCTTGTGGCCGACGGACTCGTCGTCGCCGGAGGCAGCAGCAGCCTTCTTGGCGCCAGCGCCTGCCTGGTAGACGGCTGCCTGGCCGTTCAGGATGATGTCAATCAGGGCCTCAGGCTCGTTGATGCCGCGGGTGACCGAGGTGGAGTAGAGCGGCTTGCCATCGAAGCGGCCAAGCTCGACGTTCTTGTCAGCTGCGATGATGACGCCCTTGGCAGAGGCGATGTCGTCTGCGGTAAGGACGTTCTTTGCGCCCTCGGAGCCCTGGGTCTCGACCTTGATGCGGACGCCCATCTCGGCGGCCTTCTTCTCGAGGGACTCGGCAGCCATGTAGGTGTGGGCGATGCCGGTCGGGCAGGCCGTGATCGCGACGACGTCGTAGCCGGCAGCATCGCGCTGGGCGGCTCCTGCGGCCTTCTTCTGCTCGGCAGCGAGCTTCTTCTCCTCGGTGGCAGCGATGACGGAACGGAACTCGTCTGCGCTCTTTGCTGCGCGGAGCTTCGTGCAGAAGTCCTTGTCGATCAGAAGGGTGGAGAGGCGGGAGAGGACCTCGAGGTGCGTGTTCGCCTCGCCCTCAGGGGCAGCGATCAGGAAGAGCAGGGTGGACGGCTGGCCGTCGGTGGAGTCGAAGTCGACCCCTCCCGGTACCGTCATTGCTGCCAGGCCCGGTGCGCTCACGGCTGCGGTCTTCGCATGGGGGATGGCGATGCCGCCATCCATGCCCGTGGAGAACTCGGCCTCGCGGGCCAGGACTGCCTTCTCGTAGCCCTCGGCATTGCGGACATTGCCGCCCTTTGTCATGAGCTGGACGAGCTGGTGGATGGCATCAGCCTTGTCCTTCGGAGCGCCCCCAATCTGGATGGATTCAGGCTTGAGCAGATCGTCGATGCGCATACAGATCCTCCTTTCCCGCCTCCGTGAGGAGCGCGGTAGCTGTCATGCATCTTGGTTGTCGCTTGCGTTATTGGATTGCTATCTTGCCCGGAGGGGACCTAGGGGAAAGCTAGGCCCCTGCATGCTCCGGGGCAAGGATCACATTGGAGAGCTTCTCATACCCGGCAGGGATGCGGTCCGTGATGATGGTGGCTGCATCTATCGAGGCGAAGGAGATGGCTGCGGTGCGGCCGAACTTGCTCGCATCGGAGACGATATAGGGACGCTCGGTGTGCTCGAGCGCAGTCCTCTTCACCATCGCCTCGTTTCTGTCCGGCGTTGTCATCCCCTGCTCTTGGGTGATGCCATTGGAGCCGAAGAAGCCGATCGTGAAATGGTAGTTCTTGAGGGTCTCGAGCGCTTCGGGCCCGACCAAGGCCTCGGTCGCGCTCTTGAGCTCGCCTCCCACCAGCACGGCTCTCATGCCGCGATTGGCAAGGGCGAGGGCACAGGCAACGGAATCGGTGACGTAGAGGGCACGGGGCTCTGCGAGGGCATCGACGAGCCGGCGGATCGTGGTGCCGGCATCGAGGTAGACGCAGTCCTCGGGCCCGACGAGGGTGGCGGCATAGGCGGCCAGCGAATCCTTCTCGGCCGTGTGCAGGTCAGCCCGCTCGTCGATCGTGAGGTCGCGCAGGACGTGCTCATCTTCCAGCGAGGTGGCACCTCCATGGACCTTCGTGAGCTTGCCTGCCCCATCGAGCTCCACCAGATCGCGGCGGATCGTGGACTCGGAGGTATCGAAGAGGGAGGCGAGCTCGGAGACCGTGACCGTGCCACGGCTCTGGACGCATTGGAGGATCTGCTCCTGGCGCTGGCGGGCTATCATGCGAGTCCTTCTGCCTTCTCTTCCGGATAGGTGACGCCCCATTCACGGCGCAGCCCGGTCATCAGGTCCATCACGTCAGAGGCGCAGTCGATCAGGTGGGCTGCCTCTTCGTCGCCTGCGACGGCACGCTCGAGGTCGGCGATCTCATAGTCGAGTGCATAGCCCGCGGTGCCAGAGGAGACCTCCTCGATGTGGCCATCCTCGGTCCAGACGATCTTGGCGTGGTCGGCACGCGGATAGTCCGTCACCTCGATGTAGCACTTGTCGAAGGAGAGGATGCCACGCTTGGGCTGCTTGGAGTGCATGCTGAGCGTGAAGGTCGCGATCTGGCCCTCCTTGTTGCGCATCACGATGCCGCTTGTCTGGTCGACGCCGGTCTCAGCGAGGTTCGCAAGGGAGACGACCTCGGTGGGCTGGCTTGCCATGAACTGGCGGGCGAAGGTGATCGCATAGACGCCGATATCGAGCATGGCGCCACCGGCGAGTTTGGGGTTGTAGAAGCGGTTCGTGAGGTCGCCGTAGGGCTTGTAGGAGCCGAAGTTGACCTGGGCAAGGTTGAGCGGGCCGAACTCGCCAGAAGCAGCGCGGCGGCGGAGCTCCTGGTAGAGCGGCATGTGGAGGATGGTCGTTGCGTCCATCAGCACCACATGGTGCTCATCAGCGATGGCGCGGGCTTCGGCGAGCTCCTCGGAGTTCAAGGTGATGGCCTTCTCGCAGAGGACATGCTTGCCAGCTGCGAGCGCAGCGCGGAGATAGCGGATGTGCGTGTTGTGGGGCGTCGTGACGTAGATGGCGTCGACCTCGGGATCTTGGCACAGCTCATTGAGGGAGCTGTAGATGTGCTCGACCCCGTAGCGCTCGGCGAAGGCCTGGGCCTTGGGGAGCGTGCGGTTGAGGACGCCGTAGATCTTGCGGCCGTCCAATGCCAGGGACTGCGCCATCTGGTTCGCGATGACGCCACAGCCGATCACAGCCCACCTGAGCTGCGGTGCGGTGAAGAGATCGCTCGGGAACTCCTTGCCTTCGACGGAAGCGAATGCCGCCTGCGCCGCCTGCGCTGCGTCGAGCGGACCTGTTGTTGCTGCTGCCATGCGCTCTGCTCCTCCTTGAGATGCCTTCTTGTTCGCTGCTCATATTTGACTACTTTTGCGCAGCAATAGCAAGAGGAAGCGGACGATGCGGGCAAAAATGAGCAAAATAAGCCATTCACACGCAATTTCTGACCGTTCACGGTCAGAAATGAGCAGAAATGGGAGCAGAAAAGTGCAGATCTGCGCATTCGCCCACTCCTTTGGGCAAGTGGGCGATACAGGAAGGGGCAGGGCCGAAGCCCTGCCCCTGAAGCATCCATTCTCTGCGCCGCTAGTCTTCCGATTCGTCCTCCTGCTCGAGGAATGCGCCGGTCTGGCGGTCCCAGAGGCTCTCGTAGACGCCGCCTGCCTGCGAGAGCTCGGCATGCGTGCCATCCTCGACGATCCTGCCGTCCTCGAGGACGACGATGCGGTCGAGGGAGGCCACGGTCGAGAGGCGGTGGGCGACGACGAGCGAGGTGCGGCCCCGCATCAGGTTCTCGAGGGCGCCCTGCACGGCTGCCTCGGACTCGGAGTCCAAGGCCGAGGTCGCCTCATCGAGGACGAGGATCGGGGCGTCGGCCAGGATGGCGCGGGCGATCGCGATGCGCTGGCGCTGGCCGCCGGAGAGCTTGATGCCCCGCTCGCCGACCTGGGTCGCGAAGCCTTGGGGCAGGCGCTCGATGAAATCGAGGGCGTTGGCCTCACGTGCCGCCTCGCGTATCTCCTCGTCGGTCGCATCGGGCTTGCCGTAGGCGATGTTCTCGCGGATCGAGCGATGGAAGAGCAGGGCCTCCTGCGGGACATAGGCGATCTGGCGCCTGAGGCTCTGCTGCGTGCAGGCGCTCACATCCTGCCCATCGACGAGGACCTGCCCGTCCTGGACATCGGAGAGGCGGAGCAAAAGCTTCGTGAGCGTCGTCTTGCCCGAGCCGGAGCGGCCGACAAGCCCCACCCGCTGCCCTGCCGGGATATGGAGCGTGAGGTCGGAGAAGACCTGGGTCTGGGCGGGTCCATCCTCGTAGGCAAAGCCGATATGCTCGAAATCGATGGCGCCCTTCGTGACCTTGAGGGGCTTGGCGGTGGGGGAGTCCTCCACGAGGCAGGGCGCATCCAGTATCTTTGTCATCTCTGCGGCATCGCCCAGGGCACGGTTGATCCGCTGCATCATGGAGTTGAAGTAGTTGAAGCGCATCGAGAGCTGGTAGGTGTAGGTGAACATCATGACCAGCATGCCGGCAGAGATGCCAAACCAGGCATTGCCGCCCGCCACGAAGATCGAGACCACGAGCATGATGAGGGTAATGATGGCGGAAGTGGTGAAGCCGCGGCGCATCGTCGCATGCATGCTCCTCGTCTCTGCATCCTTCGCCTCGTTGTCGGCCGCATCGAAGAGGCTGCGCTCGAAGTCCTCGCGTCCATAGGTCTTGACGGCGAGGATGTTCGTGACGGAATCGGAAAGGACGCCCGAGAGCTTGTTCTGGGCGCGGGAGGTGGCAGCAGAGAGCGGAAGGATCCTCTCGTAGAGCCTCGTCGCCACGACGAGATAGAGGGCAAGGAGAAGCGCGAGCAGGGCAGAGAAGAGGGGGACTGCCGGCGTGAGCGTCACGAAGGTGCAGACAACCGAGGTGATGGTCGGGATCACGCTGTAGACGACCACATCCACAAGCTGGGTGTAGCCGCCCATGAAGCGGCTCGTCTGGCTCACGAGCGAGCCACCGAACCTGCTCGTATGGAATGTCATCGACTGGTTCGAGAGTGTATCGAAGCAGAGGCGCGCCAGCTTGTAGTTGCCATTGATCTCAAGCTTGTAGACCGAGTAGTCCTGGAGCTTCGAGAGGGTCTGGCCGACCGCATTGATGAGGAGCAGGGCGAGGATGTAGCCGCCGAAGACATCGAAGACCTCATCAGGTGCGACGGGGGACGCCTGCACGCGGTCGACGATGAGGCTCATCACATAGGTGTTGGCATAGGTGAGGAGCGCGATATAGCCGACCGAGGTGACGACCGAGAGCAGGGCCGCTCCCGGCACCTGCTTCGTCACCTCCCAGAACCGCTCGAGGGTGCGCTTCGTGACGGCGCGGTCGAGCGGGGCAGAGCTTCGCTGCGACATGGAAGACCTCCATAATGCGATGGTAGCTGTAGCAATTGATTGTCTATACCCGCCAGAGGCACACCTCTGTCATGAGGGATGGCAGGAAGGGATATGCCTATCCCTGCAGCAGGAGGCGGGGCTGTTACGTTTTCTGGCCATTTGCATAGGAGATGGTCCCGTGGGGTGCTCGATAGGGCACAATCAGGAGAGGCAGGAGGATGGCGCCGCAGGCGCACGCATAAGGGATATGTGAGGGTCCATGATCGTAGGCATAGGTGTCGATGCAGTCTCAGCTGAGACCATGCAGGAGAAGCTGTCGGGACCTCATGGCAAGGATTTCCTGGACCAGAGCTTCTCGCCGGAGGAGCTGGCACGTGCCTGCGAAGCTCCCCATGAGCTCTCCTATCTTGCAGCCCACTATGCAGCGAAGCAAGCGGTCGTGAAGGCCATCGCGCCAGTCCTCAAGGCGACAAGCTTCAGCCTCCGCCTGATCGAGGTCAAGGACAAGGAAGGCGACTCGCCCGTCCTGAGGCTCTCACCCCAGCTGCGGGACATGGCCCACACAGCCGGTGTGGACCGGCTCCATATCTCAATCACCGAGGAGCTTGGGCTCACGATCTGCTTCGTCGTGGCAGAGGGCGCAGGAAGCCAGCGCTCCCTCTCCTAGGGAAACAATGATTAATGCATAGCCCCGCATTCCGGATTTTGCCCCAGGCCC
>OMTG01000075.1 GCA_900313905.1 uncultured Actinomycetes bacterium | reverse complement strand
GGGCCTGGGGCAAAATCCGGAATGCGGGGCTATGCATTAATCATTGTTTCCCTAGGCATTTTCCATCGTACATATAGGAGAGCTCGACAAAGTCATGCATGTGCAGCGGGTAGTCACGGAAGCGCGAGTGGCGCTTTGCCCGGACATAGGGCGAAGGGGCAGCCAATCCCGCATGGGGCCGCTGGTTCCGGAAATGCGAGACGACAATCGGATTGCCACCCATCATCACGCGGGGGCGCTCATCTGGGGCAGGCTTCACGCCGGCACGATAAGCCCTCTCATGCTCTGTCAGCTCCCGCAGCTGGACGTCAAGCTCCTCTGGTGTCATGCATGCCTCCGCTATTGACGTGATGCGTATGGTCATTGACCGGAATGGCAGGCTTTGCCCCTGCCGTGCCTCGGTGCCGCATACTTGCGCATACTAGTCTTGGTACCAATATATACCTGCAGAAATGGCAATCTTGCGGCGTGAGCGTCCCTGTTTTGGCGGCCAAGCGCCACAGACGAGAAGGAGCAGACAATATGTCCTTTGCAGCACTCTATCCCCGCACCACCCGCACCCGCTGGATCGAAGACCTCTCCGGCATGTGGGACTTCTGCTTCGATCCCCAGCGCGAAGGCGAAGCGGCTGGCTGGCCGAAGGCGGGCCTTCCCCATCCACGCACCATGCCGGTGCCGGCAAGCTTCAATGACGTATTCACGGACAAGGAGAGCCGCGAATACTATGGGGACTTCTGGTATGCCCGCAAGGTCTTCATCCCTGCAGCATGGAAGGACCGGAATGTCGATGTGCGCTTCGATGCGGCCACGCATCGTGCCACGGTCTATCTGAATGGACAGAAGCTTGCCTTCCACGAGGGAGGCTTCACGCCTTTCGTCGCCCATCTGAATGATGCTGTCCTGTGGGACGATTGGAACTATCTCGCTGTCAAGGTGAACAACGAGCTCAGCGAGCAGACCCTGCCTGCCGGCGGCACAGCCACCCTGCATGATGGGACGAAGATTGCCGCCCCCTACTTCGACTTCTTCAACTACAGCGGCCTCAACCGCACGGTACGCCTCCTTGCCACGCCGCAGGAGCGCATCGAGGGCTTCACCGTCGTGACCGAGATTGCCGATGCCGCCGACGGCTCGGCAGGCGCCCAGATCCATTACAAGACCGAGACGACCGGCACCCATGCAGTGCGCGTCACAGCGCTCGACGAGGAAGGACAGGAGGCAGGCCATGCAGAGGGAGCCCAGGGCACCATCACAATCGACCATGCCCACCTCTGGAATCTCCATGCCGCCTACCTCTATACCTTCATGGTGGAGATCTGGGATGGAGAGAAGCTCATCGACCAGTGGTTCGATGAGATAGGCCTGCGCACTGTCGAGATCAGCCACAGGAGCATCCTGCTCAATGGCCATCCCATCTATCTCAAGGGATTCGGCCGCCATGAAGACTCGAACCTCCATGGACGCGGCTTCGATCCCGTCGTGATGCAGCGCGATTTCGAGCTTCTGGAATGGATTGGAGCCAACTCCTTCCGCACGAGCCACTATCCATATGCCGAAGAGGAGCTCTACGAAGCTGATCGCCGGGGCTTCTTCGTAATCGACGAGGTTGCCGCTGTCGGCATGCTCCGCTCCACGAAGAACTTCGCCGATGCCACGACCAAGGCACAGGGTGCCACCTTCTTCGACGATCCCTCTGTCATGGAGAAGATGCTTCCCGTGCATCTGCAGGCCTTGAAGGAGCTCATCGAGCGTGACAAGAACCATGCTTCGGTCTGCGCCTGGTCCCTCTTCAATGAGCCTGACTTCTCCTCCCCGAATGCAGTCCCCTACGCCGAGAAGGTCTTCGAAGCTGCCCGTGAGCTCGATCCCCAGAAGCGCCCCCGCAGCTATACCAACGTCACGCGCTGCCGTGCCGGCATCGACAAGTGCACCCATCTTGCCGACTTCATGATGCTCAACCGGTATGACGGATGGTATGTGTCAGGTGGCCCCCGCATTGCAGATGCAAGGGACATCCTCGTCGAGGAGCTTCATACGTGGGAGGAGCTCGAACCCGACAAGCCCTTCATCTTCACCGAGTATGGCTGCGATACCATGGCAGGCCTCCACAAGCTCCCAAGCGTCATGTGGAGCGAGGAGTACCAGCTCGAGTACTTCGAGGTGCAGCATGAGATCTTCGACAGCTTCGATTGGATTGTCGGCGAGCTCCCCTGGAACCTCTGCGACTTCCAGACAACCGAGGGGGTCCTGCGCGTCGATGGCAACAAGAAGGGCATCTTCACCCGTGACCGCCAGCCCAAGGCAATTGCGCACCTGCTCAGGAAGCGCTGGCACACGCTCCCTGACTATCTCGACGATTTCGTCCCCGAGAAGTAGCGCATCAGGCTGGAGACAGGCTGCCAATCCAAGGACAGACGCATAGACCACATTGATGAGGGGCCGGCATTGCATTGCCGGCCCCTCTGCTGAGCCGTCAAAGATACGCAGCCTCACGTGAATGCCAGGACTTTCGGTCCGTCTCGGGCCATCCTGGCAGACGCCGTCCTGCTTTGGCACCTGTCCGCGGATTCCCATTGCAGGCTCTCAGACGTGGCAGGAACGAATCATGCAGGCTAAAGGCATGCCTGCAATGGATGGAGCTTCCGGACAGCTCCGGCCAAGAAATGAGCCGACATCCAATCTGATCTGGCTCTGTACGCAGCATGACAACTTGCCTATAGAGAGATTGGACCACAGGACAGGCAATGCCGCTCCTGGCTTTCTGCAAGCTGGTCCTCCATCAATGCCAAAAGCGTTTCGCCTGATTGGAGCCCGAGGGGCATGCAGGGATGCAGATCCTGCGCGCTCCCTCTGCCGTCGATGGGGAGCGGGACCAGCTCTCCCACCCCAAGCTGCTGCCCCGCACGAGCACAGCCGACCAGACAGGCGGCGGCAGACAGGGTCTCCAGCCAGGAGTCCTGCCATCTCGCGCGTGCATCCTCTGGTGCAAAGAGAGTTGACTCTAGCCACATATCTCCAGGCTTTTCGGATATGCAGCAGGAGCCAGAGCGAGAAACGCTGCATAAGAATGCAGGGACCCCTTGATGGAGTCCCTGCATTGAGCAAGCTCTGCTGTGTGCCTATCTGGCCTCTCCGAAGAATCCGAAGTAGTCATGGGCATTCTGGTAGCAGATGCGTGAGACCAGGTCCTTGAGCCATTCCTCGTCGTCTGGAATGCGCCCATCCTCGACCCAGCTACCGACCAGACAGCAGAGCACGCGGCGGAAGTACTCATGGCGAGGATAGGAGAGGAAGCTCCGGGAATCGGTCAGCATGCCCGTGAAGTTGCCCAAGAGGCTCTCCTGCGCAAACACTTCGAGCTGCCTCGTTATCCCAGCAAGCGAATCGGAGAACCACCAAGCGCAGCCCAGCTGGAGCTTCTGGCGCTCCCCTCCCTGGAAGGACTGCATGAGGGTGGCAAGCCCCATCCACTGCCCCTCGTCGAGCGAATAGAAGATCATACGGGGCAGGGCATCGGCAGAGTTGGCAGCATCGAGGAGCTTTGCCACCTCCTGCACAAGACCCGGCTGGTCTCCTGCCGAATCGAAGCCTGCGTCAGGGCCGAGCGCCTCGAACATCTTCGAGTTCGCATTGCGGAAGACATTCATATGGAGCTGGAGCGTCCAGCCATGCTCGCGATAAAGGTGCATGAGGAAGAGCGTGAGAGCACCTCGGTACTGCTCTGCCTCAAGGGGCGAGAGCTCCTCCCCGGCAAGGCGGCGCTCGAGGAGGGCATCTGCCTCCTGCTCGCTTGCCGGCACGAAGACAAAGGCATTGAGCCCATGGTCGGCAAGCCTGCCGCCTACAGCGTGGAACGCATCGATTCGCTGGGCCACTGCCTCACGGAATGTCTTCCCATCGCAGATCTCGATGCCGGCAGCCGTCCCCAGCTGCTTGAGGTAGGCAGCAAATCCAGGAGCTTCGATTCCCATGAGGGCATCAGGCCTGAAAGTCGGCAGCACCTTGAAGCTGAGCTGCTCCTGGGCAAGCTTTGCATGCCAGATGAGTGGGGATGCCGGATCGTCAGTCGTGCAGACACAGCGCACCTTGAAGGCCTCGATCAAGCCACGGGCCGAGAAGTCTGGCTGGGCGATGCGCTCGTTGGCACTCCGCCAGATCTCTGGTGCATTCTTCTCCGAAATCGTGAGGTCGATGCCAAAGGCGCGGCGGAGCTCCAGATGGCTCCACTCGAAGAGCGGATTGCCCGGAGCCTGCTCGATGGTCTTCACATAGGCCAAGAACTTCGGTTCAATCCTAAAAGCTGTGGGCAGATGCCTGCAGCATAGCCCCTGCGCAGACA
>OMTG01000011.1 GCA_900313905.1 uncultured Actinomycetes bacterium | reverse complement strand
GTTTCAGAAGAAACTGTGTCGGTGCCTCACGCGTGCGCAGAAGCGGCGCGAGTGCTACTATGCTTTCTCGTACAGGCTGTGAAGGGGACGAGTACACGAAGACGCGGTCTCAAGAGAGCGGGGCTGCTGGAATCCCGTGGCAGGCGCTTCGTGGAATATCACCCCAGAGCCGTGGCCCGAACGGAGCTTTGCTCCCAGTAGGCGTCACCGGATGTGGCTTCCGTCAAGAGCCAGCCGAGTAAGGCGGAGTTTCCGCTCGCTGGGTGGTCTACAAGCGAAGTGTGCAGCTATGGCGCTTCGTCCCAGCAAGAGGGACGGGGCGCTTTTTCTTTCGAGGAGCGTCCCTGAGAGGGAAGGCAGAAGCGCCTTCCAGGAAGAGAGGGTCCAGAGGTGGCAAACGAGTTCAAGAAGACGATGAACTTGCCGCGCACCAAGTTCCCCATGCGTGCAGGACTGGCACAGCATGAGCCGGAACGGCTGGCGGATTGGGAGAAGAACGACGTCTACAGCCAGCTCCTGAAAAAGAATGAAGGCCACGACAAGTTCGTCCTGCACGATGGCCCCCCGTATGCCAATGGCCCCATCCATCTGGGACATGCGCAGAACAAGATCTCCAAGGACATCATCAACCGCTACTGGTCCATGCGCGGCTACCAGACGCCGTATGTGCCTGGCTGGGACTGCCATGGCCAGCCGATCGAGCACAAGGTCGAGGAGACCCTGGGCACCGAGAAGTTCAACCAGCTCCCGACCGTGAAGATCCGCGAGATCTGCAACAAGCTGGCAGTCGAGCAGGTCGACACGCAGCGCCAGGGCTTCAAGCGCCTGGGCGTGCTCGGCGAGTGGGACAACCCCTACCTGACCTACACCCATGACTACGATGCGACCGATGTCGAGATCTTCAAGGCGATCTTCGACAAGGGCGCCATCTACCGCGGCCGCAAGCCGGTGCATTGGTGCACGCAGTGCCACACGGCCCTCGCCGAGGCTGAGATCGAGTACTCGGATGAGGTGTCGCCCGCAATCTTCGTCCGCTTCGAGATGACGACGGTGCCGGAAGGCCTCGAGGCCTATGAGGGCCACCTCTTCGTCGACATCTGGACGACGACCCCCTGGACCCTGCCTGCAGATGACTGCGTCATCCTCCATCCCGAGGCCACCTATGTCGGCGTCGTCGTGGACGGCCGCTGCGAGCTCATGGCCCAGGCGCTCGTCGAGAAGTGCGCCGCGAAGTTCGGCTATGAGTCCTACGAGCTTGCCAAGACGGCTGATGGCTCCGTCTGGCAGATGACGGGCGAGGAGCTTGTCCACAACCGCTACAAGCAGCCGATCTTCGGCGACCAGGGCGTCGAGGGCGAGTTCATCTACGCTGACTACGTCACCCTCGAGGACGGCACCGGCGTCGTCCACTCCGCACCAGGACACGGCGTCGACGACTACAATGCCGGCATGCGCTTCAACATCCCCATCGTGATGCCCGTCGACGACGACGGCAACTTCTACAAGGGCGAGGGCATCGGCACGGGCGGCCCCTGGTCCGGCATGAATGTGAACGATGCAAACCCGAAGATCATCGAGTGGCTCCGGGAGCGCGGCACGCTGATCCTGCATGAGGACATCACGCACTCCTATCCGCACTGCTGGCGCTGCAAGCAGCCCGTCATCTTCCGCGCGACGAGCCAGTGGTTCGTCTCGATGGATGCGACCGGCCTCCGCAAGGACGCCCTGCGCGAGCTCGAGAAGGTCAAGTTCTATCCGGCCCATTCCCGCAACCGCATCACCTCGATGGTCGAGGGCCGTCCTGACTGGTGCATCTCCCGCCAGCGCAACTGGGGCGTCCCCATCCCGGCCTACACCTGCCAGGACTGCGGCGAGACCGTGATGAACGATGCGACGCTCGACAAGGTCATCAGCCTCTTCCGCGAGAAGGGCTCCGACGCCTGGTTCACCGAGGATCCCAAGGACTACCTCGGCGATGCCTGCGTCTGCCCGAAGTGCGGCAGCCACAACCTGAAGGCGAACTCGGACATCCTCGATGTCTGGTGGGACTCTGGCGTCTCCCACACCGCCGTCTGCAAGCACCGTCCGTACCTCAAGTTCCCGGCCGACATGTACCTTGAGGGCTCCGACCAGCATCGCGGCTGGTTCATGAGCTCGCTCATGACGAGCGTGGGCGCCTACGATGTGGCGCCGTACCATGCCATCGTGTCCCAGGGCTTCACGCTTGACGGCCAGGGCCGCAAGATGTCCAAGTCCCTCGGCAACGTGGTCGATCCGAACAAGGTCTGCGCAACCCGTGGTGCTGACATCCTGCGCCTCTGGGTCGCATCGGTCGACACCTCGACCGATGTCCCCTGCGACAGCACGATTCTCGACCATGTGGGCGATGCCTACCGCAAGATCCGCAACACCTTCCGGTTCCTGCTCGGCGAGCTCGAGGGCCAGTTCGAGCTCGACCGCGACGGCGTCGCATTCGAGGACCTCACGCCCTACGACAAGCTGACGCTTGCCCATATGTGCGAGGTCCACGACGAGGTCGCCAAGGCCTACAGCGAGTATCGCTTCAATGTCGTCTACCGCAGCCTCTATGACTACGTGACGGAGCTCTCGAATGGCTACCTGAATGCGACGAAGGACCGCATGTACTGCGGCGGCGCCGCGTCCCCGGAGCGCAGGAGCGCACAGACGACCTGGGCCTGGATCCTCAAGATGCTCATCCATGACTTCCAGCCGATCCTTGCCTACACGACCGACGAGGCCATGGCATACCTGCCTGAGTCGCTGAAGGATGGCCAGACCTATGCCGCCCTTCTCGACTGGTTCGAGAACCCGGTCGCGAAGGAGACCTACGAGGGGCTGCTTCCGGCCTATCACGCGATGACGGAAGCACGCAATGCCTTCACGAAGGCCTATGAGGAGGCGCAGAACGCAGGCACCATCGCCGAGAAGACCTCCCAGGCAGCACGTGCCGAGCTCACGCTCCCGCATGACGCCTTCGCGCTTCTTGCCGGCGAGGGCGCGCCCGATCTGGCTGAGCCCTTCGTCTGCTCCTCGGTCACCCTCACGGAGGGCGACGAGCTCTCCTGCACGGTGCTCGCAGCAGAAGGCGAGAAGTGCCCGCGCTGCTGGAACTGGCGCAAGCTCGGACCTGATGGCCTGTGCCCGCGCTGCTCCCAGGCTGTCGCCGAGGCAAACGCCCGCGCTTAGCGGATATCACATGCAAGGTGAAGGGCGGCTGCGCTGAAGCGAAGCCGCCCTTTTCACGAAGAGAATGAACGATGCCAGGAGGCCTGAAGCGTGAAGACGCTCGCAAGGAACAAGAGAGGTGCCATCTTCCTTCTGATGGCAGCAGCCGTGGTCGTGCTCGACCAGCTGACGAAGGCATGGCTGAGGCAGGCCCTGCCGAACGAGGGAGACCGCATGCCTTTCATCCCGGGCGTCCTGGAGCTCCTCCATGTGGAGAATTCCGGCGCAGCCTTCTCGATGGGGGAAGGGAAGGGCTATCTCTTCATCGCGATTGCAGTGGCCATCGCGGTCTTTGCCTTCGCAGTCGTCCTCAAGGAGCAGATATCGGTCCCCTTCACGGTCGCGCTTGCCTCTGTCGCAGGCGGCGGCATCGGCAACATGATCGATCGGATCGCGAAAGGCACGGTCACGGACTTCTTCGCGACGACCTTCATGGACTTCCCGGTCTTCAACGTGGCTGACATCTTCGTCACGCTGGGCGTGATCGCCTGTCTCATCTGCCTGTTCAAGGAGGAGGATGTGCGTGGGTAGCAGAATCGCCTCATTTCTGGTCGGGCCTCCGGAAGAGGGGGCCCGGCTCGATGCATATCTATCCAGCCAGGATGGCATGCCTTCGAGGAGCGCCTGCGCCAAGCTCATCGAGTCTGGCAAGGTCACGATCAATGGAACCCTCGCCGATTCCAAGAGCGAGAAGGTCGCGCTCGGCGACCGCATCCAGGCAGAGGTCGAGGAGCCTGAAGATGTGGGAGGACCGCTTGCCCCCAATCCCTACATACCGCTCGACATCCGCTTCGAGGATGGCTATCTGATCGTGCTCTCGAAGCAGGCAGGGCTCGTCTGCCATCCGGCACCAGGGCATGTGGACGACACGCTTGCAAATGCCCTGGTGGCGCACTGCGGCTATGGGCATCTCGGCATGCTCCAGGGGGAGGAGCGGCCTGGCATCGTGCACAGGCTCGACCGCGACACCTCCGGCCTCATGGTATGCGCCAAGGATGATGTGACGCAGAAGGCCCTCCAGGACCTCATACGCCTGCGCGTGCTCGACCGCCGCTATGTGGTGCTGGTGCAGGGATATGTGGCTCCCGATGAAGGCACGATCGTCACGGGCATCGCCCGCTCCACGAAGGACCGGCTCAGGATGGCGGTATCCGATGCGCCGGATGCACGCGAGGCCATCACGACCTTCAAGACGCTGGAGCGCTTCGAGGCGGGCAGGCGTGACGAGGGATACAGCCTTCTCGAGTGCCATCTCTATACAGGCAGGACCCATCAGATCCGTGTGCATATGCGCCATATCGGCCACTGCGTGGTCGGCGACCCGCTCTATGGGAAGGGGACCGAGATCCAGAATCTCGGCCTCACGCGGCAGTTCCTCCACTCGTGGCACATCCGCTTCGACCATCCCCGCACAGGAGAGACCATAGAGTTGGCCGACCAGCTGCCAGAAGATCTCCTCAATGTATTAGAATCACTTAAAAGCACCTCAATGGGACGGACAGAGCGCGGGTGTGAGGTGTGCCCGCAGCTAGGCATCTCCTGGTAAGCAGGGGATCGGACCGGAAGAGAGGGTGGCGCCGTGGCAATGATCAAGGCTGGGCTCACGCCCATTGTCATTTTCAACTTCGTGATGCTGCTGTTCTTCACCATCGCGTACTTCTACCAGTTCGTCTACATCCTGCATGTGTGGCGGCATGGGGACGTGAAGATTCCGCCTGCGAAGAAGCAGCACTGCTATGCCTATGTGATCGCAGCGCACAATGAGGAGCCGGTCGTCGGCAACCTCGTGCGCTCCATCCTTTCGCAGGATTATCCGCGTGAGCTTATGGATGTCTATGTGGTGGCAGATGCCTGCACGGACAACACCTACAAGGAGGCGCTCGATGCGGGCGCCATCACGTGGGAGCGAAACGACCTTGTGCGCAAGGGCAAGAGCTGGGTCTTGGACTATGCCTTCAACCGCATCCTTGATGAGACGGGCGACAAGTACGATGGCTTCTTCGTCTTCGATGCAGACAACATCGTCTCGCCCGACTACACGAAGATCATGAACGACGCGTTTGACCAGGGATACCTGGTCCTCACGAGCTACCGAAACTCGAAGAACTTCGATTCCTCCTGGGTGAGCTCGGCCTATGCCCTGTGGTTCCTGCGCGAGGCGAAGTTCCTGAACAATGCCCGCATGAGCCTCGGCACGAGCGCTGCCATCTCTGGCTCGGGCTGGCTCGTCTCCTCCTCGATCGTACGCGGCATGCACGGCTGGGACTTCCACCTGCTGACCGAGGACATCCAGTTCTCGACCTTCTGTGCTGCCAACAACATTCAGATCGGCTATGCGCCGGCAGAGTTCTTCGATGAGCAGCCGGTCACCTTCAAGGCGTCCTGGACGCAGCGCATGAGGTGGACGAAGGGCTTCTACCAGGTCTTCTTCAGCTATGCCAAGGACCTGCAGCACGGCATCAACAAGCGCCAGTTCTCATCCTATGACCTGATGATGACCATCGCACCGGGCATGGTACTCACGCTTCTCTCCGCTTTCGTGAACCTCTCCTACCTCATCATCGGCAGCCTCTCACACGGCTTTTTGGCGACGCAGGGCGAGCTCCTGATGTGCGTGGGATCCTTGATCATGACATTCGGATCGATGTACATCGTCTTCTTCCTCCTTGCCATCATCACGACAGTCTCCGAGCGCAAGCACATCCACTGCCGCAAGAAGTGGCGCATCGTCACGAACCTCTTCACATTCCCGATATTCATGATGACGTACATCCCGATCACGGTTGTGGCGCTCTTCAAGAAGGTCGAGTGGGTGCCGACGAAGCATGACATTGCCGTCAACTTCGACGATGTTATGAATGAGGGATAGAGCCGATGCGGTGAAGTTTCAGATTTTGTTGCAAGTACGCACCCAAATAGGCGAACGGCTCTGACAGCTCGCTGGATGGGTGATACAATCCGGCTATCCAAGAGGGCTGTCCGAAAGACGGCCTGAACGAAACGAGAATGATTGGGGCAGCACTACATGGCAACATTTTTTGAGGGAGAATCCCATACCTTCTCTGAATATCTGCTGGTTCCTGGATACTCCTCAGCGCAGTGCACGCCTGACAATGTCTCTTTGAAGACGCCGCTTGTCCGCTACAAGCGTGGCGAGGAGCCTTCGATCACCCTGAACATCCCGATGGTCTCCGCCATCATGCAGTCGGTCTCTGGCCCGCGCATGGCTGTCGCCCTCGCCCAGCAGGGCGGCATGAGCTTCATCTATGGCTCCCAGACCATCGAGTCCGAGGCCGCCATGGTGGCTGAGGTCAAGTCCTACAAGGCAGGGTTCGTCGAGTCCGATTCGACCCTCACCCCGGACATGACGCTGCAGCAGGTCATGGACCTGAAGGAGCAGACGGGCCATTCCTGCATGCCAGTCACGGATGATGGATCGAGCCATGGCAAGCTCCTTGGCATCGTCACCTCCCGTGACTACCGTCCTTCCCGCGACGACCGCTCGAAGCTCGTCGGCGAGTTCATGACGCCCTTCGAGAAGCTCATCTGTGCTCCTGAGGACACGACCCTCAAGACGGCCAATGACATCATCTGGGAGCACAAGCTGAACCAGCTCCCGATTGTCGACAAGGACCAGCATCTGGTCTCGCTCGTCTTCCGCAAGGACTACGATTCCCACAAGTCGAACCCCTCCGAGCTGCTTGACGAGCATAAGCGCTATATGGTCGGCGCAGGCATCAATACGCGCGACTACGCCGAGCGCGTCCCGGCGCTTGTCGCTGCTGGCGCCGATGCGCTCTGCATCGACTCTTCCGAGGGCTTTACCGAGTGGCAGAAGCTCACGCTCGACTGGATCCGCGAGCACTATGGCGACTCCGTGAAGGTTGGCGCAGGCAACGTCGTGGACGCCGATGGCTTCCGCTTCCTCGCTGATTGCGGTGCTGACTTCGTGAAGGTCGGCATTGGCGGCGGCTCCATCTGCATCACGCGTGAGCAGAAGGGCATTGGCCGTGGCCAGGCTTCCGCCCTCATCGATGTCTGCCGGGCCCGTGATGAGTACTTCAAGGAGACTGGCGTCTATGTCCCGGTCTGCTCCGACGGCGGCATCGTCTACGACTACCACATGACCCTTGCTCTTGCTATGGGTGCAGACTTCATGATGCTCGGCCGCTACTTCGCACGCTTCGACGAGTCACCGACCCGCCGCGTGAATGTCAATGGCTCCTATATGAAGGAGTACTGGGGCGAGGGCTCTGCACGTGCCCGCAACTGGCAGCGCTACGATCTGGGCGGCAAGAAGAAGGGCCTCTCCTTCGTGGAGGGCGTCGATTCCTACGTCCCGTATGCAGGTCCGCTCAAGGACAACGTCGAGGCCTCCCTTCTGAAGGTCCGCTCCACCATGTGCAACTGCGGTGCGCTCACGCTACCGGAGCTACGTGACAAGGCAAAGCTAACGCTCGTCAGCGCAACGTCGCTAGTCGAGGGTGGCGCGCATGATGTTGTCCTGAGGGAGACAGATCACGATATCAATTTCCGCTCGTAGCACGGAAACTGGTTGGCGCAACAGTGGGCACCCTCAGATTGGCTGGGGTGCCCACTTTCGTGTTGAATGAAATCCAGCAAGGAGGAGACAAATGGCAGAGGAGCACGTCGATACGCCGGAGGCAGGCATCCCGGCATATGATGCGCAGGCGATAGAGACCAAGTGGCAGAAGATCTGGGACGAGGAGGAGCTCTACAAGACAGACGAGGATCCCTCGAAGCCCAAGAAGTATGTCCTCGAAATGTTCCCGTATCCTTCGGGAGACCTCCACATGGGCCATGCCCGCAACTACACGATCGGCGACGCGATGGCGCGCCAGGCCCGCATGCGCGGCTATGATGTCCTGCACCCGATGGGCTTCGACGCTTTCGGCCTGCCTGCCGAGAACGCCGCCATCAAGCATCATACGCAGGCCGCGAAGTGGACCTACCAGAACATCGACAATGCCGTGAAGACCATGCGGCGCATGGGCTTCAGCTATGACTATGACCGCATGTTCAACACCTGCGACCCGGAGTACTACAAGTGGGGCCAGTGGATGTTCATCCAGATGTGGAAGCGTGGCCTTGCCTACCGCGCCACCTCGCCGGTGAACTGGTGCCCAACCTGCAAGACGGTCCTTGCAAACGAGCAGGTCGTGGAAGGGCGCTGCTGGCGGTGCGGATCGATTCCCGAGAAGCGCAACCTCTCGCAGTGGTACCTCAAGATCACCGACTATGCGCAGGAGCTCCTCGACGACCTCGACAAGCTCACGGGCTGGCCTGAGAACGTGAAAGCGCAGCAGCGGAATTGGATTGGCCGCTCCGAGGGCGCTGAGATCGACTTCAGGCTTGCCGATACGGATGGCGTGACACCGACCGACCGCACGATCACGGTCTTCACGACCCGTGCCGACACGCTCTTCGGCGTCTCCTTCATGGTGCTTCCGCCTGAGTCCGAGCTCGCAGCCGAGCTTGTGGCTGGCACCGAGTACGAGAAGGACTATGAGGCGCTAAAAGCTGCGACCGAGAAGGTCTCCTCTGTCGACCGTCAGGGCACGAGCCGCGAGAAGCATGGCGTCTTCACGGGCCGCTATGTGATCAACCCGATCAACGGGAGGCCGGCCCCCATCTGGGTCGCCGACTATGTCCTCATGGACTACGGCACTGGTGCTGTCATGGGCGTGCCTTGCGGCGACCAGCGCGACTTCGACTTCGCCCGCAAGTATGGCCTGCCCATCCCGCCGATCATCTGCGAGAAGGACGATCCGCTCTACGAAGAGCTCAAGAATGAGCGCGAGCTCAAGGTCACGGATGTCGACTGGGATAGCGCCATGACAGCAGAGGGCTACCTGATCCAGTCCGGCCCCTTCACGGGCATGAAGGGCGGCAAGCACTCCGAGGCCGTCAAGGCCATCGTCTCCTGGCTCGAGGAGCATGGCTGTGGCCGCACGAAGGTGCAGTACCGCCTCCGTGACTGGCTGATCTCCCGCCAGCGCTACTGGGGCAACCCGATCCCGATGATCCACTGCGATGTCTGCGGCGATGTGCCGGTGCCGGAAGACCAGCTGCCGGTTCGGCTGCCGGAGAACCTCGACCTCGGTGCTGGCGATACGCTTGCCGAGTATGCGCCCTTCTACGAGACGACCTGCCCGAAGTGCGGTCGTCCCGCGAAGCGCATCACGGACACGATGGACACCTTCACGTGCTCCAGCTGGTACTATCTGCGCTACTGCGATCCCCACAACGACCAGGCCCCCTTCTCGAAGGAGGCTGTGGACCGCTGGATGCCGGTCGACAACTACATCGGCGGCATCGAGCACGCCATCCTGCACCTGCTCTACTCCCGCTTCTGGACCAAGGTCCTGCGCGACATGGGCATGCTCAAGATCGACGAGCCGTTCACGAACCTCCTCTGCCAGGGCATGGTGAAGGATGCGAACGGCGAGACCATGTCGAAGTCGAAGGGCAATGTCGTGCCGCCCTCTTCGGTCATCGAGCCCTATGGCGCCGACACGATGCGTCTTGCGATCCTCTTTGTGGCACCTCCTGAGAAGGACTTCAGCTGGGATGAGGAGGCTGTCCAGGGCTGCAACCGCTTCCTCAAGCGTGCTTGGAGGATCGTCTGGCAGCTCGTCGAAGGCAAGGACGTGAAGGCGGCCGGTCCGGTCGTGCCCGATTCCCTCGATAAGGACGCATCCGAGCTCAACCGCGAGCTCAACCGCCTCGGCATCAAGTGCACGCAGGACTTCGACCGTGGCCAGTTCAATACCGCGATCTCTGCGGTCATGGAGCTCGTGAATGCGGCATCCAAGTATGTGAACGCATTGCCGGCTGACAAGCGCGATGCCGCCCTCTGCACCGCGACCGCATCTGCCGTCGTCCGCATGCTCGCTCCCATCGTCCCGCACTGGTCCGAGGAGCTCTGGCATGAGGCGCTCGGCGGCACGGAGTCGGTCTACAACGTCGCCTGGCCTGAATTCGACGAGAGCCAGGCAGTCGCCGACACCATCTCGATCGCCGTCCAGGTCAAGGGAAAGCTCCGCGGCCATGCCATGGTCGCAGCCGATGCCTCCAAGGAGGACATGGAGGCTGCTGCGAAGGAGGCTGTCGCAAGCTACCTCGAGGGCAAGACGATCAAGAAGGTCGTCGTCGTGCCGGGCAAGCTCGTGAACATCGTCGCAATCTAGCAGAGGCCCGATATAGCAGAAGGTGCCGCCAGGAGAAAGGCTTCCTGGCGGGACCTTTGCGTTCTGGATGCTGCATCAGGCTTCGGGGGCCGTATCCTCCAGATAGGTGCACTCCGAGCTGTTCGTGCGGATGATCTCCCGGAGCCTCTTTATGTAACGCCGCAGAAGGGCGCTCGGCTTCCTCTCGCGGTGGATCACATAGCCGACGCGCATGGTCGGAGCCCCTGCCAACGGGACCGAAGCGATGCCTGACTGCATCTCGTCCGACAGGACCCCTGTCGAGAGCGTGTAGCCATCGAAGTGGGTGAGCAGGCTCGTGAGGGTGCCGCGGTCTGAATACCGGATGGTCTTTCTGTGTGGAAGCTGTGAAAGCGGCTCCTCGGAATAATAGAAGGAATTCTCGGTGCCCTGCTCGAAGGAATAGCGTGGATAGGGGGCGAGATCCTCGGCGTGGATGATGCTCTTCTGGGCAAGCGGATGCTGCTCTCCCACGAAGACATGGACCGGTGCATCGAAGAGGGGATGGAAGACGAGATTGTCGTCCTCGAAGGCCTTCTCGAGCACAGGCCGGTTGAAGCTGTCGAGATAGAGGATGCCGATCTCGCTCCTGAAGTCGCGGACATCGGAGAGGATCTGGCCTGTGGCCGTCTCGCGCATCACGAAATCGTAGTCATCGCTCTCGCAGGTCCCTGCGACATCCACGAATGCCTGGACGCTGAAGGCGTAGTGCTGGGCAGATACCGAAAGGCGCTCCTGAGGGGCGGTGCCATGGGTGAAGCGCTGCTCGAGCATGTCTGCCTGCTCCACGACCTGGCGCGCATAGCCCAGAAGCTCTGTCCCGTCCGAGGTGAGGCGCACGCCCCGGTTCGAGCGGGTGAAGATCTGCATGCCGAACTCCTCCTCGAGGTCGTGCATGGCGCAGGAGACATTCGACTGGGCGGTATAGAGATTGCGGGCCGCTGCATTGATCGAGCCATATTCGGCCACGGCGATCAGGTAGCGGAGCTGTTGGAGAGTCATGGAGTTCTCCTTCATATGGAGAGGGAAGTTTGACGTGGATGCTGGCAGGTATTAAACTACCACTGTCAAAGTTCAATCGTAGAGGAAGTGGGGTGGAGTTTTCGCCCCGCTTCCTTTGTTATGTAGGGCCGATGGGCCGAAGGAGGGGAATGCGATGTCCAAGAGCGAGACGGAGCAGAGCATCATCGATGCTCTTGAGAAGGTGGCTGCAGACCATGCGATCGATATCGTGGATGTGAGCGTCGAAGGTGCAGCCCAGGCGCCAATCGTCTGCGTGAGGATCGACCATGCAGATGAGTCGGCGGACACGATCACGCTCGACGAGGTGACCGCACAGGGAGGCTGGATCAACGAGATCATCGATGCACTGGATCCCTTCCCGGGCTCCTATACGCTGGAGATCTCCTCGCCCGGCCTCAACCGGCCACTGAGGCGCCCGCATGACTTCGAGCGCTTCGCGGGCGAGACCATCGCCCTGCAGACGACTGCAAAGGAGGGGCGCCGCCGCTATACCGGCGAGCTCCGCGGCTTCGAGGATGGAAAGGTCCTCATGACCTGCGACGACGGGGAGCACGAGATTCCGCTCGACGAGGTGAAGGACGCCAAGATCAAGCCGAAGATCGATTTTTCCAGCAAGAAGAGCAAGAAGAACTAGCCGCATGGGAGGCATACGCATATGGCATCTGAAATGATGGAAGCGCTCATGGAGCTCTGCAAGGACAAGCACATCGACGAGCTCTACCTGCTCGACCGCCTCGAGCAGTCGCTCGCGAAGAGCTACGCCGACATCCTGCATCTCGATTGGGGCGCAAAGGTCACGATCGACCGCCAGACCGGCAAGATCTATGTCTACCGCCTGGAGCCGAAGGACGAGTCCTGGAACGACGAGACCGGCGAGTTCGAGGAGTTCGACGAGATCGATGTCACGCCGAAGGACACGAGCCGCCTCGCTGCCCAGCAGGCCAAGGCCGAGATCAACAACATCGTGCGCAATGCAGCGCGCCAGCAGATCTATGAGGAGTTCTCTGACCGCATCGGCGACATCATCACTGGCACGGTCCTGCAGTCCACGCCGGACTTCACGATCGTGAAGATTCGCGACGGCGTCGAGGCAGAGCTTCCCCACTTCGACCTGCACCGCTTCCCCAATGAGCGCAACGAGCGCCCGGCAGGGGAGCGCTACATCCACAACCAGCGCATCAAGGCCATCATCATCGACGTGCGCGACCCGAACAGCACGGTGCAGCCGACCCGTGGCGAGCGGCAGCGTCCGGCCATCGTCATCTCCCGCACCCACCCGAACCTCATCGCGAAGCTCTTCGAGCTCGAGGTGCCTGAGGTCTACGACAAGGTCGTGAAGGTGAACTCCGTCGCACGCGAGCCGGGCGTCCGCTCCAAGGTCGCTGTCTCCTCGGTCGATGACCATCTCGATCCCGTCGGCGCCTGCGTCGGCCCGAAGGGCAGCCGTGTCCGCACGGTCGTCTCCGAGCTCCGCGGCGAGCGCGTCGATGTCGTGCTCTGGGATGAGGATCCGGCAAAGCGCGTCGCGAATGCCCTGTCGCCTGCCAAGGTCTCCCGCGTCCTCGTCGACCCCGAGAGCAACTACTGCACGGTGATCGTGCCGGACGACCAGCTCTCCCTCGCCATCGGCAAGGAGGGCCAGAATGCCCGCCTGGCTGCGCGCCTCACCGGCTACCATATCGATATCAAGAACGAATCGCTCGCGAAGAGCATCCTCAATGGCGCCCACATCCCTGCACCGAAGCCGCAGGACGATTCCCTCATCGACGACGAGCCGGCAGAGGGGCATCGCTGCGAATATGTGAGCCCTGCTGGCGTCCAGTGCCGCAACATGGCCCGTCCGGGCTCCAAGTACTGCGGCATCCACGAGAAGCTCATGGATGTTGAGGTTTCCGACGATCCTGACTCCTTGATCTAGCAATGCGACGGATAAGTCGCACCAGCACCGTCGCATCTGAGAAAGGTTGGTTACATGGCAAAGACCCGCGTACATGATCTTGCAAAGGAATATGGGATGACCAGCAAGGAGATGCTGGGATATCTCGCTGATATGAAGATACCGGCCAAGTCGCCGTCCTCCACGCTCGAGGACGTCTATGTGAACCTGGTCAGGAAGAAGCTCAAGCCGATCCTCGAGGCCCATGCCGCCGAGATCGAGGCCCAGAAGAAGGCCGAAGCCGACGCGAAGGCCGAGAAGGAGCGCGAAGAGGCCGAGAAGGCAGAGCGCGAGCGCGTGGAGGCCGAGAAGCGCCGTGCGCAGGAGCGTGCTGTCGAGGAGAAGCGCCGCCGCGAGGCGGAGGCTGCCCGCAAGAAGGCCGAGGAGGAGCGTGCTGCCCAGGAGAAGGCTGCCGCCGAGGAAGCAGAGCGCAACCGCGTGAAGGACAACGCGCCGAAGTCTGTGCCTTCCTTCACGAGCCTGCTCGACCAGATCGCCCAGCAGGAGGAAGTCCTCAAGAAGCAGAAGGAAGAGGAAGAAGCCCGCAAGAAGCAGGAGGCCGAGGAGCGCGCACAGCGCCGTCGCCAGCCGAAGGGCGAGCGCGGCGAGCGCCAGGGCCGTGGCCAGGACCGCCAGGGCCGAGGCGAGCGCTCGGAGCACCAGGGCCAGCGCCACGATGGGCGCGGCTCCCGTGAGGGTGGCTTTGCCGGAGGCCAGGAGGACCGCACGCGCGGATCGCGCAACGGCTTCTCGATGGATGAGGTTCGCCGCAATGCCGCTGCAGCAGCGCCTGCAGGCGAGGGCAAGCCGGATAGCCGTGGCGAGAACCGCCGCCGCAGCCAGAAGCACAGCCGCCATCAGGAGGACAGCGAGGACCGCTACACGCGGATGGCGCGTGCTGCCGAAGAGTACAACCGCGAGCACTTCCTCGAGAAGGCACGTGCCGACGTCGAGGAGGCGACCCGTGAGTCGACCGGCCGCCGCAAGCGCCGCAAGGAGCGCCGTGTCAAGCAGGCTGCCGAGGCTGCAGAGGAGAAGCGCATCGAAGAGGCCGTGAAGAACGACCAGGACCTCTCCCAGCTCGATACCATCAAGGTGCCGCAGGGCTCCACGGTGGCAGAGCTGGCCGATCTCCTGAAGGTTCCGGCCAATGAGATCATCAAGCGCCTCTTCCTTCTCGGGACCCCACTGACGATGACGCAGAGCATGACGGACGACCAGATCGAGCTCGTCGCAGACGACCTCGGCCGCGATGTCAAGGTCATGACAAAGGAGGAGGAGAACTCCTTCACCTTCTACGACGATCCGAAGGATCTGCTCCCGAGGCCGCCCGTGGTAACTGTCATGGGCCACGTCGACCACGGCAAGACGTCCCTGCTCGATGCCATCCGCCATACGGGCGTCGCTGCCGGCGAGGCTGGCGGCATCACGCAGGCCATCGGCGCCTCCCAGGTGAAGATCCATGGGCGCACCATCACCTTCATCGATACGCCGGGCCATGCAACCTTCACGGCAATGCGTGCCCGTGGCGCCAAGGTCACCGACATTGTCATCCTGATCGTCGCTGCCGATGACGGCGTCATGCCCCAGACCGTCGAGTCCATCAACCATGCAAAGGCGGCAAACGTCCCCATCATCGTTGCCGTCAACAAGATCGACAAGCCGGGCGCGAACCCTGACAAGGTCCGCCAGGAGCTCACGGAATATGGCATCATCCCCGAGGAGTGGGGCGGCCAGAACATGTTCGTGAACATCTCCGCGAAGAAGAAGATCGGCATCGAGGACCTGCTCGACGCAGTCCTTCTCGAGGCTGACTATCTCGAGCTCAAGGCCAATCCGAACACCTTCGCCTCTGGCTACGTCCTCGAGGCAAAGCTCGACCGCGGCCGCGGCTCGGTCGCCACGATCCTCGTGAACCGTGGCACCCTGCATGTCGGCGATGCGGTCGTCGCCGGCACCGCCTACGGCCACGTCCGCGCCATGCTCGACCAGCACGGCAACAATGTCCAGGAGGCCAAGCCCTCCGATCCTGTCGAGATCCTGGGCCTCCAGTCGATCCCGAACGCAGGCGACGAGTTCCGTGTCTTCGATGATGAGCGCGATGCACGCTCGCTCGCCGAGTCCCGCCAGCTCAAGGCCCGCATCGAGGAGCAGAACAGGGTCAAGCACGTTACCCTCGAGAACCTCTTCGACACGATGGAAGACGCCGATGTGAAGGAGCTCAACCTCATCATCAAGGCCGATGTCCAGGGCTCGATCGAGGCGCTCGTGGATTCGCTCTCCAAGCTCGACCAGAGCGAGGTCCGCATCAACGTGATCCATACGGCGGTCGGTGCCATCAACGAGACCGATGTCATCCTCGCCGATGCCTCCAATGCCATCATCATCGGCTTTGGCGTCCGTCCTGAGGCGAAGGCCCGTGCTGCAGCCGAGAAGGCCGGCGTCGAGATCCGCACCTACTCCGTCATCTACAAGGCCATCGAGGAGATCGATGCGGCTCGCATCGGCATGCTCAAGCCGACGGAGCAGGAAGTGCAGACGGCCACCATCGAGGTGCGCCAGACGTACAAGGTGCCGAAGGTCGGCATCGCCGCAGGCTGCATGGTCCAGGAAGGCGAGGTCGCAGCGACCGACCAGGTCCGCCTCGTCCGCAATGGCATCATCGTCTACGACGGCACGATCGCATCGCTGCGCCGCTACAAGGATGAAGTGAAGAGCGTGAAGGCCGGCTACGAGTGCGGCATCTCGCTCGACAGCTATCAGGATATCCATGTGGGCGACACCATCGAGTCCTACAAGGTTGTCCAGGTGGCACGTACTGAATAGGTTTTCCCATGAAGCAGAACAGGAATTCGCGCCGCATCAACGAAGAGGCGCGCGAAAAGATTGCGAACATTCTGTTGTTCGAGGTTGCCGATCCTGATCTCGCGCTCGTCACGGTGACGGGCGCCGAGGTCGCCATCGACAAGTCATACATGCGGGTGTACGTGACGTGCGAGGCGGACCGCTACGACAAGGTGATGGCGGCCCTCAACCGCGCGAAGGGACGCATCCGCACCCTCTTCGGGCATGCGGTGAGCTGGCGTGCAACGCCCGAGATCGAGTTCCGCATCGATACCACGACGGACGAGGCCGAGCAGATCACCCGCGCCCTGAAGAATGTTCCTCCGACCATGGGCGTCGAGAAGGACGAGAACGGCTACCCGATCGAGCCGGACGAGTCTGACGCTGAATAGAGGTGCTCGTGCAGACCGAAGATATGGAGGCGCAGCGCTCTGCCTTCGCAGAGATCGCTTCCTTGATTGAAGCTGCCCAGACCATCGCGGTCTGTGCCCATACGAGCCCCGATGGGGATGCCCTTGGCTCCGGCCTCGCGATGGCCCACATCATCCGCGAGGTCTGGCCCGGCAAGGAGGTCACGAACCTCCTTGCCGACTCCGATCCGGTCCCGAGGATCTATGGATTCCTCCCGGGAGCGGAGGACTTCGTGCATGCAAAGGACTACGCCGCAGATCCCGACCTGTTCATCTCCGTGGATCTGCCTGCACCGGCGCGCCTCAATGAGGCAGAGGCGGTGCTCAGGCGCTCTGCCAAGGTCGCAGAGATCGATCACCACCCTTCGGACCATCCGTTCGGCGATGTCTCGATCGTGCGGCCCGATGCCGCCGCTGTCGGCGTGATCGTGGCAGAGTTCGCGCAGTTCCTCGATGCCCCGATGATGGGGCAGATAGCTGACTGCCTCTTCTGTGCCATCATGACCGATACGG
This sequence comes from uncultured Actinomycetes bacterium, assembly GCA_900313905.1. GTDB lineage: Bacteria > Actinomycetota > Coriobacteriia > Coriobacteriales > Atopobiaceae > Olsenella_L. The sequence goes on along the minus strand of OMTG01000011.1, from coordinate 18,262 downwards.
GACGCTTCCAGTACCAGAACACGAATCCCGAAGCCTTCGATATCGCCTCCTATCTCGTGGACAATGGGGCCAATCCCTCTGAGGTGTCGCTCCACGTCTATCAGAGCTTCAGGCTCCAGTACCTCCATCTCGAGGCGCTCGTGATGTCCCGCATCAAGACCTTCATGGGCGGCAGGATCGCCTACAGCTATTCCACAGAGGATGACCTTGCCCGCACGGGAGCCATGCTCGACGAGTGCGATGGCCTGATCGATGTGGTGAGGAGCGTCGATGGCGCTGAGGTTGCCCTCTTCCTGAAGGAGCTGCCCGGAGGCGGCGTGCGAGGCAACCTCCGCTCCAAGAGCGACTACGACATATCGATCGTGGCACGCGAGCTTGGTGGTGGCGGACACAAGGCCGCTGCCGGCTTCACGGTGAAGGGCGACCTCGACGAGGCACTCTCGCTGGCGCTGCCGCGCCTCAAGGCCCTGCTGTCGCATGAGGTCTGCGCTCCGGCCATGGGCGGGGTGAGCGAGTGAAGCGGGGACAGAGCGGGCTCAATCTCCTTCTTGCAATCGCGAAGCCCACAGGGATGACAAGCCACGATGTGGTGGACAAGGTGAGGCGGAGCTTGGGAGAGCGGCGTGTCGGCCATGCCGGGACGCTCGATCCCGCCGCATCGGGCCTTCTTGTCGTGGGCGTCGGCCAGGGCACCCGCCTCATGGGGATGCTCACGATGGACGAGAAGTCCTATGAGGCACGCATCACGTTCGGGTCCGAGACCACGACCGACGATGCGGAAGGCGAGACGGTGCGCACTGCTGAGATTCCCTCCCAGCTTGCCGATGCGGAATATGCCGGCATGGCGCTCCATGGGCTGGTCGGTACCCACAAGCAGGTCCCGCCCGCCTACTCCGCAATCTCCGTGAATGGCAAACGTGCCTATGCGCTTGCCCGTGAAGGCAAGGATGTGGAGCTCGAGGCGCGCACGATCGAGATCGAAGAAGCGCAGCTCCTCGCCGTCAGAGAAGACGGAGAGGGCGTCTCTTGGGATTGCGCCTTCACGGTGTCGAAGGGCACCTATATACGGAGCATCGCCCGCGATCTGGGACGGCAGCTGGGAACGGCGGCGCATCTCTCTGCGCTCTGCCGCACCGCCTCAGGAAAGCTCACCTTGGCCCATGCGGCGACCCTCGAGGACGTCGCCGAGGCAGGACCTGAGCGGATTGCCGAGCTTGCCCTGGATCCGGCCTGGGCGCTGGGGCTCCCTGTGAGGGAGGTCTCCGAAGCCGAGCTTGCATCGCTCCTTCAGGGGAAGACCTTGGGCACGGGCGGCTTGGCACTTTCCGAAGGTGGCCGTGTTTCCATGGTGAGGGATGGCAAGGTCTACGGGATATGGGAGCTTGCGCAGGGAAGGCTCCGCACGGTCGCGAATTTCCCGGCAGGAATCGCAGGCGTGCATGACAGATGAGATAGCGGGGAAGTTCACGCTCCCTCTGGACGCTGCCGCCACCCAGCAGCTGGTCTGGGAATCCCTTCTAGGGGACAGACCCCTTCCTCAGCCTGTGGAGGTGCCTTCGGGCAAGCTCTATGCATCATGCGCACTAGGGGATATCGGCGCTTCGGTGGCTGCGATCGGGGCTTTCGATGGGCTCCATCAGGGGCATAGGGCGCTCCTTTCAGCAGCGAAGACGGATGCCGCCGAGCGCCACCTTCCCTGCATCGCGATCACCTTCGCGCCCGACCCTTCCGAGGTGCTCTCGCCGGAGCATCCCGAGCCCCGGCTGCTCTCCTGCGAAGACCGGATACGGGGCCTGCTCCATCTGGGAGCAGATGCCGTGCTCTGCGTGCCCTTCACAGAAGAGTTCATGCAGCTCGCCCCCGAAGCGTTCCTCGGGAGGATCGTGGATGCAGTGCATCCTGCATCGCTCCATGTCGGGACGAACTTCCGCTTTGGCTACAAGGGGGAGGGGACCATCTCGACCTTGGAGGAGCTGGGTCCGCGCTTCGGGATGGGCATCATGCCCCAGGATCTCTCCTGCGAGGGGGCAGGCCCCATCAGCGCAACCCGCATCCGCACCCTTCTTGCCACGCCAGATGGGCTCGAGGCAGGCACGAAGCTCCTGGGGCGCTGCCATTTCGTCCGGGGCACCGTGATCCATGGCAGGGGCGAGGGGACCGGCATGGGCTTTGCCACCGCCAATGTCCAGTGCGCCCCGATCTCGCAGATGCCGGCCGAAGGCGTCTATGGGGGATACGTCGTGGTCGAGGGGACCCCCTGGGCTGCTGCCATCAACGTGGGGGCGCCGAAGAGCTTCGAGGACGACGATCGGCCCGATTTCCTCGAGGCGCATCTCGTCGATTTTGCGGGCGACATCTATGGGCGGGAGGTGGAGGTCATCTTCTGCGCGTGGCTCAGGGCAGCCCGTCGGTTCTCATCTCTCGAGGAGCTGGAACAGGTGGTTCGTCAGAACATCGAATGGGTAAAAGCAAACCTGAGTGCTCAACGCGGGAGGTGAGCCTTTGATAACCGACGAAGACAAGGAACGGGTTCGCCAGGCGACCGATATCGTGGCGCTGGTGGGCGAGACGGTCGTGCTGAAGCAGCGTGGCCAGGAATTCTGGGGCTGCTGCCCCTTCCACCATGAGAAATCTCCGTCATTCAAGGTGAACCCCCAGACGGGGCTCTGGCATTGCTTCGGCTGTGGACAGGGCGGGGATGTCTTCTCATATGTGCAGAAGCGGGAGAACCTCGAGTTTCCCGACGCCATACGCTACCTCGCCGACCGTGCCGGCATCGAGCTGACCGAAGAGCGGAATGTCCAGCATGGACCGAAGCGCTCACGGCTCCTTGCCTGCCTCGCAGAGGCGGAGCGCTTCTATCATATGATGCTCATGCGTGGCAAGGCTGAAGGCCCTGCTGCGGCACGCAGCTATTTCGCAGGGCGTGGATTCGGCTCTGCCGTCTGCCGTGCGTGGGATCTGGGATATGCGCCCGGATACGGGACGCTGGTCGACGACCTCAGGAAGGCGGGATTCACGAAGGCCGAGATGCTTGCCTGCGATCTGGCCCGCGAACGTTCCGGGCGCCTCTCCGACCGCTTCTTCGACCGCGTGATGTTTCCCATCCACGACGAGCAGGGGCGCACGATCGCCTTCGGCGGCAGGATCCTTGCTCCCAAGAAGCATGATGGAATCGCGAAATACATCAATACCGGCGATACGCCGGTCTTCAACAAGCGCAAGCATCTCTTCGCCCTCGACAAGGCGAAGGACACGATGGTCGCCACGGGCACGGCAATCGTCTGCGAAGGCTATACGGACGTGATCGCCCTGCATGAAGGGGGATTCACGAATGCGGTGGCAGCCTTGGGCACCGCATTCTCGCTCGATCATGTGAAGACGCTCGAACGCCTGCGCGTGAAGCGTATCGTCTGCATGTTCGACGGCGATGCGGCAGGCCAGCGTGCGGCTGAGCGCGCCATCCAGTACGTGGACAAGACGACCTCCGACCTTCTGTGCGTCGTCCTGCCGGACAACCAGGATCCGATGGAGTTCCTTGCCAGCCATCCGAAAGAGGAGATGCAGAAGCAGCTCGACCAGGCCGAGCCGCTCATCGACTTCGTCTTCAGGAAGCGCCTCGAAGGCTATGACCTCTCGATCCCGGGCGTGCGGGTGAAGGCGCTCGACGATCTTGCAGGCCTCCTTGCCCCGCTCAAGAGCTCGCCTCTGCTCGATTCCTATGCGACGCAGCTTGCCGATGCCCTGGGCATGGACAAGGACGAGACCAAGCGGCTCATAAGACAGAAGCCCCTTCCGAAGGATCAGGAGGCAGAGCCGCGGCGCAGCCGTCCCCAGGCAGGCTCTGGATTGGCCAAGAAGCCGCAGCAGACGACGGTCCCCACCTATGATGGGCCCTCATACGACGATTTCGACTATCAGGAAGAGGAGCCCTATCCCGATGTGCCTCCCGAGGCATATGAGGATGCCGGCGAGCCTTCCGGACCTGCTGTCCCATCGGCTGCCCTGTCGGCAGATGAGCGGCGGCAGATCGATGCAGAGCGGGAGCTTCTCGCCCTGATGGCAGACTATCCCAAGGAGGCCCGCCCCTATGCGCAGAGGATCGCCACCTTCGCCTGGGCCGATTCCCGCCACGAGGCGATGGCATGGGCGATGCTGGCGACGCCTGAGGAGGCGACCCCTGCCGAGGTCGTCGCGGCGGCGACATCGGTCTATCCCGGTGCGGCGCAGATCCTGGGAGGAGGGAGCATCGCTTCGACGGAAGGCATGTCGGCCGCGCAGAAGATGTCCTTCCTCGTGGATACCGCGGAGCTCTATTCGACGAAGCGAAAGGTGCGCGAGATCCGCACGAAGCTGAGGAATGTTCCCGACCCCCTCGCAGACAGCACGAAGGAGCTTTTCATCCAGGCGACGGAGCTCCAGAAGCGTGTTCATGAGCTGTCGGCACGACTTTCTGCGTCTGCGGAAGCGAATTAATGGGTAAATTAAACAGGATTTTGCGTCGAAAGGAGACACGTGGCTACCAAGAAGTCGAAGGACGACATCAAGCTTTCTCCAGAGCTCATGCAGGCAGTCGATGCACTCGTGGCAAAGTCGGCGAAGAATGATGGCACGGTCAGCGAGGATGATATCCAGGTCGCTACCCGTGACATCGACGTCGACGGCGATGAGCTCTCGGATCTCTATGATGTCCTGAGGACGAAGGGTGTCGACATCTCTGCCGATGATGCTGCGGTGCCGACCGTCGACGGCAATGGCATCGACGGGCTGGATGACGACCTGGACGGCGAGAGCTACGACTCGGATCTCGACGACGAGCTGGACGAGGATGAAGACGAGTCTGCCGTCAACGAGGCCAAGGAAGTCAACGCGGCCCTGCGCTCCACGGCCACCAAGGCAAAGACCTCGAAGAAGCGTTCGACCCGCAGCCGCAATCGCCGCACCGACACCTCGACCGTCATGCTGACGGGCGATCCGGTCAGGATGTATCTCAAGGAGATCGGCAAGGTCGACCTTCTGACGGCCGATGAAGAGGTCCACCTCGCGATGAAGATCGAGGCAGGAGCCGAGGCGACCGAGAAGCTCGAGGCTGCCGAGAATGGGGACATCGAGCTGACCCGTGCCGAGCAGCGCCGCCTCATGCGCATCGAGCAGGTCGGCCTCGACGCGAAGCAGCAGCTGATCTCTGCCAACCTCCGTCTGGTCGTCTCGATCGCGAAGCGCTATGTCGGACGTGGCATGCTGTTCCTCGATCTCATCCAGGAAGGCAATCTCGGCCTCATCCGTGCTGTCGAGAAGTTCGACTATACGAAGGGCTTCAAATTCTCGACCTACGCCACCTGGTGGATCCGCCAGGCCATCACCCGCGCCATCGCGGACCAGGCCCGCACCATCCGCATCCCGGTGCACATGGTCGAGACCATCAACAAGCTCGTCCGTGTCCAGCGCCAGCTTCTCCAGGACCTCGGCCGCGAGCCGACGCCCGAGGAGATCGGCAAGGAGATGGGCATGACGGCAGACCGCGTGCGCGAGATCCAGAAGATCTCTCAGGAGCCAGTCTCCCTCGAGACGCCTATCGGCGAGGAGGAGGATTCCCAGCTTGGCGACTTCATCGAGGACTCGGGTGCCGTCGCTCCTCCAGAGGCAGCAAGCGAATCGATGCTGCGCGAGCAGCTCGACCAGGTGCTCGATGGCCTGGCTGACCGCGAGCGCAAGGTCATCAAGCTCCGCTTCGGCCTTGATGATGGGCATCCCCGCACGCTCGAGGAAGTCGGCCGCGAATTCGGCGTCACCCGCGAGCGCATCCGCCAGATCGAGAGCAAGACGCTGGCAAAGCTCCGCCATCCGTCCCGTTCTGGCCGCCTGAAAGACTACATGGAAGAGTAGCATATCTGCCGGTCTGCAATGCATTCTGTGCATGGCAGGGTGGCCAAACAGATTTGCTTGACACGCACCTGCATCCAATCAGCTGGATGCAGGTGCGCTTTTGATTCGAAGCGGCATTCCTCCGCAGGGGAATCAGGCCCCAGATGTGGCTGAAGCCATCAGACCTCCACCCAGATGCCCCGCAACCATGACTCCTGGGCGGCGATGTATCCTTGGCAGCCCTGAATGGGTATCCTCAAAGGATAAGCACAGACGTGATGGAGGAAGGTGGAAGCATGGACGGCCATGATGGGGGAGGATCCTGGGAAGACATCGTTGTAGCGGTCCTTGTCTGTGTCCTCATCTTCATGCTCTGCATTACCTTTGCAAATGGCCTGGGAGCTGGTGCGGGGCTGCCTTTTGTCCTTCCCTTCGTCTTCATCTTCCCCTTTGGCTTCCATATCCATGGGAAGGGCCACGAGGATGCCGACGACTCCAAGCATCTCCACGAATAGGGGTGGCGCATGACAAGTCCGCTCAGGATTGTCGAGGCAACGGGCTCCACAAACGACGATGTGCTGGCGCTTGGTGCCGCACGCTATCCCCATGGCACTGCCGTGGCGGCGAAGCGCCAGACGACAGGCAGGGGACGCCGTGGGCATACCTGGGTCTCGCCCAAAGGCGGGCTCTATCTCTCGGTGCTCCTGAAGCCGGATGTCGATCCATCCCTGCTCTCTGCCCTCCCTGTCGTCTGCGCCCTCGGGGCGCTCAAGGCGCTGCGGAGCCTCGGGGCAGAGGGGCTCAGGCTCAAATGGCCCAACGATATGATTGCCCTCGGCACGGATGGCAGCATCAGGAAGCTTGCGGGCATCCTCGTCGAGACCAGGAGCGACCCGGAGGGTGCAGGGATCTATTCCGTGGCGGGCATAGGGATCAACCTCTTCAGGCCAGAGCGGGAGGTCATCCATCCCACGCTCGTGCATGATGGGATGCTGCATCCCTTGGCTCCTGCCTATCTCGAGGACTGCCTTCCGCCTGCCGCAGCGAAATCCATTGAGGAGGACTTCGCATCCTTCGCCGTGCTGGTGCGCGATGGGATGGTCGGCAGCGTGGACGGATGGGCGAAGGCGGCAGACGAGCGCTCCCGTGGCCCGCTTGCCGGCGTGCTCGATGCCTATCTGCCTGAGCTCGTCTTCCGTGGCGAGGAGGTCCGAGCAGTCTCGCCTTCTGGCGAGGTGCTGGCATGCGGCACATTCGATGGGGTGGATGCATCAGGCAGGGCCTGCCTGCATGAGCAGGATGGCACCACGCAGTGCTTCCTGCCGGAAAGCGCATCGCTCAGGCGTGTCATGGACGGATGATCATCTATGTGTGAAAATGACGGAAAGAGCCCCGTGGGCTTCCCTTCAGAAAATGGTTAGTTAGACTACATAATCGTAATTGGTTAGGCAAGCTAATCAATTGCCGGAAGCTGAGCGGATGGCAGACCCGGGAAGCCTGGGACCAGGAAGGGTTTATGACAGATTCGGATTACATCATCATCCAGCCAGAAGAGCTCCAGACCATCAGCAAGATGGGGATAGGCATTCCAGAAGCTCGCGATATCGACCTCACGGATGAGTCGGCATTCGTCAGCCGCATCTCCAGATTGCTGGCAAGCACGTATGAGGCAATCATCCGATTGGAGGACTGCGTATACCGTTCCCATGGGATAGACCTCACGAGCTCCGAGCTCAACCTGCTCTCCACGGTCGGCAGGGCGGTATTCATCGAGCACAAGAGGCTCGGCGTGTCCGATGTGGCGCAGGCACTTGGCATCAAGAAGCCGTCTGCCACGTCGGCTGTCAACCGCCTTGTGGAGAAGGGCTATCTCGAGAAGCGGCGGAACAAGGATGATGCACGACGTGTCGATGTGATGCTGACGCGTGCAGGAGAGCGCATATACCGCATGCATGCAGTCTTCAACCGGAGGATGGCCCAGGAAGTGTCGGATGGCCTGACCCCAGAGGAGCGCAGGGTGCTGCTCGAGGGCATCACCCGGCTTGAGAGGGCCTACACGCGCGTGGAGCACGAAGCGATTGCCCGCATCGAGGGACAGCTGACGACAGGGAAGAGGTAGCGTGGCATATACGATCATCGGCTGCGGTTCGGCATTGCCCGAGCGCACGGTCACGAATGATGAGCTGTCAGGGTTCCTCGATACCTCTGATGAGTGGATCCGGACCCGCACGGGCATAGAGACGCGTCATGTCTGCACGGCCGAGTCGCTGGACGAGCTTGCTGAAGCGGCATGCCGCAATGCCTTGGCGTCGGCAGGGCTCGAGGTGTCCGACATCGACCTCATCGTCTGCTCGACGACTTCGGGGGACCATCTGATGCCAGCAGAGGCATGCGCAGTGGCCGAGCGCCTTGGTGCAGCATGCCCCGCCTTCGATGTATCCGCGGCCTGCGCTGGCTTCGTCTTCGCCCTCGATGTGGCCGATGGCTACTTTGCGCGGGGACGTGCGAAGCATGCCCTGATCCTCTCCGCCGAGAAGATGTCGCGCCTCATGGATTGGGAGGACCGGACCACCTGCGTCCTCTTCGGCGATGGCGCTGCGGCAGTCGTAGCCGAGGCGGGAGGCGAAAGCCCGATCTGGACGCATCTTGTCACGAAGCCCGATGTGGCATCGCTCGATGTGCCGGGGCTGGCAGGGGAGAGCCCCTTCGATGAGAGGCGGGCCGAAGCTCCGGCAAGCCATCTCACGATGAAGGGAAGGAAGGTCTTCCGCTTCGCCGTATCGAGCATGGAGCAGGAGCTGAAGCTTCTTGTAGCGGAGACCGGCATCCCGCTTTCCGCAATCGATCATTTCATATTCCACCAGGCCAATGAGCGGATCCTGGAGAGTGTCTGCAAGAGGCTCGATCTCCCTGAGGAGAAGGTGGTCCGCACGATCCATGAGACGGGCAACATCTCGAGCGCCTGCATCGCGCTTGCCCTCGATCGTCTGGACCGCGCGGGCGAGCTCCATGAGGGAGACCTCGCGGTGCTCTGCGGTTTCGGTGCAGGGCTCGATGTCGGGACCTGCCTCATACGCTGGAAGAAGGCCTGAAGCCCACAACTTGCCGAAAGCGTCCTCAAGGACGTACGGATACGCGCAGAAGCGCACGATTCAAAGGAGAAACTGAAATGGCAGAGTCTACATTCGATTGCGTCGTCGCAATCCTCAAGGATCAGGAGGGCCTCGACGACGTCGAGCTCAAGCCGGAGACCAAGCTCTCCGAGGTGGGCCTTGACTCCATGGCGACAGTCGAAGCCGTCATGGCATGCGAGGACGAGTTCGGCATCGAGATCGATCCTGAGGCCAACCCCCAGACGATCCAGGAGTTCGTCGACCTCGTGGAAGCACAGCTCTAAGCGAAGCGCCACGGTCCGACGAAACGAGAAAGGGACGAATCACCCATGATCAAGACTCCTCTCTGCGACCTGGTAGGCATCGAGAAGCCTATCTTCCAGGGTGGCATGGCATGGATTGCCGATGCCAGCCTTGCCTCGGCGGTTTCGAATGCCGGCGGCCTCGGCATCATCTCCGCGATGAATGCCAATGCCGACTGGCTGCGCAACGAGATCCGCGAGTGCCGCGCACGTACTGACAAGCCGTTCGGTGTCAACATCATGCTGCAGAGCCCCTTTGCAGACGACGTGGCCCAGGTCGTGGCAGAGGAGAAGGTGCCGGTCGTCGTGACAGGCGCTGGCAACCCAAGCAAGTACATGAAGGACTGGAAGGCAGCTGGCATCAAGGTCATCCCGGTCGTCTCGTCGGTCGCCCTGGCCCGCATGCTCGAGCGCGTCGGTGCTGTCGCCGTCGTCGCCGAGGGCGGCGAGTCCGGAGGGCACATCGGCGATGTCTCGACCATGGCGCTGGTGCCCCAGGTCGTCGACGCCCTGAAGATCCCTGTCATCGCTGCCGGTGGCATCGCCGATGGCCGCCAGATGGCTGCTGCCTTCATGCTCGGCGCCGTGGGCGTGCAGGTCGGCACCCGCTTCCTCGTGGCGCATGAGTGCACGGTCTCCGACGAGTACAAGAAGCGCATCCTGAAGGCGAACGACCTCTCGACGATCGTGACGGGCCGCTCGATGAACGGCGCGGTCCGCTGCCTCAAGACCCCGTTCTCGCAGAAGTTCCTGCGTGCCGAGCGCGAAGGCGCGACGCCCGAGGAGCTTGGCAAGCTCGGTGCAGGGTCGCTTCGCAAGGCAGCCAAGGATGGCAACTACGAAGAGGGCTCCTTCATGTCAGGCGAGGTGGCTGGCATGGTGAAGAAGGAGCAGTCTGCCCAGGAGATCGTGGACGACCTGATGGAAGGCTGCGAGGCCTGCCTCAAGGAGGCAACGAAATGGCTCGTGTAGCATTCCTCTTCGCGGGACAGGGCTCCCAGAAGCCTGGCATGGGCAAGGAGCTTGCTGAGGCAAGCGCTGCCGCCAGGAAGGTCTTCGATGCGGTGGATGCGGTGCGTCCCGGCACCTCCGCCCAGTGCTTCGAGGGCACGAAGGAGGAGCTCTCCCAGACGATCAATACGCAGCCCTGTGTCTTTGCGACCGATCTTGCCTGTGCCGAAGCGCTCGCAGAGGCAGGCATCAGGCCTGAGGTGGCAGCTGGCCACTCGCTCGGCGAGGTCGCAGCGCTCACCTTCGCAGGCGCCTTCTCGGTCGCTGAAGGCACGTCCCTCATCGAGGCACGTGCCAAGGCGATGGCGGCATGCACCGAGCGCCATCCGGGTGCCATGCGCGCTGTCCTGAAGCTCGACCGCGATGTGGTCGAGAAGCTCGCTGCCAAGGCCGGCGAAGCATGGCCGGTGAACTACAACTCCCCCCAGCAGACGGTCGTGGCAGGATCTCAGGAAGCCTGCGAGAAGCTCGATGGGCTTGTGAAGGAGGCGCACGGACGCTCGCTCAAGGTGGCGGTCTCCGGTGCCTTCCACAGCCCCTATATGGCAGAGGCAGAAACGGCGCTTGGCACCTATCTTGCGGAGCATGCGCCATCAGCGCCGACGCTTCCGGTCTATGCAAACCGCACGGGCAGCCTCTATCCCGACGACCCGGCACAGATCGCGCAGCTCCTCTCTGAGCAGGTCGCACATCCTGTGCAGTGGGTGCGTGAGCTCCATGCGATGCAGGACGCCGGCATCGATACCTTCATCGAGGTCGGGCCAGGACATACGCTCACGGGACTCGTGAAGCGGACGCTCGAGGGTGTCGACGCTGTCTGTGTCGAGACTCCGGCGCAGGTCGAAGAGGCTGTAGCGCTCGTCTCAGGCAAGGAGGCATAAGGCATGGCAGAAGCTGCTTCCCTTATCGAACGTGACCGCAGCCGCAGGGTCGCCCTGGTGACAGGCGGATCGCGTGGCATCGGCAGGGCCACATCCCTGGCTCTTGCCAAAGCTGGCTATGATATCGCCGTCATCTACGCAGGAAACGACGAGGCTGCTCAAGAATGCATCAGCCTCATCGAGGCAGAAGGCGCGGCCGCCAAGGCCTATAAGTGCAATGTGGCTGACGAAGACGAGGCGAAGGCCACGGTCAAGGCAGTGCAGGATGATTTCGGTCCCGTCTGGGCGCTCGTGAACGATGCGGGCATCACCCGCGATACGCTGCTTGCCCGCATGACCGACGATGATTTCTCCGCCGTGCTCGACGTGAACCTCAAGGGCGCCTTCCACATGATCCGCGCGCTCTCCCGTGGCTTCGTGCGCCAGAAGGGCGGAAGGATCGTGAATCTGGCCTCGGTCGTCGGCCTCTCAGGCAACATCGGCCAGGCCAACTACGCCGCCTCGAAGGCAGGGCTCATCGGCCTCACCAAGTCGGTCGCCAAGGAGCTTGCCGGCAGGGGCGTCACCTGCAATGCAGTTGCTCCGGGATTCATCGAGACGGACATGACGGCAAAGCTTCCGGAGAAGACCGTCGCAGCCTACGAGGCAGAGATTCCCATGAAGCGTCTTGGCACCGCTGAGGAAGTGGCGCAGGTGGTGGCGTTTCTGGCATCCGATGCCGCGAGCTACGTGACCGGTGAAGTGATCCGCATAGACGGTGGTCTGTGCATGTAGATGCCTTGCCACCTGCAAGGCATGCGGAGGGAGAATGATGGATCGCAGAGTAGTCATCACAGGCATCGGGGCCATCACCCCGGTAGGCATGAGCGCCCCGGAGAGCTGGGATGCGCTGGTTGCCGGCAAGAGCGGCATAACCGAGATCACGGCGTTCGATACGGCCGATTTCCGGGTCAAGGTGGCTGCCGAGGTCAAGGGCTTCGATGCTGAGGCCTATCTCGGGAAAGCCGATGCCAGGCACAATGACCGCAATGTCCAGTTTGCCCTGTATGCATCGGACGAGGCGATGAAGAGCTCTGGCCTCGACCAGGAAGGCGCCATCGATCCTGAGCGCCTCGGCGTCTATGTCGGATCTGGCATTGGCGGCATCGGGACGATGGAGGAGCAGATCGAGCGCATGGCCAAAGGCGGCCCCCGCAAGATCTCCCCATTCTTCGTGCCGATGATCATCGCGAACATGGCATCGGGGCAGGTCTCCATCCGCCATCATGCGAAGGGTCCGACCCTGCCGATCGTGACGGCCTGCGCAACCTCCACGAACGCCGTGGGCGAGGCATTCCGTGCCATCCGTGGCGGCTATGCTGATGCCATCCTTGCCGGCGGCTCCGAGGCAGCTATCGTGCCGGTCTCGATTGCTGGCTTCACGAACGCCCGTGCGCTCTCGACGAATCCCGACCCCAAGACGGCCTGCCGTCCCTTCGATTCGAACCGCGATGGCTTCGTTATGGGCGAAGGCGCCTGCGTGCTCGTGCTCGAGGAGCTGGAGCACGCCCGAGCCCGTGGTGCGCATATCATCTGCGAGGTCGCAGGATACGGCAACACGGCCGATGCCTACCACATCACGTCCCCCGACCCCGAGGCTGCAGGCATCACCCGTGCCATCAAGCAGGCTGTGGCAGAGGCTTCGCTCGACCCGGCAGAGGGCCTCTACATCAACGCCCATGGCACCTCGACGAAGCTCAATGACTCCTCCGAGACGAAGGGCATCAAGCAGGCCCTCGGCGAGGATGCAGCACGCGCTGCCCATATCTCGTCCACCAAGTCGATGACGGGACACATGCTTGGCGCGACCGGCGCGGTCGAGGCCATGGTCTGCGCCTATGCGCTCGAGAAGGGCACCATCCCTCCGACCATCAACCTGAAGGACCCCGATCCGGCATGCGATCTTGACTATACGCCGAATGTGGCAGCTTCCTTCGATGGACGCTGGGCGCTTTCGACCTCGCTCGGCTTTGGCGGCCACAATGCTGCCATCGCCCTCAAGAAGTATGGGGAGGCATAGCAGATGGATACCAGCACCAAGCGTCTGGATGAGGTGGCGGCGCTCCTGAACAGCCGCGGCCTCGCGCGCATCCGCATCGAGGAAGGCGACTCCGCCATCGAGATGGAAGGGCCTGCTGCCTATCCGGCTCCGGCCGTCTCCACGATTCCTGCTGCAGCGCCTGCTGCAGCGCAAGCAGCTGCTCCAGCTCCGGCAGAGGCTCCTGCCGAGGCGGCGGAGGCTCCTGCCGCAGACGAGAGCCAGCCAAGGACGCCTTCGGGCGCGCCGATGGACATGGCCAAGGTCGTCGCCGTCAAGGCGCCGATGGTCGGCGTCTTCTATGCGGCTCCTGCCCCAGGGGCGAAGCCCTTCGTGCAGGTCGGCTCGAAGGTCAAGAAGGGCGATGTCCTCTGCGTCATCGAGGCCATGAAGGAAATGAAGGAAGTCACGGCCGATACCGACGGCGAGATCGTCGATATCACGGTCTCTGACGGCGAGCTTGTCGAATACGGCTCGGTCCTCATGAAGATCTACTAGGCGGAAGGGGAGACATGGACAAGCTGGAACTTGAGAAGATTCTTCCGCATCGTCCGCCGATGCTCTTGCTCGACGATGCCGAGGTCGTGGATGGCCATGCCATCGGGCATGTGAAGATCGCGGGCGACGAGTATTTCGTCCAGGGGCACTTCCCGGGCTATCCGGTCGTCCCCGGTGTCATCCTCTGCGAGATGCTGGCCCAGAACTGCTGCGTGCTGATGGCCGAGAAGCTCTCCTCCACCGACGCGACGCCGTTCTACACGAGCCTCGACAAGGTCCGCTTCAAGCATCAGGTGCGTCCGGGCGATACCCTCACGCTCGACTGCACGCTGACCCGCAGCCATGGGATGTTCCATTTCGCCCATGGGGAGGCACGGGTCGGGGATACGGTCGCCTGCGTGGCAGACATGTCCTTCGCCCTCGTCCCCAAGAAGGACGCGTAGGGCCATGTTCGAGAAGATCCTCATTGCCAACCGCGGCGAAGTTGCAGTGCGCATCATCCGTGCCTGCAAGGAGATGGGCGTCAAGACCGTGGCGGTCTATTCCACAGCCGACGCGGAAGCCCTCCATGCGACGCTCGCGGATGAAGCCTACTGCATCGGCGGCCCTCGTGCCTCCGAATCGTATCTGAACAAGAATGCCCTGCTCACCGTGGCTCTCGAGTCAGGCGCTTCCGCCATCCATCCGGGATATGGCTTCCTTTCGGAGAATGCCGACTTCGCCCGCGAGTGCCGGGAGCATGGCCTGGTGTTCATCGGCCCTTCGCCTGAGATCATGGATCTCATGGGCGACAAGGACCAGGCGCGGCGCACCGCCAAGGCGGCGGGCGTGCCGATAGTGCCGGGATGCGACCTTCTGGAATCGCCTGAGCAGGCCGAAGAGGAGGCGCGCCGCATCGGGTGCCCGGTCCTCGTGAAGGCCCGTGCGGGCGGCGGCGGGCGTGGCATCCGCAAGGTGCTGCGTCCCGAGGATGCACCTGCTGCCTACGAGCAGGCCAAGGCTGAATCCGAGGCCGCCTTCGGCGACGGCGAGTGCTACATGGAGAAGTTCATCTCGCCTGCCCACCACATCGAGGTACAGATCCTGGGCGATGCCTATGGCAATGTCTTCTCCTTGGGCGAACGCGAATGCTCGGTCCAGCGCCGGAACCAGAAGCTCCTCGAGGAGAGCCCGAGCCCGTGCCCCGCGCTCACGCCCGAGATCCGCGAGCACATGTATGAGTGCGCCCGCAATCTGGCAAAATCCGTCGGATACCAGGGCCTCGGCACCATCGAGTTCCTCTTCAGCGATGCGGGCGAGTTCTGGTTCATGGAGATGAACACGAGGCTCCAGGTCGAGCATCCCATCACCGAATTCGTGACAGGCATCGATCTCGTGAAGTGGCAGCTCAGGGTTGCTGCAGGCGTCGAGCTCAAGGACTTCAGGCAGGAGGACATCAAGATCTCCGGCCACGCAATCGAGTGCCGCATCAATGCGGAGACCCCCGATTTCCTGCCCTCCGCTGGCGATATCACGATGCTCCATGTGCCGAATGGCCCTTGGGTGCGCTTCGATTCCGCTCTCTATGTCGGATGCTCGGTCCCGCCGTATTACGATTCGCTCCTCGGCAAGCTCATCGTCTATTCCCGGACCCGCGAAGAGGCGATCCGCAAGATGCGCTCTGCCTTGGGAGAGCTCGTGATCGACGGTGTCGACTACAATGCCGACCTCCAGCTCGACATCCTCTCCAATCCCAAGTTCCTGGCTGGCAACTATCACACGAACCTGATGGAGCACCTCTATGAGTGAACGCCAGAAATCAGCAAATGAGCTTGAAGGGCCCGTCACCGAGGTTCCGGTCGAGCTTCCGGAGCGCACGGTCCTGGTGCGGTGCCCCCATTGCCGCCATGCCATCGACGTGGACATCCTGAAGGGCAATCTCGATGTCTGCCCGCGCTGCGGCCATCATATGCGCATCGGCGCCAGAAGGCGCATCGCGCTCACGGTCGACGAAGGCAGCTTCACCGAGTGGGATGCCGGGATTGCTCCTGCCGACATCCTCAAGTTCCCTGGCTACCAGGAGAAGCTCGAGGCTGCCCGCGCAAAGTCAGGCGGGGAGCAGGAGGCCGTCATCTGTGGCGAGGCCACCATCAAGGGGGAGCGCTGCGCCCTCTTCGTCATGAATGGCGATTTCATGATGGGATCCATGGGAGCAGCGGTCGGAGAGAAGATCTGCCGCGTCTTCGAGAAAGCGACTGAGCTGAAGCTTCCGGTGGTCGGCTTCACGGTGTCGGGTGGCGCCCGCATGCAGGAAGGCCTCACCTCCCTCATGCAGATGGCGAAGGTCTCCAATGCGGTGCACCAGCACAGCGAGGGAGGACTTCTCTACCTGGTCGTGCTGACCGATCCGACGTCAGGCGGCGTCACGGCCTCCTTCGCGATGGAGGCAGACATCACGCTCGCGGAGCCGGATGCGCTCGTTGCCTTCGCGGGACCGCGCGTCGTCGAGCAGACGACCCACAAGAAACTTCCGCAGGGCTTCCAGCGTGCCGAGTTCCAGCTCGAGCACGGCTTCGTCGATATGGTCGTCCCACGCAAGGAGATGGCAGAGACCCTCGGCTATCTCCTCTATCTGCACGATCCGGCTGCCTGGGGCACCCGCGATATCCCCACCTGCCCTGCCGCTTTCCCCAAGGAGCCCCGCTGGCCGCTTCCGCACCATCTCGAGAAGCCGGTTGCCGAAGGCGCCTCTGCCTACGACCTTGTGAAGCGCGTCAGGAATTCCGATCGCCCGAGCGTCCCTGCAATCATGGACCAGACCTTCGAGGGGTTCATCGAGCTCCATGGCGACCACGAGTTCGGCGACGATCCTGCCATTGTGGCGGGCATCGCCCTCTTGGATGGGAAGCCGGTCACCGTGATCGCGACCGACCGTGGCCGTGGCATCAAGGAGCGGGTCGCCCGCAACTATGGATGCCCCGAGCCTGAGGGATATCGCAAGGCGCTCAGGCTCATGAAGGAGGCCGAGAAATTCGGCCGTCCGGTCATCTGCCTCGTCGATACCTCCGGTGCCTATCCGGGCATGGAGGCCGAGGAGCGTGGCCAGGGAGCTGCCATCGCAGACAACCTTGTCGCGATGGGCGCCCTCAGGGTCCCCGAGATCACTGTCATCATGGGCGAAGGCGGATCGGGCGGGGCTCTGGGCCTTGCGGTCTCGAACCGTGTCCTCATGCTCTCCGATGCGGTCTATTCCGTCGTGAGCCCTGAGGGCTGCTCGACCATCCTCTGGAAGACGCCGAAGCGTGCCAATGAGGCGGCAGAGGCGCTCGGCATCACGGCAGATTTCCTCGTCTCCCTTGGTATAGTGGATGGGAAGATCGATGCAGAGGGGCTCGGGACGCCTGAATTCGCAGAGCGCTTCCGCGCAAGGCTCTCCGAGGAGCTCGCGGGCCTTTCCGGCAAGAGCGCCCAGGAGCTCGTGCACGAGCGCCAGGCAAAGTACCGCGCTATCGGAAGGGCGGACGGATGATGGAGGAACAGGGTATCCCAGAGCCATCCCTGACAGCAGGGCTCGGTGCCTTCACGACGGGCGGGGCCGATCTGCCCCAGCGCCCGGTCGCGATCGTCTGCGACAGCTCCTGCACGCTGACCCGTCCCAAGGCGGAGGCCTTGGGCGTGACCATGGTGCCCATGCACTACAACGTCGACGGCGTGAGAAGGGCAGAGACCTACCGCGGCGAGAACGAGGACTACGATGCCCTCTTCCGCTCCGGACATATACTCATGACAGAAGCGGTGTACCAGGATGTCTTCGCCGAGGAGTTCAGGAAGCTCCTCGATGCGGATTTCTCGGTGCTGTGCCTCACCATCAGCTCCAGGCTCTCCGGCACCTATAGGAGCGCTGTGCAGGCACGCGAGCAGCTCATCCGCGAAGGCAGGAATGGCTCGCTCATCGCGATTGTCGACTCCTGGACCACGTCGGGTGGCCTCGAGTTCCTGGTCCGCCAGGCACGCAAGCTCGTGACGCTCGGGTATCCTCTGGCAACGGTCGCGCAGAAGCTCGAAGTGGAGCGCTCCAACCAGGGCATCGCCTTCACGGTGCCCGATCTGGATGTGCTCCGCCGTTCCGGGCGCCTTGGCGCCACGAGGCGGGCGGTGGCAGGCAAGCTTGACCGCTATCTCATCATGGAGCTCCAGGAGGGCGGCATCCGGGACATCGATGTCGCGCATGGCATGCATGCGACGGCACAGGCCCTTGTCCGCCAGATACCCGAGGCGGCCCGCAGGAACTCTGTCACCGTGACGGGCTACGGCAGCGCCCATGAGGCGACTGACGAGGTCGTCCACTGTGTGCAGCGCGAGCTTCCCGGCACGAACATCCATGTCCGCGACGGGGGACCGGTCGTATCGCTTCATCTGGGGGTAGGATCTGTCAGCCTGGCGTGGAGGAACTACGCCGAATGACGGGGCGGCACGAAGAGGGCTTGTGCGGGAATGCTGCATAAAACAGCGATTTTCTGAAGCGGGAAAAATTTT
>OMTG01000074.1 GCA_900313905.1 uncultured Actinomycetes bacterium | reverse complement strand
CTCGACACGGCGGCGGAAGCTTCCATGCAATTCTTTGCAGACTTGCTTGACTGCTGGTCCTGACTGGGTATAGTAAATACAGATCGCAAAACCCGAAAGGGTTTTATGTGGCGGGGGCGCGTGAGCGTCTCCGCCTAATTTTTTAGCTGCGTGATCTGCATGGCATCAGGTTGGCAGGCAACGAGCCCCCCCACGGCTGCGGACACGCCTCGCAGGCCCCATAAGCTGCGTCAGGCGCCCCAGCAGGTGGGACTGTACCTACTACTCTCATGACCGCTTGATCCGTCCCACCAGCCAATCGCTCGGCATGAAGAAGGACGAGATGGGAAGTGCGAGGAAGAGCTGCATCGCGATATGGGGGACGACCTGTGCCAGGAGCATGAGGACGATGTTCTCGAGCGCCAGTGCCGCATCATAGCCTACAAGGAGCCGGGCAATGCTCCTGAAGGGGACGCCCGCTGCCTTCCAGCGCTTCCTGCCGATACAGACGAACAGGATGCTCCGGAGGATCGTGACAGCCAGGTAGACGACCCCGTAGTTCGCGACAGCAAGCGGGCTGGCATCGCTGATGATCCACTTGGTCGTGATCGGGATGAGCGCCATCGCGGCAAGCAGGCAGAAGTCGGCAATGATGACAGAATGGTCAGCCTCCCTGCAGCTTGCGAACATGCGGCTGAGGCCATACCAGAAGTCGGCGATAACGAAAAAGCTGACAAGGAAGATGCCGATATCGTGCATGAACTCGGCGTAGCCGTCTGTGCTTCCAGCCTCCGGCACGGGATCTCGAGCACCATGACTGTGATGCAAATGGCGGTGATGCCGTCATTCAGCGCTTCGAGCCTGTTCCTGAATGCTGCTGGCAGCCGGTCCTGCCTGTCCTGCCAGCGTGCCCAGAACCTATCCGCTGCGGCACTGGCAGCTCCTGCAGCAGTGCTTCCTGGATCCTTCTCCTCATGCTCCATGCGCTGCCCCAACCAAAATCCTGCCCAAGCTGCCTTGGACATCTCCCCTGCCTGCATGTATCAGGCTCCAAGACACCCCAAACACGTCTCGGAGCTCGGCGCAAAGATGTCCTATTCTCCGTGCTTCCCATCTTCCTCAACAGAGAGCGACTTGAAGGCACGGGCAGTCTCAGCACCGAGCTCGGCATAGGAATCGCCGATCTCTTTCCCGCCTTCCCCATGGATCTGCCGAACTCCTTGGCGAGCTTCGCGAATCCTTCAGCCTGGTCCTTCATCGATCTGACCCTGTCGTTGGTGGTGTTCATAGCGTCAATCTCCTCTTTTGCATGGACTAGCTTCCTATACCTGAAGTATCCTTTGAGCTAAACTCGAATTCAATGTTCGATTTCATACGAACTGATACGAAGTCGGACACCTGAAGCAGTCCTTGTCCGGAGAGGAGCGATGCATGGTCAGACGGGATGTCATCCGGACGCGTGCGAAGATCATGGATGCCTATATCCGCCTCAATGCCCGGGAGCCGGTCAGCAGGATGACCGTGAAGGAGCTCCTTTCAGAGGCAGATGTCAGCAGGAGCACGTTCTATGCCCATTTCCGGGATATCTACGACCTGCGGGATGCCGTGACAAAGGATTTCGAACAGGGGTGCATGGATGCGCTCAATGATGGGCTGGGCGCCATCAGGCATGACCCCTATCAGGCAATCCGCTCGATCTTTCGCTACTTCGACCAGCACGCAGGCGCATCGGGCATGCGACCAGACGACGAGCTGAACCTCGCATTCTTCCAGAGGTTCAAGGAGACCCTTGCACGCGCCCTCGATGGCCGCAACCATCTGGATGACGACCACACCGCTCTCAGCCTGCAGAGCCTGTGCATCGCCTCGATCGTCGTCGAGGGCTGCAGCCAGATCCTGCTTCGGGAGAATACCGAAAGCCCGCTCGACCCGAACGAGGCGGCAAAGATCGTTGCCAGCATGGTCACCGCATCGATCGATAAGCCATCCGGAAAGGATTGCCCTCAGCCAGCAAGTGCCCGATAGGTCTGCAGCTTGATCGCCCTCATGAGAGAAGCCCCCGCATGGCAGATGGCCACACGGAGGCTTCTCCAGTGAAGGATCTTATGATGGAAAGGCCTTGTCCTATGCATCCCTCCTGCGGCGGAGCCTGAGGCCGAGCGCCGCAAGTGCCGCACCGATCGCTCCTGTCGCGAGCGGGACTGCCGGAGACGTGGCGTCACCCGTATCGGGGACCTGCGCCATGTGGCGCGGAGCATACGATGCTGTCTTCACCGGGGACGTGGGCTCAGATGCAGCAGGCTGCGTCGGCTCTGCCGGCTCGGGGTCCTTCTCATACCAGAACACGAGCTCCTGGCCGCCGTCGCGCGTGCTGAGGTAGCCCTGGCCACCAAAGTGCACGTGGTAGCCCGCGACCTTGGGCGCGGCGAAGTCGAGCAGCGCCTCGACAGAGTCGAACTCGACGTCCGCTGCGACAGGGAGGCCCGTCGCCTCATCCCACAGGTGCACGACATAGCGGTTGCTCGTGTCGCCAGAGTACACGAACTCGACCACGTTCTGCGAGGTATCAGCCGCAAGATCGATCGTCGCGGCCGATGCGCTCGCATAGGCATAGCCCCGCCTGCGCCCGTCATCCTTCCCAAGCGCGGTCGCAGTCACGGTCTGGCCCACAATGCCACGGAGCTTCTCCTCTGAGAGCACCGTGCCGTCGGATGCCACGTGGCGCACCGTATACGTGGTCGGCGTGTTCGTGGATCTCCAGGCTGCGACGAGCGAGGCGTCGCCCTCGAGGCCCAGGTCGAACGGGAACGGTGCCGGGACATCGGAGTCCGCACCCTGGTAGTACCAGCCACCGAATTCGAAGCCCTCGCGCGTGGGCGCCGTGGGCTCGGTGGCCGTGCCACCCCAGGCGACGGTCTGTGCCTCGACCGCAGTGCCACCAGCCGAATCGAAGGTCACGTGGACGTCTGGGTGCTTCCAGCATGCGTAGAGATGGACGCCACCTTCAGGCATCGTGAGCGAGGTCACGGGCTCGCCCCCGAAGGTGGGATTGGCGTACCAGCCTGCGAAGATCATGCCCTCAGGAGCTGCCAGCTCGACGGGCACCGCCGAGACGTCTATCTCCGAGCCGAAGAGCTGCGTCTTCGTGGCCACAGCCTCGCCGTTGGAATAATACGTGACATCGTACGGGACGCGGTCATACCTGATTTCGAACACATTGGCCTGGGACACGTAGAGCCAATCAGTCACAACGACCCCCTGGCTCGAGACATCCTTCTCGGTAACCGGATGCCAGTCTCCCCAGACGATGGTGCTGAAGTCATCCCCGTCCCATATGTTGGTCGAGGTTCTCCATGCGGTGAGCCTGAATCCTGGCTTCTCGTATTGCGAGGCCACAGCAGTCTTGACCTTGGATATGAGCCAGCGGCTCCGGTCCTTGATCGTGTAGCTCTCTCCATCCAGATTCTGGAACATGTTGTAGCAATAGGCAGTGGTCAGCTTGTCATTCGTGAACTCGGCAAGGAAGCGGCTTTCAAGGCTACCGTCGTCGTTCCAGGTTATCGCATCCGGCTTCAGGTAGTTTGTTCCGTCATCCGTGTAGCCGGTCTCCTGATTGACCCAATACTTGTACTGGCTGAGGGTGCCTCCCTGTGCCTTGTAGAAGGCAAGCGCAACCTTGCCATCAGGCGGCGTGTAGTAGCCATACATCTTCAGCAGGTACGGAGCAATCACATCGGGATTGTCCATAAAGCTTGTGATGCCGTCCATATGCGCCTTGAAGTAAACCTTGACCTGCTTCCAGTCGTAGTAGACATTGAGGACAGAGGTGCCGTCGCCCGCGATCTCGACCTTGTCCTCACGTGCGTACTGGTACCACTGGTACGCGCCACCCTTGCTCGTGTCGAGCTTTTCCGCTTCTCCCGTCATGGATTCGGTCTCGCCAGTGAGCGACTCGGTCTTGAGCAGGTGGTAGGAGCCATCTTTCCCCTGGTCTTCGCCCCAATACTTCACGAGATAGATGGCAGTCGCAGGGGTCCAGATAGCGTTCGCCATCACGTCGTGATCCAGGATCTTGGTGGGCAGCTCATCTGCGACGCCGTCACCATCCGTGTCCCAGCCGACGAAGGCATACCCTGCTCGCGTAGAATCGGCAGGCTTCGCGACGGGGTCGCCCTCGGCGCCCGTCACGGGCTCGACGTACGTGCTCCCAGTCGAGAAGTAGATGCCGTAGGAGGGCACGATCACGTTGTACTTGATCACGATGGTGGCCTTGCCATCGGCCGTCACCTCGACGGTGCGGCCATCGGCGTCTGTGACGCACTCGTAGTTCGAGTATTCCTTGGGGGCAGCGGTGATCTTGGTCCCCGATGCCGCCGTGAAGGTCTCCGATTCCGCCACACGATACTCGCTGGACTTTGGCCCGACCTGCCGCTCGTGGACGACGGTATAGGTGACGAGGGTGGAGCTGTACCGTACGGTGATGGAGACATCGCCAGAGCCCTTCTCCACCGTGCCCGAGATCGTGGCCTGGGAGGCGTCAGCCAGCTCGTAGCCGCCGACTGCAGGGCTTGCCACGCTGTAGGACTCCCCGTCCGCAAGCGCCTCACGGTGCGCCGGAGCGATCTGGTTCCCGTTGCCATCGACGTAGACGATCGTGAGGGCATGGAGACCAGCCTCCTCGTAGGTGCCCTTGTCGGAAGAGGCTGCAGGCGTCTGCTGCTGGGTATCGGCTGCCTCCTGGGAATCCTGCGTGGTGGCCTGCTGTCCATCAGCCTGAGGCTGCGTCTGGACGCCGCTTTCCTGCGTGGTCGCGGCATCATCCGTGCCCGAATCTGCAGAGCCTCCCTCATCGGCAAGAGCTGCCGTAGGTGCCGCCACAAGCCTCGCGGAGAGAGCCAGCGCGGCCCACACCGCACCAGCCCGCTTCGCCCCTGGGTGCTGAAACTTCTCGTTCTTGTCTATATAGTCACACTTTCATGCTATTGGGTCATTTTCCGATAGATAAGAGACCCCATGACTGGAATTTCTTACATGTATCTTAAATTCATT
>OMTG01000009.1 GCA_900313905.1 uncultured Actinomycetes bacterium | reverse complement strand
CGTCTGGCGCGAAGGAGTCGATCAGGAACTGCACCGTGCCTGCCATGTTCGTCATCCCCATGCCAGCTGTTGCGACGATGAGGCGGACTCCCTGGTAGCTGCGCGCTGCATAGGGGATGCAGAAGCGCTCCTGGGCAGGCTCGCCGGGCAGCTCGAAGATGAGGGAGGATTCCCGCTCGAGGGCAGATACGATCGCGATGGTCTTCATAAGGAGCAACGCCTTCCTGCCACAGATATCCGTGGCCTTCATTGCGGTCTGAGCACATTCTTTCAGCATAGCTGGATGGGCAGGCAGAAAGGCGGCTTTTCCAAGGCACCGTTCTTCTGATTACAACCTCCGGGGCGCTTCGCTGCCCGCATCCCTTGGGGTGTCCTGGGCATGAAGCAGCGCCCAGTGGGGGCCGGCGTCCTAGGATGCCTGGAGCATGGGATGCCGTGGGGCGGGTCTTCCGCAGGACATCGATTTTGACAGTATTCCCTGCAATTCAGACGCCAGATGCTTTGCTGCGCTTCCCATCAGCTGACTTGGTTCCATGTCGCCCTATCGTCTTTGGTGAGGCACATGCCAGCTCGGGAGCATGGACAGGAGCGTCTGGTCGCATGGACTGCCCTGCGTTCCTGCGGGGGAGCCTATCGATCGATCTGGTCGGCAGATCGGGAAGAACATGGTTGCGCGATGGGAAACAGGGATTCTATCTTTATCAGCTACGCCCGTGACGATGACTCGAACAGCAATGGCTGGATCACCCTGTTTGAGCAGGCGCTGCAGAAGGAGATAGACATCCAGACGGGCGATCATGTCCATATATTCTTCGACAAGCAGGTCATCAATATCGGTGACGACTGGAGCCAGGAGATACAGAAAGCAATCCGCGAGAGGACATCGCATTTCATAGCGTTCATCTCGATGGCATACCTGAAGCGCCCGGTCTGTAGGAGAGAGCTGGAGGAGATGCTCCAGGTCGAGGAGACCTTGGGGAAAGAGGGGATGATTCTCCCCATCTACTTCATCGGCAGCACCAGGCGCATGGAGGATATCGATGATCCCCTCATCAAGAGGGTGGTCACAAGGACGTATTATGACTGGCGCGAATTCCGCTTCACTCCTCCCGACAAGGGGGAGATACTCCAGATGGTATCCAAGATCGTCCAGGTGATCCTTGCCCTCGATGAGCGCAACGGGTTTGTCCCTGCAGGGGATTGGGCTGCTGCAGATGAAAGCAAGCCGGTCGATGAGCAGGAACATCAGGCTGAGGCGCTGCTGACCTCCCTTCCTGGAGCAATCGATATTTCGGAGCTCCAGAGCGCCGGGAACGACGACGTCTACATGAAGAGCGAATCCGATTACGACGACTGCTATCTGGCTGCTGCTGAAAATGCTCTCGGCAACTGCACCAAGCCCATCATTGCGGTCGATCTGGATTGCCGAGGGGCGGCGCAGGCGCAGCATCACGCCGCACTTCTGGGCAATCGGCTCGCCCATCTGTTCGTCCGAGTGAAGTCCTCCGATGATATACAACAATATGATAGAAACACCGATAATATTACATATTTTGCGCTAGATAATGCGCCCGACTTTGCCGAGAAGCTCCACGAGCTCTGGCTGGACAATGGCTATCCCCAGCCGGATTTTCTCTTCAGCGACTCTTTCTACAGGCGATTTCGGGATATGGAGCAGACGCTCGTCCATCTGCGGAGAGAATATCTGTCACCTGACGGAGGGATCGTGTTCAAATGCTTCGATGACGGGACGAAGGTGTGCTTTCCGGAGTCAAAGCTCATGAATGACATAATCTCGGAAACCAGCCGGCTGCCCATTGTGTCTGACAGATTCAACGGACGCAAGATATACACCGCATTCATGCTCAGCGGCTACAAGTCGGTCATGAGCACGTACAAGATCAAGGATACGATAGGCATGGATGTAGATGAGAGGCTTGACCTTTTCGACGAGAGCTTTGCCTATCGCCTGGACTATTTCAAGAAGGACTGGGGCTCGCAGGACGGTGCGAGGCAGGAGGCTTACCAGCGGATGAAGGGGAATCTGCGGGAGCTGCGGCTGCTGTTCTGTCGCGATGACTTCTACTACGCGGAAACCAACATGTTCTTTTCTGCACGCTGCAGGTGACAGGAGGAAGAGAATGGATATTGCCTATCGTGCGATGACCGCTGAGGATCATGCTGCGGTTGTGGAGCTCTGGTCATCCGATCCAGAGCTGGGATATTCGGAATCCGATGCATTCTCTCACTACTGTGCCTACCTCGACAGGAACCCCGGCTGCTCTTTTGTGGCGATTGCTGGAGAACGGATAGTGGGGACGGTCCTTGCTGGCGACGATGCCCGGCGTGGCTTCATCAACCATCTGTATGTCGTTCCAGAATATCGCGGGCAGGGAATTGGCAACCATCTGGCGGATCTTGCGGAAGAGGCGCTGGCGCAGAATTCGCCTACAAAGTCGTATGTATTCATCAAGTACGGGAACGAGCAATCCATTCGGTTCTGGCGGAAACGTGGCTACTACCTCTGCGATGATTTCTGTGTCATGAGGCGCAGCCTTTCATCCGAGAAGTATCAGGTCTATAGCGAGCTGAAGCAGGAGGATGTCGTTCCCTATCTCGTCGACAAGGGCTTGATTTCTGATGGGCTGCATGCCACGTCCGTCGAATTCGGAGACGGCAACCTGAACCATATCTATCGTGTGAGCTGGGACGGGGGATCTCTCATCCTCAAGCAGTCGATGCCCCATGGGAAGATCGATGTGAGCTGCTTCGAGCCAGTGTCGCGCGGTGTCTATGAGAGCAGGTATGTGAAGTTCTATGAGAGGTTCATCCCCAATGAGATAGAGCATTGCCTGCACTCCGATGAAACCATGGCATTGTCTGTCTATGATGACTATTCCGACATGACCACCCTCAGGAAAGCCCTGATGAGGCAGGAGCCTGTTGGGGATGTGGGCACGTTCCTCGGCCAATATCTGGCGCATGAGCTCTGCTGCTCCTCAGCCATCGCATTGGGCATCGACCGCAAGAAGGCGCTTGAATCCTCGTTCTCGAATGTCCGGTCACGTGAGCTGACTGAAGCCTACATTCTCCAAGACCCGTTCATGGACTCGCCAGACAACTCGTTGGATGAGGAGTCCCGCGAGATTGTCAGGAAGATATGGATGAACAATGAGGTAGTCAGCAGAGCCCGACTGCTGACCCAGGAGTTCGTCTCAAATAAGCAGTGCCTGATACATGGCGATTATCATCCAGGCAACATCTTCATCGACGCTGATCCAGACCATCCCCGCTGCATAGTTTCGGATTTCGACTTCGCCAGCTGGGGTCCGCTTTCGTATGACCTGGGAACCATCGTGGGCAACCTGGTGCTTTCCTATCGGACCCAGGCGTATTTCGGGGAGAAGGCAGAGCTCGAAGAGGCACGGATCATCAAGGTCCTCCGGGACCTGTTCGCCGGTTTCCAGACCGAGCTCCTGAAGAAGATGGCCGACTTCGCGCCCTCCGCGGTGCAGTCGTATGCTGATGACATCGTGGAGCAGTCTTTCGGCTTTGCTGCGTGCACGCTGGCTGGCAGAAGCTATGGGTACTGCACGTTCCCCGAGATTGCCTATGTTCGGAGCAAGCAGGCATACCTGCAGGCATTGCCACAGCTGGTCTGTGATATAGAGCAGCTCATGCTCGACGTCCGGAGTGAACGCGACCTGCTCATGATGCTCTCCAGATAAGCTCCGCTGCTGCACCAGCAATCTGGTCTGCGAAAGGGGCAGGCAGGTGCTGGCCGATGCCAAGATGCATGGGGGCTGCTGCTTCGAAGGCCGGCACATATTTGCCACATCTGGCAAATGCGGCACCTGCCATGGCCTCAAAGGTTCACAATAAGGGGCATGGTCAGATCGCCCCGTGAAACCCGGTAACCATTGGCTGAGGCGCCAAGAAGC
>OMTG01000072.1 GCA_900313905.1 uncultured Actinomycetes bacterium | reverse complement strand
TGCAGCATGGGTCCGACAGGAATTCGTGGCCTTATGCTCTATGTGCCGAGCCATTCCATATGATTGAGGGAGCAGGACATGGCTTCCGTGGAGATGCCCGCACGGAAGCGGCAGGACGTGCCGTGGATTTCGTCTCAGAGGTGCTGGGGCGGAAGGACTGGAGAGGCTAAGCGGCTGGCCCTCAGGCCCCCTGGAGCGCCAGATGTATGCGCGAGCTGTACTCCGGTGCATGATGGACGGCGAATTCGAGGGAGCGCTTCTGCGGCAGCTCGACGATCTTGGCTGACGGGATGAGCTCCTTCAGGGTGCGGATGTCCTCGCGGTGATGGCGAAGCTCATCCGATCCGCACCAGTACTCCACGGCGGATTTCTTGTCGAAGGCCCCGGCGGGAAGCTCGTAGCTATGGCAGGAGCTGGCGATGTTCCAGACCGTGCGGTCCGTCACCCGCTGCAGCGTGCCGGAGATGATGCCTGCTTCCTCGCGGGTATGGATGTGGCGGCGGAGGAGCTTCGCGCGCATCGCCTGCGAATGCTTCACGGTCTCGAAGCGGAGATAGTCCCGCGTCGCCTCGAGCTTCGACACGAAGGTCGAGCCCTGGTGAGGAAGGACGCCCCCATCGATGATCGCATGCCCGATCCTGACCTTCCCATTCGCCAGAAGGCGGAGGATGACGGAACCACCCACATCGATGCCCAAGGCGCCGCAGAGCGTGAGCTCGCCGCGCTCGGCAAGCCAGCTCTCGATCTCGTCTGCCACATGCTCGACGCTCGTGAACTCTCCGCCATCCTGGAAATCATGGCCCGGCATAACGGGGACCAGGACGTGGTAGCGCTCGGCGAGCAGCTGGATGTCCGGCAGCAGCAGATCCCACGTCACGAGACGCGGCTGCACTATCAGAAGCAGATCGGGACGATCTGTCCCAAATTCATGAAATCTCATAGCGATGACCATCCAATCAGTACGAGCGTAGCGAGGGAGGCGGCAAAGTGCAAGCCCGCCTCCGCCTGAGGCGGGGACGGGCTGGATGGACGCTCTGTTCTGGCTGCTATGAGCGAAAATGGCGGGGACCTGCGGAGAGAGGGGGCTGGATATCGCTCTCGGCCTGCTTCTCGGCTGCAGCCTGCGCCTCCCTGGCATCGCGGCCCACGCGGGAGAGCAGGCGGTCGACCGCGAAGACGATGTAGCCGAGCGCCGTGAAGAAGAGATAGCCCATGCCGATGAGATAGGCGACGTGGAGCGGATTCTTGGCGGAGGCGTCGAGGAAGGGATAGGGATAGCGGCCGACGCCGCTGATCGCGAAATCGCCGCCCAGATCGAGGCCGAGCCCGCAGACCAGAAGCTCGGTCACGAGCAGGTAGAGGAGGATCGGGAAGGTCCAGATCGCCGGGCCATAGGCATGCATGAGGCCCTTGCGGTCGAAGAGGAGCCAGTCGAGGACCATCATGAGGGGAAGGGCGTAGTGGAGGACGACGAAGGCATAGTCCCAGCCATCCCCATAGAAGGGGCCGATCCTGAGGATGAAGTGGGTGGCTGCCAGGACGATGCCTGAGCACATCGTGATCGCATATTTGAGGCTCGGCTCGAGCACGCCCGAGCTTTCGGGGTCGTTTCTCTTCACCAGCAGGCAGATGCCGTCACAGAGCCAGTAGATGACCGCTGCGATCGCGATCAGGAGCGAGAAGTAGTGGAAGGGGACCACATCCAGGCTTCCGGTGAGGGCGCCCAGGCGCAGTGCGATGGCGCTTCCTCCCAGAAGCATGATGGCAAGCTTCCAGATGAATGAGAGGGCGGTGCTATGGATTCTCATGCAGAATCGCTCCTTCTTGGTTTGGTGATGGGCAAAAGGAAGGCTGCAGGGCGTCTCGGGAAGAATGTGCAGGGATGGCCGGGCGGCAGGGCAGCATGCTGAGGCAGCGTGCCGGCCGCGCTGCAGGAAGGCAGGAAGGACAGAAGGGATGAAAGCTCCCGCGCTGCATGGTCCTGGGTCCTGCCATCTCGATCGCTCCGGTTCTGCTGCATTGAGGCTGCGTGTGAGCCTAGCATAGCGCAAGCGCCCCGCGGCGGCGAGACGGACTTCAAGGCGCAATGTTTCCCGTCTGGAAAGAGCTGTCCAGCCAGGGTCCCCGTGGGCCCCTGCGCTGATGTGCATCTGCTGGCGGATTGCGGTCAGGGCCCTCTCCGTGCCTTCCGGCAGCTACAATACCCATAGATAATTATCCATTCGAGTGGCAGCGGCACTGGGCTTCCTGCGGCTGCCAGATGAGGGAGAGGTCATGAAGTATTTCGGGACGGATGGCTTCCGTGGAAGGGCCAATGAAGGCCTGAATGTCGAGCATGCCTTCAAGATCGGACGCTATGTCGGCTGGCATTATGGGGCAGCGCAAGGGCGCAAGGCCCGCATCGTCCTCGGCAAGGATACCCGCCGCTCCTCCTACATGTTCGAGGCTGCGCTGATCTCCGGGCTTGTCGCCTCGGGCGCCGATGTCTATCTGCTCCATGTGATCCCGACGCCGGGCCTCTGCTACGAGACGCTGGACGGCGGCTTCGACTGCGGCATCATGATCACGGCTTCCCACAACCCCTATACCGACAACGGCATCAAGCTCGTGAACCATGAGGGCTACAAGATGGACGAGGATGTCCTCCAGAAGATCGAGGACTACCTCGACGGGCTCGTCGAGGTGCCGCTTGCCACCGGCGAGGCCATCGGCCGCACGATCGACTACATGCAGGGCCGCAACCGTTACATCGCCCACCTGATCGCCTCCTGCGGCTTCAGCCTGCAGGGCATGCGCATCGGCCTCGACTGCGCCAACGGCGCAGCGTCGAGCGTCGCCCGCCCGGTCTTCGATGCCCTGGGCGCCGACACCTATGTGATCAACAACGCTCCGGATGGCTTCAACATCAATGTCAGCTGCGGCTCCACGCATATCGAGACGCTCCAGAACTTCGTGATGTACAACCGCCTCGACGTTGGCTTTGCCTACGACGGCGATGCCGACCGCTGCATCGCGGTGGACGAGAAGGGCGATGTGGTCGACGGCGACCTGATCCTCTATGTATGCGGCACCTATCTGAAGAAGCATGGCAAGCTCTCGCACGACACGGTCGTGCCGACCGTTATGTCGAACTTCGGGCTCTTCCGTGCTTTCGATGATGCAGGCATCAAGTATGAGGCGACTGCCGTGGGCGACAAGAACGTCTATGCCTGCATGCGCGAGAATGGCTACTCGCTCGGCGGCGAGCAGTCCGGCCACATCATCTTCGGCGACATCGAGACGACCGGTGACGGCGTCATGACAAGCCTGAAGATCCTCGAGGTGCTGCGTGCCGAGAAGGAGAAGCTCTCCGAGCTGACCCGTCCGGTCAAGCGCTACCCGCAGCTCCTCGTGAATGTCGAGGTCGCTGACAAGGACGCCGTGATGGAAGCTGACGATATCAAGGCAGCCGTGAAGGAGGCCGAACACTTCCTCGAGGGGAATGGCCGCGTGCTCGTGCGTGCATCCGGCACCGAGCCCCTGATCCGCGTCCTCGCCGAGGCGCCGGAAGATGCGCTTTGCCGCCAGGCGGACGATATCGTGCTCGAGGCCCTCAAGCCCTACATGGTCGAGAAGTAGGGGCAGGGCATATCCCAGCAGGAAGGGAGGCCGTCCAGCATCGATCTGGGCGGCCTCCTGCATGCTGTGGATATCGGATGGTGCGCCTAGACGCCGAGCTTCTGCTTGGTCCAGACGAGGATGTCGCGCATCACCTCATCGGCTCCGTCCTCGTTCAGTATCTCGTGGCGCATGTGGGCATAGAGATGCTCCGAGACATCCTTCATGCCGGCATCGCGGGCCATCTGGACCGCATGGTCGACGCCCTTGCCACAGGAGCCGACGGGGTCCTCGGCGCCTGCGACGAAGAAGACGGGCAGGTCCTTGTCCCAGGACGCGAAGCAGTCAGGGCTGCAGACGAAGCGGGTGATGGCGGTGACCGTGGCATAGCCGCCGATCGAGAACGTGAACCCGCAGGCAGGGTCCTCTATGTAGCGGTCGACATTGTCCTTGCTGTAGCTCAGCCAGTCGAAGTCGGTGCGGGCATCCTTCATGGCCTTGGCATAGCTGCCATCTGCCATGCTGTGCAGAAGCGGGCTGATTGCATCGGGGCCTTTCCGGCGTGCCATCTGGATTGCAAGGCCATGCGCGAAGGCCGAGGCAGCAGGATCCACATGGCCGGTGCCGCAGATGATGGCCGCCTTCAGCGCCTTGTCGTGATAGGTGGCTAGATGGGCGCGGACCAGATAGCTTCCGAGCGAATGACCGAAGAGGACAGCAGGCAGGCCACCCGTCTTCTCCTGCATCTCCACGAAGAGATGGTGTATGTCCTGCACGAGATAGCGGTCTCCATTGTGGAGGGGGAGCTTTCCCCAGCGCTCAGGCGCCGAGCTCGCCCCATGTCCGATCTGGTCATGGCCGCAGACCACATATCCTGCCTCGGCGAGATATTCGGCGAAACGCCTATAGCGGGAGATATGCTCTGCCATCCCATGCACGATCTGGAAGATCGCCTTCGGCTGGCCTTCCGGCCAGATGATGCAGGCGTGTATCTGGGTGGTGCCATCTGCGCTCAGGAATTCAGTCTCTTCTTCCCTGAGCTGCGGCTCATGCGTGCTTGCGGTATCCATTGCGGTCTCCTTCGGGTGCCCGTCGCAATCGTAATGCTCCAGGACCCGGGCAGGGTAGCTTCAGGAGGGCAGACGGTCTGAGCGGCCGGTCTGCGGAAGGAGCGGCAGGTCCCACACGAGGCGCTCCTCGAGGACGCGGCAGCACTGGGCCAGGCCTCGGGCATCATCCTCATCGAAACGGCCTTTCAGGGGAGAGTCGATATCGAGAACGGCCACGACCTCATCGTCTGCATGGATCGGCACGACGATCTCTGAGGCGGAAGCAGCATCGCAGGCGATGTGCCCCGGGAAGGCATGGACATCTGGGACGACCTGGATTGCATCGGCCTCCGCGGCCGTGCCGCAGACACCCTTCCCGAAGGGGATTTCGGTGCAGGCAAGGCGTCCCTGGAAGGGGCCCAGGATGAGCGTGCGCCCCGGGCGCGCAAGATAGAAGCCTGCCCAGCTGATACCGGGCAGGCTCTCTGCGATCAGGGCTGCCGCATTGGAGAGCAGCGGCAGCCAGAGCGGCGTGTCATCGGCAAGCGAGCCCAGCTGGGCTGAGATGAGGCCGTAATCGGTGTCTTCCATGAGGTTCCTAGATTGCGAGATCTTCCGGACGGCAGGGGTCGTCTGCCGTGCGCTCGTGCACATAGCGGATGAAGGCCAGGCGCTCCTCGTTCGTCTTGACCTTCACGATGTAGGACATGTCGCCCATATCGTCAGAAAGGGCAGGAGAGATGCGCTCTGCGGTCACAAGGCTCGCGCCCCAGGTGCGGCGGATGTCCTCATCCGAGTGGGCATACTGGTGGCAGTCCCGCTGCGAGGCATAGACGCAGTAGTAGAGATCGTCCGTTTCGGGGAACTCGCGGCGGTCCTTCGTGACCATGTCGGCCCAGATCTGGTAGACATCGCAGGAGTGCGCATAGTTCATCATGTTCGGGGTGTTGCCTCCGGGCGGACGCATGTTCACCTCGAGCCCGACATAGTCACCTGCCTGCCCCAGGCCTTCCTTGTCCTGGGTGAGGCGGAAGAATTCCATGTGGGCGAAGCGGCTGCGGATGCCGAAGGACTTGCCGCAGGCACGTCCATAAGCCTCGAGCTTCGGATCGATCGTGGGCAGGCAGGTATAGGCCATATCGAGGGACTCGGCGGCGACTCTTGCCATGCTTGGCGGGAACTCCTCCATGTTCTCGAAGAGCGGCTCGCTCTTCGAGTCGAAGATTGCGTCGTAGGAGACGATGGTGCCCGGCACGAACTCCTCGATCACATAGGGCTCGTCCCCCAAGCTGTCGAAGAAGGAGCAGAGCTCCCCTTCATCCGAGATCTTGCGTGCCCCCATCGAGCCCATCCCCACCTCAGGCTTCACGAAGAGGGGATAGCCGACCTGCCAGGCGAATCCCTTCGCCTCATCGAGCGATGAGGCCTTGATCTGGCGGGCTGTCGGCACGCCGCCCTGCTGATAGAGCGGCTTCATGCCAGCCTTGCTCTGCCAGAGCGCCATCTGCGCTGCGGAGGCGCCGGTCGTGATATGGAAGTCATCGCGCAGGCGTGCATCCTGGGAGAGCCAGAACTCGTTGTTCGACTCGAGCCAGTCGATCTTGCCATACTTGAACGAGAAGAAGGCGACTGCACGGAAGACCGCATCGTAGTTCTTGAGGTCAGGGGTGTAGTAGTACTCGGTGAGCGAGCCCTTGAGCTCGGGGCTGAGATTGTCGTAGGGTGCGTCGCCGATCCCGAGCACGGTCACGCCGTTTCTCTGGAGGCGGTTGCAGAACTGCCAGAAGACGGTCGGGAACTGCGGCGATATGAAGACGAAATTCATGGTTGACCTCATCGTCTGCTTACATATACATAGAGCACGATAGCGCCTTGCCCCAACATCCCGTCCAACCGAAACAAGCCTTTAAGGTTTCAGAAGAGACAGGGCGGCGCGGCACAGAAAAATGCCTGCCTCCCCTCAGGAAGGCAGGCAAGGCCATAGATGCTCAGAGGACCTACTTGCTCTTGCGCGTGGTGCTCCTGCGCGTCGAGCTCTTGGCAGCGGCCTTCTTGGCCGTGCTCTTTGCTGCTGGCTTTGCAGCGCTCTTGGCGGCTGGCTTGGCGGCAGCCTTCGCTGCAGGCTTCGCAGCGGCCTTCTTTGCAGCAGGCGCTGCAGCCTTCGGGGCCTCTGCCTTTGCAGCTGCCGGCTTGGCGGCTGCCTTCGGGGCAGGAGTGGCCTTCGGCTCAGGCTTGGCTTCGGGCTTTGCGGCCGTCTTGGCAGCAGGCTTCGCTGCCGTCTTCGGTGCAGGCTTGGCTGCAGCCTTCGGAGCCTCAGCCTTTGCGGCTTCCGGCTTTGCGGCAGCCTTCTTGGCTGGAGCGGGCTTGGCCTCTGCCTTGGGTTCAGGCTTGGGCTCGGGCTTCGGCTCTGCCTTCGGCTCGGGGTCGGCAGCGGCGTTCTCGGAGGCAAGCTCCTTCTTCACGTCCTCGAGGACGATCGGGAGGAAGTAGCGCATCTGCTTCTTCCACCAGGGCCAGTCATGGTTCACATCGAAGCCCCAGAAATCGCACCAGGCATGGACGCCGAGGCGCTTGAAGCTGGCATCCATGTCGCGCAGGTCGTCGAGGCCGTCCTCCCAGGCGCCCTGGCCGACGCAGAAGACGAGCTGGCGATGGTTGTAGAGGTCGATGTAGGGATGGTCTGCAGGAAGATCGTGCAGCATCTGGACCATATCGTTCATGTAGAGGGTCTCGTCCATCCAGTCACCGAAGAAGAAGCTCGTGCGGTAGACGCCGGAAAGGGCGATGCAGCCCTGGAAGAGGTCCGGACGGCGCAGCGCCGCGATGGCGGAATGGGTGGCTCCCATGGAGCAGCCGGTTGCAAGGGGGCGCAGGTCGGAATGGTTGCGGTCATGGACATACGGGACGAGCTCGTCCGTCACGAAACGGAAGTAGTCCTCCTGGCGCTGTGCACGCCAGCCCTTGTCGCCGTTCGTATCCGACCAGGACTCCTTGTCGATGGAGTCGACGCAGAAGAGCTGCACCTGGCCTGAGTCGATGAAGTCGGAGAGCTCGGCGATCATGCCGAACTCCTCGTAGTTCGTGCACTTCGAATCTTGGGTCTGGAAGACGATCACAGGATAGCCTTCGAGTCCATAGACAATCACGCCGAGGTCCTCGTTGAGGACATTGCTGTGATAGGAAATGGCATCGCGATACATGGGATAGATCCTCCTTCAGTGTCACTACGTGCGCCCTGCATACTACCAGCTTGCAAGGGCAGGATGAGGTGCAGACGGCTGCATGACAGCAAATCTATAAACAATTCCATGCATGGAAGACGTGCAGATGGCAAATGAGGCCCAGCTAGATGGGCTGAAGGCACAGGAACGGATGGATATGCAGGACGGATGGATGCTGCCTTGCGGAAAGGGTGGACTCCATCTGCTCTCCACCTCGCACGCAGGGATGAAGGCCTTTTCAGCCGCAGACGAGCTCCAGCGTGAAGACGAGGCTGCAGCAGATGGCTGCGACCACGACAAGCGGGGCGCCCTTCCAGGAGGCTACGATGCCGCCCGCAAGCGCCATGGCGCCTGCTGCAGGCGAGGAGGTGCTCTCGAATATCGCCGGTACCGTCATTGCCGCCAGGGTCACGTAGGGGACGTAATAGAGGAAGGACTGGATGTAGGGGCTTTGGATCGGCTTCTTGATGAGAAGGACCGGCCCTATCCTCATCGCCAGCGTCGTCGCGCCCATCGCTATCACATAGATCCACATGCTCATGCCGCTTCGGCCTCCTTCGGGGAGAGCTTGCCTGCATCCTGGGCGAAGCGCCAGTGCGGCGTCCCATCCGTGACCGGGAAGAGCCAGGCGGCGCTCCCTGCGATCAGGAAGGTGAGGATGACGGTACGGATGCCATCGGAGAGCCCCGAGATGAGGGGCGCTGCGCCTGCCGCCATGCTCAGCGCGAAGCTTGCCAGCACGACCCAGGCGACGGTGCGCTCCTTCTTGGCAGCCGGGATGATCACGGCGAGGAACATGCCGAAGAGGGCGACCGAGAGCGCCTGGAGGATGCGGCCGGGGAGCACATTGCCGAGGATGGCACCAAGCAGGCCTCCCAGAGCCCAGCCAGGAAGGGCGGGGATGTAGGAGCCGAAGCAATAGGCAGGGTCGATCCTGCCCGGGCGCGCCAAAGCGATGCTGAAGAGCTCATCCGTGCTGTCGCTTGCGACCAGGGCACGGATCCACGCAGGAGTCCGCGCATCGAAGCGCTGGGCGAGCGAGGCGCCCATCAGGATGTAGCGGGCATTCGCGATGGCGGTGACGCAGATGAGCTCCAGGACCTGCGCATGGGCAGCTATGGCAGAGAAGGCGGCAAACTCGCCGGCCGAGGCGTTGCAGAGGAGGCTGGCCACAAAGGCCTGGATCGGGTCGAGGCCAGAGGCCGTGGCCGAGATGCCGAGCGAGAAGGAGACCGCAAGATATCCCAAGGCTATCGGCACGCCGTCACGCATGCCTTCAAGGAGCGCCTGCAGGTGGCGAGACGGAGCTGCATCGATCTTCTCCGGCAGGATCCCGCCTCTGCCCAGATCCATCGTCCCTGCATCCATAGGCTGTCCTTCCGCCGTGCCCTTGCCTTGCGCCTCCTTTCTACGCTGAATGCAGTCATTAGTAAAACGATTGTATGTAATAGTGTAATTAGATATGCTAATGATTAAGGAGGGGAGGCGCCTATGCGCATCTCGAGATACGGGGTCTTCGTGCGGGTAGCGGAAGAGGGCAGCTTCACGGCAGTCGCCCATGAGCTCGGCTACACCCAGTCGGCCATATCGCAGCAGGTGAAGTCGCTTGAGGCCGAGCTGGGCTGCACGCTCCTCGAGCGCCGGCGCGACGGGCTCAGGCTCACGAAGGATGGCTCCTCCCTCATGCCCTACATCCAGGAGGTGAGCCGGGCGGAGGATGCGCTCTCCCGGCGGCAGGGGGAGCTCCAGGGGCTCGAAGGCTCGGAGATATCGGTCGGCACCTTCACGAGCGTCAGCCGCAATGTGCTCCCTCCCCTGTTG
Source organism: uncultured Actinomycetes bacterium (assembly GCA_900313905.1). Classification (GTDB taxonomy): domain Bacteria; phylum Actinomycetota; class Coriobacteriia; order Coriobacteriales; family Atopobiaceae; genus Olsenella_L. The sequence continues at coordinate 5,895 of OMTG01000072.1, read as the reverse complement.
AAGGAGTTCAAGGAGGCGTGGCCGGGCGTTCATTTCGTGCTGCGGCAGGGGGAGTACACCTCCATCGCAGAGTGGGTGCGTTCAGGCGAGCTCGATCTCGGCTTCACCGATGTAGAGGATGCCACGAGCCTGGGGCTCGAGATTCAGCCGCTTCTGGCCGATGAGATGATGGCCGTGGTTCCGCATGGGCACCGGCTCGCACGCCGGCGCACGGTCTCCCTTGCCGATCTTGCGCAGGAGCCCCTGATCGTGCTCGACGAGGGCGAATCCTCGGTCGCGCTGCACGCCTTCGAGGCGGCAGGCATCGCTCCCAAGGTCGAATACACCGTGACGGACGACTATTCGATCCTGCAGATGGTGCGCGAAGGGCTCGGCGTGACGCTCCTCTATGAGCTCATGCTCTCGAACTACGATGCAGGGCTGCTCACGAAGCGCGTGAAGGAGCATCCGAAGCGCAGCATCTGCCTTGCCTGGAGGTCGGAGGAGACCCTGCCGGTCGCATCGAGGCGCTTTGCCGACAAGGTCATCAGCGCATGCCGGGAAGCCCCGTATCCCTTCGTGGCCCCCAGACGGCAGGTGGCTGGCGCGAATCTGGATAATATCTAACACGAAACGCATGAGAGCGTGTAACATAACGGTTGCTTGCCAGCAATATGGCATAGAGCCTTACGCCGGAGGGCAGCGCGTGTCTGGCGGGGAAGCATAGGATGAAAAGACAGGGAGAAGCGGAAGGGGCTTTGAGTGTCTCAGCGGTACACGATCAAGAACCGGATGGTCGGATCTGGCCATCACGCCCTCGATGTCTTCGATGAGAAGGGGCATCTGAGATACACCTCGCAGATCCAGCTCAAGGCGGGTCTCGACCACATGACCTTCTGCGATGCAGATGGCTACGAGATCGCCCATTACAAGGCGCGCGCCTTCGAGCAGCATGGCATGTTCATAGTGACCATGGCATCAGGCGTGCGGTTCACGGTGAGCTTCTCTGGCACCCACCATACGCCCCATGTGTCCGTGCGCGACTATGAATGGGATCTCGACCGGTCCCCCGTGCACGGCATGTACCATATCGTGAACAGCCGCGGGGAGAAGATCGCGACGGTCGTGAAGGGGGAGAGCGCTGTAAGCTCCTATGTGGCGACGATCGCCGATGCCCGCCATACCGAGGAGCTCATGGTCCTCATCGTGATCGTCAGGTTCCTGCTGGAGCATCGCTAGCAGGGACTATGCAGAAACCGCATGCCACGCCTTCCTGATCGGATGGGGCAGGCAGGCGGGAAGACAGGCAGAAGCTGCCTCGTGTGCCATCGACCGCCTCTTTGAGACCGCTGCCGATTGGTCTGCGTCCCGGAGCGCCAATCAAAGTAAGGTCGAAAGAAGGGGCCTACGAAGCAGATTCCTGAAGCACAAGGAAGTGGTCATCATGGCGATCATCTCGTTTGAGCACGTACAGGAAGAGCTGGACAGCAAGAGGCATGAGCTCAAGACCATCCAGACGGGCATCGGCCAGGATGAGGAAGAGCTCAGCATGCGCGAGGATATCCGCAAGAACTATCCGCAGATGCTGGATGAGTACGAGAAGCGGAGCCGTGAGCTTGAGGGCATCCTCGCACATGAGAAGAAGCTCCTCGACAGCCTCCATATGGTCCGGGAGCCCTTCCAGGACATGAAGGACAGCGTCGCGAAGGAGAAGGCGGAGGCGACAGCCGAGGTCAGGGCGACGGAGGAGAAGAACCAGCGTGCCCTCGAAGAGGCCCAGCGCAGCCTCGAGGTCTTCGATTCCCTCACGCATGAGGGGGAGGATCCCGAGGAGGTCCGCCGCAGGCGCGAAGGGCTCGAGTATGTCCTGGGGCTCCGCAGGCAGGCCTATGACACGGCCGTGGCCGAGCGCAAGGCAGCGGAGGAGAAGTTCGATGCCGGCCAGAAGCCGGTCTACGACAACATCAGCGCTGTCCAGCACAACATGGACAAGCACCAGCAGGCCTACCAGGATGCCGAGGTCGAGTACGAGGACATCGCGCTCAAGCGTGCCTATGTGAACGACTGCATCTCCGACCATACGGGAGACGACGAGCTCCACGATGTGATCAGGCGCAAGAGGGAGCGCTGCGAGGAGATACAGGGCCAGATTGCAAAGCTCGAGAAGCAGAAGCGCAACATCGTTGCCGTGAACCGCGTCATCTACGTGCTGCTCGTCGTGTGCATCGCGCTTGTGGTCTATGGGCTTGTGCAGGCCTTCGCCTAGGCCTTCCGCCAGAGTGGCAGGAGAAGAAAAGGAAGGGGAGCCTACTGGGCTCCCCTTCCTGCATCTATGGGCTGGATGGCTAGCGCCTGCGGAGATAGATGGCAAGCTCGAGGGCGGCGTAGACGGCGCATCCTGCCGCCAGGGCGATGGAGGCCCAGAGGTTGGCTCCTGAGAAGCCCGCTGTCACGAAATAGTAGATGGTGAGGGCGCAGCAGAGAAAGCCGATGCCGGCATGCACGCCGTAGGAGCGGCGCTGGCGGTGGAGCCGTGCCTCCTGGAGCACCCGCTCGTTCTCGGAGAGCCTAGGCTCGGGTGCCGGCTTGAGGGTTCCCAGGAACTGCTGGTAGAAGAGGAGCGAGAGCGCCACCCAGCAGACGCCGAAGAGGGCGATCCCAATCCAGGGCTCGGCGAGGGCGCCGACGATCGCGCCGAGCGAGATCGAGAAGATGGTCCTGTTCTGGTAGAGGGAGAGCTCGCGCACCTTATCTTCGGGCACGTAGTAGCGCTTCTGGAGGAAGTCGTTCCAGTAGATGTTGCGGCCATCGCGGTCGACCCTCAGCACATCGTCCATCGGCGAGGAGCTGCCGTGCTCGACGCCTCTTCCGGTCTTTGCCTTTGCCATGTGTCCCTCCCTGTGCCAGATTGTCTGGCAGCGGTCTGCTAAGATGGATGCATGCGTACATGCGTTCGATGAGGAGGAGTTCCGTGGCGCCGCAGCAGAAGAGCTATCTGTGCATAGACCTCAAAAGCTTCTATGCATCGGCTGAGTGCATAGCCCGCGGGCTCGACCCCTTCACCACCAATCTTGTCGTGGCGGATCCACGCAGGACCGACAAGACGATCTGCCTGGCTGTCTCGCCCGCGATGAAGAAGCTGGGCGTGCCAGGGCGCTGCCGGGTCTTCGAGATCCCCCAAGGCATCGACTATATCATGGCACCGCCCCGCATGCGCTACTACATGGAGAAATCTGCCGAGATCTATGGGATCTATCTCCGGAAGATCGCACCGGAGGACATCTTCGTCTATTCGATCGACGAGGCCTTCTTCGATATCACGCCCTACCTCTCCCTCTATGGGATGAGCGCCCGGGAGCTCGGGGAATCCCTGCGCTCCGAGGTCGCGAAGGAGACCGGCATCACGGCGACCTGCGGCCTCGGCACGAACCTCTATCTCGCGAAGGTGGCGCTCGACATCTCGGCCAAGCACCGCGACGACTTCTTCGGGGAGCTCGATGAGGAGAGCTACCGCAAGACCCTCTGGCGCCACCGGCCGATCACGGATTTCTGGCGGGTGGGACCGGGCATCGCGCGCCGGCTCGACACGATGGGGATCCATACGATGGGGCAGCTTGCCCATGCCCCGACCGAGCCGCTTTTCCGTGAGTTCGGGAAGGATGCAGAGATCCTGATCGACCATGCCTGGGGCATCGAGCCCTGCACCATGGCGGACATCAAGAGCTATCAGAGGAAGGCCCATTCCCTGAGCTCGAACCAGGTCTTCGGAAGCGCCTATGACTTCGAGGATGCCCTGCTCGTCGTGAAGGAGATGGCAGACCAGCTGGCGCTCCGGCTCACGGAGGGGCATCTCGTGGCAGGAGGCATCAGCCTCTATGCGGGATACGAGATGACGGAAGAGGAGCGCGACGGCTTCCGTGGGACCAAGGTCCACCGCTATCAGGGGCCCTCAGGTTCGGGGGGCCAGAGCTTCCTTGTGCCCACAAGCTCCTCGCGCAGGCTCCGCCAGACGGCAGAGGCCATCTTCCGAGAGAGATGCGACCCCACGAGGCGCATCAAGCGCCTGGGCCTGGGCGCCTTCGATGTGGTGGATGCGGAGGAGAAGGGGATGCAGCTGAGCCTCTTCGCGGAAGAGGAAGACGATACGGAGGAGCGCTCCCGCCAGGAGACCCTGAATGAGATCAAGCACCGCTTCGGGAAGAATGCCATCCTCAAGGGCATGGACCTGCTGCCGAAGGCGACGACCAGGGAGCGCAATGCACAGATTGGAGGGCATAGGAGTGGAGAAGAGGACGACGGCGCCCAAGACGTCAGGCGGGGATGAGCGGATGCAGGTCCGCTATGGGCATCCTGCGATGAAGCGCTCGGAGCGGGCGAAGATCTTCATGCCCTTCGATGCCTTGCCGGAATACCGGAGCCTCCTTCGGCAGAAGGAGGAGGAGATCGCAGACGAGCAGCGCCGGGGCCTCGGGCCCCAGTGATGGCAGCAGGGTATGCCCTCTCAGAAGGACATGCCCTGCTTTGTGCCTATGGCTCGTGGTATGTCAGTGGATGCCGGCAAGCGTCTCGGGGAACGCGGATCCTTCGGGCTTTCCGTCGAAGTCCATGCCGTGCGTGATCGAGGATGCGGCCTTCGCATCGAAGGTGGGGGCCAGGAAGCATTTGAGGTCGGTCTGCAGCTCGCCCTCGGTCCCATAGAAGAGATCCCAGAAGCTTGCCGTGTCCTCGGCGCCGGTATAGGGATTGACCCAGACCTTGTGCTGGGCATTCTCGAAAGCGGAGGAGGATTCCTTGCGGGCGCGGTGTGCCATTGCACGATAGAGCGAGTGGCGGCGGTGCAGGATGTTCACCTCGACCGCAGAAGCCAGCTGGGACTTCGGGCTCGTCAGATGCGGTGCGCGCATGAGGCGCATGAGCGTGCGATGGGCGTTGATGGCACCTGAATAGATGTCGCGGGGAGCGACGACGTTGTAGACCTTGAGGAGCATGTAGCGATACATGCGGTTCACGATGCCCAGGATGCGGTCGGTCGCTTCGAGGCACTCATGGGCAGGATGGAAGGTCTCGACGGTCTTGCCGGACTTCGTATAGAGCACCATCTCGTCGAGGTCGCGCTCCACCTCTGCCTTCACGACCTTCGCGTCGCGATGGTCGAGGCCCTCGATGCCGGCTTCGCAGATGCCCTTGGTCCAGCTCGCCACGAAAGGCCCGAGCCGGGAGTCGAGCTCGAAATGGCTGATGTAGCCAGCGACATAGGCACGTCCCGTCGGCCGCTCATGATCGGAGAGATAGGCAAGCGAGTCCTTGAAGGCTGCGAGGCACTCCTCGATCTTCTCCTCGTGGAGCTTCTCGGCGAGATCGTGGTAGTCCTTCAGGCGCGGGTCGAGCTCGAGCGACTCGAACACATCGGGGCCCTGGCAGCCCAGAAGATATGCCTTGCGCTCCTCCTCGGTATTGCTCTGAAGGGAATTCGCGGCAGTGAAATACATATCGGTGCCGTAGAAGTAATGCGTGATGATGGCTGGCATTGGGAGCCCTCCTCGAGATCTTGTGCCCGGAAGCGGAAGTGCACCTCTCTACAGTATCCGATACCGGGCACGCTGGCCTATCTTTCTCACGAAACGCACCTTTGCCGCTCGGCAGGCGGATGCTGTCTGAGCATTTCTACCCGGAAGGGGAGAGGGAGTTTCTGTGGCATGCCCGTGAACAGGGGGCTGGCAGCATGCACGGCGCCAGCCTCTCTTCCCTCAAGACGCATGGCTGCCTTCTTGGAGCTGGGCAGGATGCCTTATCGCTCTGGATCCATGGGGGACGACGAATGCGGCTAGCCCCGGCATGGCTCGCCTGGATGAAGGCCTGGCTGAATAGTAACCTCTGGCGGTACCGTCTATCATCTATAGGCGGTACCGCACTCTA
>OMTG01000004.1 GCA_900313905.1 uncultured Actinomycetes bacterium | reverse complement strand
CCGAAGTTCGCAAGCGTCGCCTTCGTGACGATCACGTCCGGGCCGGAGAACAGCGGCAGGAAGGCGTAGGACTCAAGAGCCTTCTTCTCCGCCTCGTTCAGGGCCTTCTTCTGCTCCGTCGGATCCTCGATGGTGATGACCTTCGCAAGCTCTGCATCGAGCTCTGCCGTGCCGTACTGCGTGAAGTTCGAAGAGGACGTCGAGCCATAGATCTGCGGGGCATTCCAGACATAGGTCGTGGAGGAAGACCAGCCGAACAGGCAGATATCCCAGTTGCCGCTCGTCAGTGTCGTCGAGAACTCGGAAGCGGGCTTCGCGTCGATCTCGACGTCGATGCCGGCGTTCTTTGCCATCGTCTGGATGGCGGCAGCACGGTTCTTGACAGTATTGGAGTCGCCGAATGTCGTGAAGGAGAAGGAGACCTTCGTGCCGTCCTTGGCATAGAAGCCGTCGTCGCCCATCGTGTAGCCGGCGTCCTCGAGGGTCTTCTTTGCCGCAGATGTGCGCTCGTCGGACTTGAGCGAGTAGACATCGTCCGGCATGTTGTTCTCGTAGCCATCGGCCCAGCTCGGAACAAGAAGGGATCCCGGCGTCTCCTCATCCCAGTTCACGCCCTGCCACACGACCGCACGGATCGTGGACGGATCGCACGACTGGCAGAAGGCCTTGCGGACGGCGATGTCGGAAAGGACGCCGCGTGCCGTGTTGATCTCGATGCAGGCGACAGAGAGGGAGTCGGCACGGCGCACCGTGGCGTCGTCCATCGACGTGAAGTTCGAGAGCATCTCGGCAGAGCCGGAAGCGGCAGTGCCCGTGCAGTCCACCTCGCCGTTCTTGAAGGCGTTGAAGAGCGCCTGGGAGTCCATCTGCTTGTACTGGACGGAGTCGACCATCGGCGCCTCGCCCCACCAGTTGGGGTTCGGGACGAACGTGACCTGCGTCTCGTCGACGGAATCGACCGTGAACGGGCCATAGCCCCACTCGGCATGCGGGTTGTTGTTCCAGGAGAGATACTTCTCCGGATCTGTTCCGTCAGGATGCAGAATCTGGGAGACGATCGGCTCGTACGGATAGACCGGCTCGGAGAACGTGATCACGGCCTGCTTGTCGGACGTGCCGCGCTCGACGGACTCGACCTTGTCGTAGCCATCGGTGGCTGCCGGCATATACTTGTCGGACTTGCCGTTCATGACGGTCCAGACAGCAGCAAGGGCACGGTAGTCGATCGGCGTGCCATCGTTGAACTGTGCCTTCTCGTTGAAGTCGACAGTCACGACGAGCTTGCCGGAATCCGTGGACGACGAGATGTTCGTGATGAAGTTCGGGTCGGGCGTGAACTTCGTGAGCGTTGCATCGGCAAGCACGATGTCAGGCATGTAGTACATCCAGTACGTATGCATCTCGACCGTGTTGCCTTCGGTGGAGTAGTAGTTCCAGTTCGGTCCGACCTCGCCTGCGGGGATGACGACAGTGCCGCCCTGCTTCATCTCGGAGCGGTCCTTCGGGTTGGTGTAGACCTGGCCCTTCTCAGGAAGCGGCAGCTGGTCGGGCGACGTGGTGGCCGGAGAGCCGTTCTGAGGCTCGGTGCCGGTGTCTGCAGCCGTGGTGCCATCCTTCGTGGAGCCCGTGCTGCCAGAATTGCCGCAAGCGGCAAGGCCGAGGCCTGCCACAGCAGCCGTGGCGCCCGAAAGCTTCAGGAATGAGCGGCGGGATACGTTGTCGTAAAGCATGTTTCTCCCCTGTTCGCTGGTAGGCTGCATAAGATTGCAGTCTTTGGTGAATCCAACTTTCTACAGGATACTGTATAGAAGCAGAAGGTCCAAAGACTTTTTATTTCTGAAACATTGCATATCGTGAGCGTGCAGTTTACAGAAGAGTTTTCGCTTTATTTATCCTCATCTTTTTGCAAGCTTTTCTTTCGATTTCCGTATGCTTCGGATGTCTGCTCCCTTCAGCTTCATCCCGTCCATCTCCTTGGAGCATCCATCGCTTTCTGCATATTGTTTCTTGTATTTGCACATTGCTGAAGCATTCTCTGCATACAAGAAAGCGGCCCTCCCGAAGGAGGGCCGCTTGCATGCGTGCCAAGATGTGGCTCTAGAGCTTCGTCGGAAGCAGGGACTCTGCGGGGACGAGCTTTCCGTCCTGGTAGACGAGACGTTTGCGCGTGCGCTCGATCTGCGGATCCGGAATGGGGATGGCGGAGAGCAGCGCCTTCGTGTAGGGATCCTTCGGATGCGTGTAGACATCTTCGGTCTCGCCGTACTCGACAATCTTGCCGAGGTGCATGACAGCAACGGTGTCGGAGATATGGCGGATGACCGCGAGGTCATGGGCGACGAAGAGATAGGAGATCTTGAGCTCAGCCTGCAGGTCCTCGAGCAGGTTGATGATGCCAGCCTGGATCGAGACGTCGAGCGAGGCAATCGGCTCGTCGAGGAGCAGGATCTTCGGATTCGTGGCAAGAGCACGGGCAATAGCGATGCGCTGGCGCTGGCCGCCCGAGAACTGGGACGGGAAGCGGTCGACGTAGTCGGGGTTGATGCCGACAAGGTACATGAGCTCGCCGATGCGCTTGTTGATCTTCGCATCGTCCCAGTGCTGGGCCTTGAGCGGCTCTGCCAGGACGTCGTAGATCGGCATCCTCGGGTCGAGGGAGCTCATGGGATCCTGGAAGATGACCTGGAGGTTCTTCCTGAGCTCGCGCCTCTCGCGGTTGTTCTTGATGTCGGCAATGTTCTTGCCGAGAACCGTGATCGAGCCGCCCTCGGGCTTCATGAGCTCCATGATCTGCGTCAGAGTCGTCGACTTGCCGGAGCCGGACTCCCCGACGAGCGCCATGGTCTCGCCCTCATGGATCTTGAACGACACATGGTCCACTGCCGTCATGGTTCCCTTGTTCCTGCGGATGAGGCCCTTGCTCTGGATCGGGAAGGTCTTCACAAGGTCCTTGACCTCGAGCACGATCGGCCTCTGGTCGCGCGGCACGTCTGCCCACTTGGCAGGCAGCGGCTCGAGCTCCGGGTACACATCCTGGTAGGTCATGTGCTTGGCGCGGATCTCAGCAAGCCTGTGGCAGGAGACGAGGTGTCCCTCCTCTGCCGCAAACGGCTCGAGCTTCGGCTCTATTCTGTGGCACTTCTCCTGTGCCATCGGGCACCTCGGAGAGAACGGGCAGCCGGAAGGGATGGCAGCAAGCGAAGGCGGATTGCCCTTGATCGGGACAAGCCTGTGCTCTGCGGCCACATGAGGCTGCGGCACGGCACCGAGAAGGCCCATCGTATATGGCTGTGCCGGGCTCGCGAAGAGCGTATCGACCGAGGCGCGCTCGACAGCAGCGCCTGCATACATGACCATGATGTCGTCGGCAATGCCGGCAACGACGCCGAGGTCGTGGGTGATGATGACGACAGCGGCGCCCGTCTCCTTCTGGGCGACCTTGAGAACATCCAGGATCTGGGCCTGGATCGTCACGTCGAGAGCCGTCGTCGGCTCGTCGGCGATGATGATCTCGGGGTTGTTCGCGATTGCGATAGCAATGACGACACGCTGGCGCATGCCGCCGGAGAACTCGTGCGGATACGCATCGAGGCGGTCCTCAGGATCGGTGATGCCGACAAGCGTGAGAAGCTCGACGCAGCGCTTGTGCACGTCCTCCTTGCTCATCTTCGGATTGTGGATGAGAAGGGCCTCTGCGAGCTGGTCGCCGATGGAGAACATCGGCGTGAGAGCGCTCAGAGGGTCCTGGAAGACCATGGAGATTCTCGATCCGCGCAGCTTCGACATCTCCTCGTCGGTCTTGCCGAGCAGCTCCTCTCCCTTGAGCTTGACCGAGCCCTCGACATGCGCATTGTCGTCGAGAAGGCCGATCAATGAAAGCGCCGTGACAGACTTGCCGGAGCCGGACTCGCCGACGATGCCGAGCGTGCGGCCGCCCCAGAGATCAAAGTTCACGCCGCGGACGGCGTCGACACGGCCTGCCTCGGTCGCGAACGACACGCGCAGGTCCCTGACCGAGAGCACGGGGTCTCCTGTGGGCGCACCCTTCGGGCCCTTGCTCTCGAGCATCTCATAGGCAAGGACCTCGTCCTTGACCTGGTTCATGTTATCAGTCATAAGACAGCTCCTGCTCTAGTGCAGCTCGATGGTCTGGGCTTCAGCGTCGGCGTTCTCCTGCTCGTCCTTCTTCTCGTCTTCCTGGTCGCCGACAGAGCCAGCGGCGCGGGAGTAAGGGTCGAAGGCATCGCGGAGGCCATCGCCGATGAGCTGCATGCTCACGCACAGGACGATCAGCACGGCCGACGGAATCAGGACGATCCAGGGAGCCGACAGCATGGCAGAGGAGCCCTGGGAGAGAAGGTAGCCCAGAGAGGTATCCGGAGCCTTGATGCCGAGGCCGAGGAACGAGTAGGCCGTCTCGGAGTTGATGCCGGAGATGACGCCGAGGACCGTATCGATGATGAGGATGGAGCCGAGGTTCGGAATCAAGTGGCGCACGATGATCTTGAACGAAGGAACGCCCATGTACTTGGCAGCACGGACATAGTCACGCTCGCGCAGCGACAGTGCCATGGTCCTGAGCGTACGGGCATAGCCGATCCAGCCGAAGGCCGTGAGGCCAATGATGAGCATGATCCAGCCCTGCGTGCCAGAAGAGGCGCGCACAATCATTGCGACAAGGAGGAAAGAAGGAATGACGAGGAGCATGTCGAGGAGCCACATGCCGACCTTCTCGCCCCAGCCACGCATGTAGGCGATGGCGGTACCGACCGTAGCAGCGATGACCGTCGTCAGGAGCGAGTAGGTGATGCCGATGACAAGCGAGCGGCCCAGGCCATGCACGACGCAGGCGAAGAGGTCGAAACCGCCGCCATCCGTGCCGAACCAATGGCGTGCATTCGGCGCGACGTTCAAGGCCGTGAAGTCAGGCTCCGTGTAGTCGAAGGCACAGATGAAGGGACCGAAGATGGCGATCAGGATCATGATGATGAGGATGACGAGGCCGATCACAGCCGAGCGCTGGCGGAAGAAGCGCCTTGCAATCAGGCGCGAATACGTGATGCGCTTGACCTCGGTCGGACCCTGGGAATCTGCCTGGAGTTCGAGCTGGGCATTGGTGAGCCTGCCCTCTTCCTGAGGAGTGTTGTTCTGCTCTTCCATTGCCATCTCCTTAGCTCATCTTGATGCGCGGATCGAGGGCAGCCGCAAAGAGGTCTGCCATGAGGGCGCCGACAAGGGTGCAGGCACCCGAGAAGGCAGCAACGGCAACCGCGCCATTGATATTGTTGTTGTTGATGCAGTTGATGAAGTACTCGCCGAGGCCATGGATGGCGAAGATCTTTTCCGTCATGACGGCGCCGGTGAAGATGGAAGCGATGGAGAAAGCGACCTGGACGGAGGTCGGGATCAGCGAGGCACGCAGGGCGTGCTTCCTGATGGCCTGCTTCTTCGTGAGACCCTTGGCACGTGCCGTGCGCACATAGTCGGCGTGCATCTCATCGAGAAGATACGTACGCTGGCTCAGGTGGTAGCCGACCGCCGAGATGATCGTGAGCACGATCGTCGGCAGCAGGATGTGCTGCAGGAAATCGATGAATGCCAGGAACATGTTGTCGCCGGTATAGCTCGAAAGACCCGTGACATAGAAGACGCGGGCTCCCGTCTGCTGGTTGATCTCGATTGCGAAGAAGACGACAAGAATGGCCAGAACGACCGTAGGTATGACCATGAAGACGGAGGCAAGCCCGCTCCAGAATCTATCCTGCCACAGGTATTGCCGCTGTGCCGTGTAGACGCCGAGCGAGACGCCGATAGCGATGGAGAGCACCGTCGCGAGCGTCATGAGCTCAACCGAAGCACTGATTCTGCCTGCGATCTGGGAGTTGACGGAATCGCCGTCAGGAGACATGCCCCAGTCCCACTGGGTGAGGATGCCGCCGAGCCAGCGCTGATAGCGCTCGAGCACCGGCGTCTTGTCGTTCAGGTTCGTCCTGTCGAGGGAGGCCTCGATGGACTCCTGCGGCGGACGAGGAGTCTTGGACTCGTAATTCGAGCGCGGACTCATGAATGCGCAGGCGAGGAAATAGGTCAGCGACGTTGCGACAAAGATCATCACGATGTAGCTGAGGATCCTCTTGGTGATGTACCAGATGAATCGTGCCATGGACC
>OMTG01000086.1 GCA_900313905.1 uncultured Actinomycetes bacterium | reverse complement strand
TCCGTACATGTACGGATGAGTAGTGGAGCAGTTCTGATGAAGTCTGGATTCAAGGCCTAACTTGTAGACCCATGTATTCGGAAAAAAGTCCTTGCACCCAGACCCGGTTTCACATATAGTATTTTCTGCTTCGCGGGCTTAGCGCAGTTGGTAGCGCGCCACCTTGCCAAGGTGGAGGCCGCGGGTTCGAATCCCGTAGCCCGCTCCATTGATCATCCGGCCGTCCTGCGAATCCTCGTATGTCGGCCTTTTTCATAACGGCGAGATGGCCAAGTGGTAAGGCGCGGGCCTGCAAAGCCCTTACCCCCGGTTCGAGTCCGGGTCTCGCCTCCAGAACATGAAGGGGACTGCTTCGGCAGTCCCTTTTTTTGTTGCCTCTCCCCCATCGCCATTCTTTCCCCACATTCCAAATTTCTTCTTGCACACGGAGGGGATATCGCGTATATTCGTAATCCGTTGCGGGCTTAGCGCAGTTGGTAGCGCGCCACCTTGCCAAGGTGGAGGCCGCGGGTTCGAATCCCGTAGCCCGCTCCATTGATCATCCGGCCGTCCTGCGAATCCTCGTATGTCGGCCTTTTTCATAACGGCGAGATGGCCAAGTGGTAAGGCGCGGGCCTGCAAAGCCCTTACCCCCGGTTCGAGTCCGGGTCTCGCCTCCAGAACATGAAAGCACCCGCTCCTGCGGGTGCTTTTTTCTTCGCTCTATCTGCTCTTCAGGATGCCGACCACAGAGCTGAAAACCGTTACGCTTCCTTGGGTGCCGTATCGAGCATCTTCACGAGGCGCACCGAGGTGCCCTTGCCCGACGACTTGAGGGAGATCGTCACCTCATCGGCCAGAAGCCTCATGAGCTTGATGCCGCGTCCACGCTCCAGGCCCTTGTCCGTGATCGAATGCGGCTCCTCGCCGCTCTTCAGCTGGTAGCCCTTGCCCGTATCGGCAATCTCCAGGCTCACCCGGTCAGGGTAGTAGGTGACCGTCACGAGCGAGAACGCTGAATCGGTATGGTCGAAGGCATTGCCCATCGCCTCGCCGCATGCCAATGTCATGTCGAACGCCTCATCGGCTGTGAGCGGCGTCTTCTTGAGCAGGCTCTCCACCCTGCGCCGCGTCTCGGACATATGCTCTGCATCGCTGCTCAGGACCCGTCGCCAGATGGGCTCGACCCTGGGATCGAGCTCAGGCACCTGGCGTGCCGTGTCAGCCGGCGTCACCGGAACGAAGTCGACGATGCGCACCCGCTGCAGGGCACGGTAGGCCGTATTCGTCACATTCATGAGGGAAAGCAGCCCGCCCGCTGCACGCATCTTCCTGATCTCGAGCAGTATTGTCGCCATCCCTGCCGAGTCGATGAAATCGGCCTTCCCCATGTTCAGGATGATGCGCTTGCATCCCCCATCGATCAAGGAGTCCAGCTCACGGCGGAGCTGCGGGGCCGTCACGACGGTCAGGTCAGCTTCGACAGGTATCACGGCTATGTCAGAATTATGCTGCATGCTTGAACTATTCCCGCATCGTGCGCATTCATACACGCATGCAAACGAACGGCTGAAGCTTTCCAGCCCAGTGCCATAAGGAGGAAAGGCAGCTGAAGCTCCCTTTCCTCCTTCAGGCGCCCTCAGGCACCTATCTCGTCGAAGCGGACTGCCACCATCGCGACATCGTCGTCGAGGTTCCGTGCCGTGAAGGAATCGAGCGTGGCCAGAAGCCTATCCAATATCCCCTCGAAGCCTTGCGGGATCTGCTGCATGATGGCATCCTTCAGGCCGTCCTCGCCGAAGAAGGCGCCTGCAGGGTTCCTGGCCTCGGTCGTCCCGTCGGTGTAGAGGAGCAGGAAGTCGCCTTCCTGGACCTTCACCTCGCCGTCCACATAGCTCATGTCCTCGAAGGCGCCGACGACGCCGGACTGGACATCCAGGGTCTCGAGCTCGTTTCTGCCAGCCCTGTAGAGGATGGCAGGTGGATGTCCTGCCGAGCAGTAGGTGAGGTTGCCGCTTGCAAGGTCGATGATACCGATGAAGAGGGTCGCGAAGGTCTCGATGCGGCTGAAGCCGAGCAGGAAGTCGTTCAGCGACCTCACCATGCGGGCAGGGGCAAGCCCCTCCCAGGCATAGGCACCCAAAGCGGTCTTCACGGCTGCGGAGACCGAGGCTGCCTCGACGCCCTTGCCAGAGACATCGCCCATAATGACGGCAGCACGGCGGTCCGGCAGGCGGATTAGGTCATAGAAGTCGCCACCCACGAAGGCATCGGCCGTCGCCGACGAGTAGATGCCTGAGGCCGTGAGCCCCTCAACCTCCTGGAGCTCGTTTTTCATGCCAAGCTGCAGGGCCTGCGAGATGCGCTTGTCCTGCATGCGCCGGGCCGTGCCCTGCATGATCTCGATCAGGTCATCCGTGCACTTGCGCAGAAACGACTTCTCGTCCTTGTCGAGCGGCTCTGCATCGGCCGGCCTCAAGGCCATGTAGGCGATGTGCCGGTCCTCCACCTTCCCGCCATCCACGAAGACGCCGATCGAGCACTCTCCGAGCTCCTGGAGCCACTTCGAGAGCCTGGATCCTGCCGATATCGGAGCCAGCACGACCTCGTTGCCAAGATGCGACCCCGTGATGTCCTCCGCATCCATCGGAAGCGCCCGCATGCCATTCTCGGGCAGATGCGCCACTGCGGTCGGCGTGAAGTCGTTCTCCTCTACCGGGGAGAAGATGCAGCCGACCTCCTCCGTGACCTCTTCGAGGAACTCCATCGCATCCTGGTCGGTCGGCTCCCCCTTCGCGAAGAGCTCCTCCCGAAGCTCGGATCGGGCAGACTCCAGATGTGCGGCATGCTCTGCCCTCATCTGCGTGAAGGCGCCCATGAGCTGGACCGAGAGATAGCTGGCCACCGCATCGAGTAGCCGTGCATCCTCCTTCGTCGTGGGATGGAGCCGGTCCCAGCCGACCTCGATGATCGCGATCACATGGCCGCCGAACCAGACCGGCACGGCGATGAAGCTCACGAACGGCGGGAGCATCTTGGCGGACACCTTCCGGATCTCGTGCGTCTCCTCGTCCATCACCTCGCGGGACGAGGAGCGCCCTGCCCTGAGGTCGGTGGCCTTCGGGGCAAGCACCCGGAACCTCAATGCATGCTCGCTCCTCAGGAGCACCCGGGAGAGGCCATGGCGGAAAGAGAGGAACTGGGGAAGCTTCGCATGCTCCACCTTCGCGGTATGGCCCCTCAGATGGAAGCCATCCGGCTCCGACAGGTAGATGATGGTGCCGCTTGCCTCCATCGTCTCGGCTATCTCCTCGAGGGCCCGGGAGAAGAGCAGGCTCATATCGTCGTTGTTGAGGGTATCTAGAACGATTCTGAGCGTGCCTGAGAGCCGTTTGTTGACCCGCTCGAGGTCTTTTATCGTCCGCTCCTCCTCGCGGCCCTCAGCGGCCTTCTCGTCCGCATCGTGGGCCACAAGCACATAGGTGTCGGAGGAGGCGCCCGTCCTCTCGCATCTCACGCGCAGGACCTGGAGCGTGCCATCCTGGGCCTTGCGGGTGATGGTCCGGGCGCTCCCGTCCACGGCAAAGGGCAGCGCGAGCGCATCTGTCCCCTCGCCCTCCGCAACGTCGCCTGTGAGAGCGGGATGGGCGTGCGGGGCAGCCGGAGGGAAGATCTGGCCGATGCCTGCGCCGTAGAGCCCCTCATCCCCTCCTCCGAAGAGGCGTTCTGCCTGCTCATTCGACAGGATGATGCGGCCGAATCCATCGAAGGCCACAACCGCATCACTCGTGAGGTAAAGAAGCGATCCGAATGCTGACGGGATCGAAGAGTTGCCGAGCCTTTCGAGTGAGACCTGCCTGCCTGCCATGTGTCATCCTCCACAAAGCCTTGCGATACGGTCTCACTATACCCAATAAAAAAGGAGGAGCTCCAAAGAGCTCCTCCCAGAACGTTCTGGTGTCGGAGGCGGGACTTGAACCCGCACAACCTTTTAGTCAGTTACTAG
>OMTG01000071.1 GCA_900313905.1 uncultured Actinomycetes bacterium | reverse complement strand
GTCGCGAACTCGGGGGCTTCGACGGGACACTCGAGGTCGAAGTAGAACATGAACTCGAAATCGCGGTTGGGGATGGGGCGGCTCTCGAGCTTCACGATGTTGATATCGAGGGCGTAGAAGCGTGAGAGCACCTTGTAGAGGGCGCCCGGCTCATGGTTCACGATCAGCATGAGCGAGGAGCGGTCGGCTCCCGGATAGATCGTGAGGTCCTTCGCGATGCAGGCGAAGCGGGTGAAGTTGTTGCCGGTGTCCTGGACGGAGCGGGCAAGGATATCGAGGTCGTAGAGCTCGGCGCAGGCACGGCTCGAAAGCGCTGCGACATCGGTGCGGCTGCTCTCCGCCACGGCCCGTGCCGCCATCGCCGTGTTCTCCACGATGTGGACCTTCATCTGCGGATGCTCGGCCAAAAATCCCCTCGACTGGCGGATCGCCTGCTCATGGGAGTAGATGTCGCGGATATCGTCGAGCGAGGTCCCATGCTTCGCGAGCACATTGTGGTCGATCTTGATGCGGGTGCTGCGCACGATCGAGAAGTTGTGCTGCATCATGAGGTCGTAGACCTGGTTCACCGAGCCTGCGGTCGAGTTCTCGACCGGGAGCACGCCGAATTGGCAGAAGCCCTCCTCGACTGCACGGAAGACGCCGTCGAAGGAATCGAAATAGGAGATCGTCGGGTGCTTGAAGATGCGGTCGGCTGCGATCTGGGAATAGGCGCCTTCGACGCCCTGGCAGGCGACATAGGCGGTCTGCGGGAAGAGCTTGGGCTCGTTTGCGATCGCATCCGAGATCTTCGAGCCGACATTGCTCACGACACCGAGATCGTCGTATTCCTGCGCACGCGCCGCCTCCATGAGGAGGCCCATGAGGACCTGCGCATAGTTGCGGTGCTCGTCGGGCACCTTCTCCGAGACGCTTGCCAGCTTCTGGCGCTCGCGGGCACGGTCGAGGATCGGCAGGCCGTGCGCGCTCTTGTATGCAGCCACCTCATCGGCGCACTGCATGCGCTCCTCGAAGAGCTGCATGATGCTGGTATCGATGCGGTCGAGGTCCTTGCGGACGTCTGAGAGCTCTCTCATGGGTAGGTATCCTCACTTCTTCTGGAATGGCGTGTCGGCAGGATAGGAGAGCCAGGCATCGAGCGTGGCAAGCGCTGCCACAGCCTCGACGACCGGCACGGCACGGGTCACGATGCAGGGGTCGTGGCGGCCATGGACCTCGAGCGTGGCCGGCTCTGCGGCCACAAGGTCGACCGACCTCTGCGGACGCGCGATGCTCGAGGTCGGCTTCATCGCAAGGCGGAAGACGAGCGGCGCTCCGGTCGTGATGCCGCCGAGGATGCCGCCGGCATTGTTCGTCTCGGGGACGCACTGTCCATCCTCCATCATGAAGGGGTCGTTCGACTCCGATCCATGCATCTGTGCCAGCTCGAAGCCACGGCCGAACTCCAGGCCCTTGACGCCGGGGATTCCGAAGAGGTCCCGGGCCAGGATGTTCTCCATCCCATCGAACATGGGGGAGCCTATGCCAGCAGGAAGGCCGGTGACGACCGCCTCGATCTCGCCGCCGACCGAATCCTTTGCGCGGCGCGCTGCATCGATCTGGCCGAGCATCGCCTTCTCGGCTTCCCCGTCGATGGTCGCAAGCGTGCGGCCGGGAGCCCTGACAGAAGCGATCTGGTCCCTGAGGAGCTGACGCGCTGCTGCATCGTTTCTGACGGCAGAGAAGGGGGTGTCCGTGGCCTTTCCGATGCGGACGAGATGGGCGCAGACCTCGACGCCCTGCGCTTCCAGGATCTGGAGGGCGATGGCTCCGGCAAAGCACAAGGGGGCCGTGAGGCGGCCCGAGAAGTGCCCGCCGCCTGCGATATCGTGGGCAGACCCCCACTTCACCCAGGCCGGGAAGTCGGCGTGTCCTGGCCTGGGGACGCGCTTCAGCTCGGAGTAGTCCTTGGAGCGCGTGTTCGTGTTCTCGATCACCATGGCAAGCGGGGCGCCGCAGGTCGTGCCATCCTGGTTGAGGCCGGAGAGGATCTTCGGCTCATCGGCCTCCTTGCGCGGCGTCGTCCAGGGGCCCTGCCCTGGCGCCCTCCTCTTCATGAACGCACGGATGGCATCCATATCGAGGGAGATGCCGGAGGGGAGGCCCTCGATCACGCAGCCGATCGCTTCGGAATGCGACTGGCCGAAGACGGTGACCTTGAGGGCGGATCCTGTGGTGGAAGGCATGCTAGAGCTCCTTCATGACGGAACCTGCCAGCGAGGCATAATCCTCGAAGAAGGCAGGATAGGATTTCGAGACGCATTCGGCGCCCTCGATCGTGGTCGGCCCCGTGGCGCAGGTCGCAGCGACCGCTGCCGCCATCGCGATGCGGTGGTCGTTCGCTGCATCGACAGTGCCGCCAGCAAGGGTGCCGGTGCCCTCGATCACAAGGGTGTCCCCTTCAGCCGAGACCTGTCCGCCCATCGCGTTGAGCGCGGCGGCTGTGGTCTCGAGGCGGTCCGATTCCTTCAGGCGGAGCCGTCCGGCATTCGTGAGACGGGTCGTGCCCTTGGCATAGCAGGCGACGGCTGCGAGCGCCGGAACGAGATCGGGCACGTCGTGCACATCCATCGTGGCTGCCTCGAGATGGTCACGCACGATCGTGACACGGTTGGCCTTGCGGCTCACACGGGCGCCGAAGAGGGCAAGGGCGCCAAGGACCGCCCGGTCGCCTTGGACGGAGGTGAGGTCGAGCCCCGTGATCGATACCGGCTCGTGGCTGAGCGCGCCGGCGCAGAGCCAGAATGCGGCATTCGACCAGTCGCCCTCCACCTCGATCGTGCCGGGGGAGCGCACCGGCGTCGAGGAGGGCGACACCATGAGGGCAAGGCAGCGCTTGCCATTCTCGGTCTCCGGGCAGCTCAGGACATCTGCGCCGAAGGCGGCAAGGGCGTTTTCCGTGATGCTGATATAGGGGCGGGACTGGACAGGCTCCTCGACGAGGATATGGAGCGGTCCTTCCATCAGGGGCGATGCGAGAAGGAGGCCCGAGACGAACTGCGAGGAGACGTTGCCGGGCAGCGTGAAGCTGCGGCGCTTGAGCTTGCCGGAGATCGTGAGCGGGAAGCTTCCTTGGGGCGAGAGCGTGCAGCCGCCCTCGGCGAGCTCCTCATAGAGCGGGGAGAGGGGGCGCTTCGCCAGACGGCCATGTCCGGTGAAGGATGCGCCGCAGCCGAGAGCTGCGACCACGGGCAGCATGAAGCGCAGGGTCGATCCCGACTCGCCGCAGTCGAGCACGGCGCCCTTTTGGGCCTCGCGGATGTTGTCGGAGGCAGAGCTTCCGGGGAGCGGCTCCACATGGAAGCCCTCTTCGGCCTTCGTGACATGAGCGCCCAGAGCATTGAGGACCCGGGCTGTCGCCTCGATGTCCTCGGATGTCGCGTTGCAGCGGATGTCGGTAGCGCTCGGGCAGAGCGCCGAGAGGATGAGCATGCGGTGGGCGACCGACTTCGAGGCGATGGCCTGCACGGTGCCCGTGAGCTCATGCGGATGGATGGTCACGTTCATCGGGATGCCTCCGTCCCGCAGCCCAGATCGATGAGCCCTGCGAGCTCGGCAAGCGATGCCTTGTGGAGTCTGACCTCGCCGATTTCTGCCGGCACGACGATGTTTACGCCGGTCCCATGGCGCTTCTTGTCATGAGAGGCGAAGCGAAGGATCGTCCCATGGTCGAGCGTGGTGTCGGTGGGAAGCCCATGGAGCCTCACGAGGGAGGAAATCCTGTCTGCGGTCTCCTGTGTGCACCAGCCCTTCGCCGCTGCGGCACGTGCCATGCTGCAGAGGCCGATGGCGACACAGGTGCCATGGCCGAGCTGGAAATTGGAGGCCGCCTCGACGGCGTGGCCGATCGTGTGGCCGAGGTTCAAGGTCTGCCTCAGGCCCTGCTCCTTCTCGTCCGCATCCACCACGTCGCGCTTGATCTCGATGTTGCGGGCAACGACGCAGGCAAGCTCGTCCTCGGGGATGCCGGGGGTCGTGAGCGGGGTCTGCTCAAGGCGGCTGAAGAGCGCGGGGTCGGCAAGCACCGCATGCTTGATCACCTCGCCGCAGGAGTCGCGGAAGAGCGCAGGCGAGATCGTCTGGAAGCAGCGGACGTCTGCCACGACGGCAGACGGCTGCCAGAACGCACCGACGAGGTTCTTGCCTTGGGGGATGTCGATGGCGGTCTTGCCGCCCACCGAGGAGTCGACCATCGCGAGCAGCGAGGTTGGCACCTGCACGACGCGGATGCCGCGCAGATAGAGGGCAGCCGCAAGGCCGCCCATGTCGCCCGTGACGCCCCCGCCGAGCGCGACCACGATATCGTCGCGGGTGAGCCCGAAGGTGGCGATCGCCTCGAGGATGCCAGCCAAGGTCTGGAAGCTCTTGGAGGCTTCGCCTGCAGGGAAGGTGGTCGTGAAGACCTGATATCCGGCCTCTTCAAGGGAGGCCTGGATGGCATCTGCATAGAGCGGCGCCACATTCGAGTCGCTCACGATGCAGGCAAGAGAGCCTCCTGCCGAAGAGCGGGCGATCGCACCGACCTCAGAAAGGATCCCAGCCCCCACATGGCACTCGTAGGTGGAGCTGGGGGTCGTGACGGTGATGATATGTTCGGCCATCTTACCTGCCTTCGATCTGGCGCTTGCGGCGGTCGCCCTCGGCCAGAAGCTCGCGGAGCTCCGGCGCATCGCGGCGGTCGATCGCATCCTTATATTGCTGGAGGTGGTGGATCAGGATGCCGATCTCGTCCGAGAGGTTGTCGGCATCCTCGAGGAAGAGCTCGCACCACATGTCGGGATTGAGGCGGGCCACACGGGTGAGGTCCTTGTAGGAGCCTGCCGAGAATCCCTTGTGCACCCGTGCCGAGGGGCTCTTCACGTAGGCATTGGAGACCACATGGGCAAGCTGCGAGGTGAAGGCGATGACCTCGTCGTGGTGCTCTGCGGTCGTGAGCGTGAAGGAGCCGAAGCCGCAGGGGGCGAGAAGCGCCTTCATGCGCTCCAGGAGGTCGAGACGCTCGAAGTCGTCCATCTGGGGCGGCACGATCACGAGCGGCGCCCCATGGAACATGTTCGCGCGGGCATGGGCGAATCCCGAGTACTGCGTGCCTGCCATAGGATGGCAGCCGACGAAGGTGAAGGGATGGCCTTCAGCTATCGGGAAGCACTTCTCGCAGATGACCTTCTTGACGCCGCCCGTATCCATAACAATGGCGCCGGGGGAGACGAGGGGCGCGATGCGCTGGAGCTGCTCGATGCAGACCTTGGGATACCCTGCAAGGATGATGAGCTCGCAGGTGGGGATGATCTCGTCGGTGAGGGGCCCTTTGATGGTCTCGATCTCGGCCATCTCGAGGACATCCTCGGAGATGTCTGCGCCATATACCTCGACGCCCGCCTGGGCGAAGGCCTTCGCGAAGGAGCCGCCCATGAGGCCGAGGGAGACGATGCCGACCCGGCCGGGGACGAATGCTGTGCTCTGCTCCATCACTCGTCCTCCGCAAGCGCCTGGCGGATGCGGCCAAGCTTCGCCATCATGTGGCTGAACTGCTCGGGCGTGAGGGCACGGCCGCCATCGGAGAGCGACTCCATCGGCTGGGCATCGATCTCGATCTCGAGGCCGTCTGCGCCTGCGGCTGCCGCTGCATAGGAGAGCGACGGCACGAAGCGCGCGAGCCCTGCCGCCCTGCTCGGATCGCAGATGACGGGCAGATGGGAGAGGCCATGGACCGCGATCACGGAGGAGATGTCGAGCGTATGGCGATAACGCGTCTCGGCGGTGCGGATGCCGCGCTCGCAGAGGATGACCTGCTCGTTGCCCTCGCTCATCACATATTCGGCTGCCATGATCCACTCGTCGATCGTGGCTTCGAGGCCGCGCTTGATGAGGACCGGCGTCTTCGTCTTGCCAAGCTCCTTCAGGAGCGGGAAGTTCTGCATGCTGCGGGCACCGACCTGTATCACGTCGATGCCGGCGTCGAGGAAGGCCTGGACATCGCGGGGATCCATGATCTCCGACACGGCCGGCATCTCGAATCCGTGGGCGACCTCGGCGAGCTCATGGAGGCTCTCCTGCTTGAGGCCGGCGAAGGAATAGGGCGAGGTCTTCGGGTTGTATGTGCCGCCCATGAGGAGGTTGGCACCGGCGTCCTTGGCGGCCTTTGCGAGCATCGGGAGGTCCTTGCCCTCAAGGGAGTTGGGGCCGGCCATGACCTGGAAGCTGCCATCGCCGATATTCACGCCGAAGCCGCAGGAGATGACGGAGTTCTGCGGATGGAACTTGCGGTTCGCCTTCTTGTAGGGCTCGGAGACGCGCTGGACGCGGTCGATGATGTCCATGGACTCGAGCAGGAAGGGATCGATCTTCGAGGTGTCGCCGATGATGCCGACGATGGTCTCGTTCTCGCCTTTGGAGACGTTGGTCCTGAATCCCCGGTTCTCGATCCAGGTCACGAAATGGGCCAGCTGCTCCTCGGTGGCGCTCTGCTTCACGACTGCTATCATGGCAAGAAATCACGCTTTCATCATTCTGAATATGCGGGAATAACCCCAGTGAATCGATGATACTATAGAGCGGCTGCAGCTGCGGTCCGCCTCGAAGCCCCCGCGTTAACCCAGACTTTTCATTTTGGATGCCCCTGCTGCATGCGGGGAAGTGGCCAGGCATCGCCCGCAACGCA
>OMTG01000070.1 GCA_900313905.1 uncultured Actinomycetes bacterium | reverse complement strand
TGCTTGTCCATAGGCCTCCCTCTCCCCAAAGCGTATTGCAGGTAGCGGGTTTGCCATCAGTGCCCCCCACGAGCAGGCAGCTGCATCCGCATGCCTATCTTACGTCAGCTGCAGCATCAACATGTCTGCGAGCGGACATCCCATGGTAGTGCCGGACTGCTCGCCAATCCATCGCTCCAGCAGCCGGTGGCATCGAAGAGTTCTGTCCCTTCGGAACTGTGCCCATATCAGCTTTGGCTATCGCGGATAGCCGATGAGCCGCGTTGAGGAATCTGAGCTTCACTGGATATGTGGAGATCTGTCCGATCATTGGGGCAACACATAAAAGCCTGGGCGCAGGAGATGTCCCCTGCGCCCCTGTACTTATCAAGGAGCGTCTGTCATGAGGCGCATGTACAAGTTTAGGACCTGCGCCTGCTACGATTCCTCACCGTGAATCGTCTGACTGAGCTGCTCAGCCTGCTTCCTAAGCGTCAGCGCTTTGCCGCAGCTGCTGCAGTCATAGGCCACGATTGCCAGTGTCGCAAGCGTGTCGGCAATGTTGTTACCACATTGTGCGAACGATGCCGCAGCCTTCCCTTCGGCCTCATGAGATTTGATGTGAAAGAAATAGAGCGGGAAATCCTCAGGGATGGTGCTCAGGAATTCCGCATAGGCCTTTGAAGAGGGCTTTGACGCCTTCCAGAATCCGACTGCAAAGAGCGCCACTCCGATATTGTCATATGCAATGACCAGGCCTTTCTGCTCCCCCTCTGGCACAGTGCTTCTTCTCAGGCTCCGTGCAAGATCGATTGCAAATTCCGCACCGTAATACTCAGCCGCATCGTTCAACGACGTATCAACCGCATAATTTTTGATTGCGGTGGAATGGGTCCGAATCAGCTCCGGCCCATCACATGAATCAGCCTCGCAGCCGTCGGTGCCGTCTTCAGGCCAGAGATCTGCAGGAAGAACATTGTCGTAGATTGCAATGCCCACTCCAAGGCATGACTTGTCAATCTGACCTCGCAGACCACCATCCACGAATGCGACCAACGACCTGCCATCAGGCCTTGCCATCAGCCTCTCGAAGCATCTTTCTGCTCCCTCAGCTGTATCGAATTCGCTTGACAGGTATGGGCCATGCAGAGCGTATCCTCCACCTGCCCGCTTCAGCTCTGCCAGGCATCTGTTCGCTGCATCCTGGGCACCCTCACCTGTCTTCTCAATCCCATGGATGAAGCCATTGTCGCCTTTCTCGACGAGCCACATATATGGCATATGAAAGCGCTCCTTTCATCGCGGGGCACACCGTGCTCCCTCGTCTTGTCAGCACCATTCGCTACGGCCCAGAGCGCCTCATGCATTGGTGGCATGCCAGCGGCAATGGGCCACCAGAACAGGCAGGTCAGGGCATCGAATCTCCTATGCCGTGCGCTGGCCTCCCCTCCTGCCAACCTGATGGTATAGTTGCCGCTCTCTGCACCAGACGCCAGATGGGCAAAGCGTATCGAAATGCTCCTGAGCGGGCTGAATGAAGCTGAATGAAGCAGCTGGCTCCGCTGGCAGCCTGATGGGAACCTCATGTCCTTGAGCCTGCAGGCATGTGCCATACTGGCGTCGCAGCCAGCAGGAATAACACAACGCTTCGGAGGCTATCATGGGCAATGAATCCCAAAATGCAGACAAGGAAGCAGAATCCCAGGCTGAAGAGCCTATGGACAGCTATGCCTACGTCGATGGCTCATACAGCAAGGAGAACAATGCATATGGCTATGGCGGCTATCTGATTGACCAGTCCGGATGGCGCCACGACCTGATCGGGAGCGGGAACGATCCAAAGATGCTCTCCATGGGCAGCGTAGCAGGAGAGCTTGAGGGCGCGCTCGCAGCATCACGCCTTGCACGCAAGCTGGAAATGAAATCGCTGCTCATCTACTACAACTACTCTGGCATCGAGAATTGGTTCACCGGAGAATGGCAAACCAAGAAAGAAGGCCCGAAGGCCTATCACGATGAGATGCATGATATCGCCAAATCGGTAGCCATCACATTCAGGCACGTGGATGTACAAGTTGACAAGAAGGACAAGAGGCTCGTCGACACCATCGCACGTCGAAGTGCAGAGGGCCATTACAGCTTGGTTCCCCTGTATTTCGCTCCCTGCTTCAGAGCCACCATCACCACGCGATCGAACAAGTATGACCCTCAGACGTACTTCACCTGCAGGGAAAACCTTCTTGCGCTCAAGAGCATCAACATTGTGCCGAAGAACGTGTGCCCGACAGAAGATGGCCATATGCAGATCTCTGTGGACGGCGTCATCCTCTCCAAGGATACCCTCGCCGACCCCGATGAGATCGGCACCGCCATCAGCGAAATCTTCGATGCGGATGTGGATGTGAAGCTGCTGACCCTCGATGCCTCAGGCGGCGAGGACACGATTGCCGCCCACGATATCCTGTATCACTTCCGGCAAGGCATCAAGGTCGATGCGGTGGATTTCGATCCGGTGCAGTATGCGTCCATCAATGAGCAGAAGGATTCGCGCGGCACGGCTGAAGAGCATGCCGAAGAGCCCTTCGAAGACGTGCCCATACCCTATCTGGTAGATAGAGATAGTTCCGAGGAGGAGATTCCTTCTGGCTTCACGGCACCGAGGCCGATCGATGTCGTCTCTCCATATTTCAGCGCCGAGGTCTTGCTGAATGCGCCTCTTGCTGCCCCAGAGGTCTATGCTGCCGTCTGCGAGAATCTCGCCAATTACGAGGGCATCACGGTGATCCCCACCAACATGGAGCAGCTTGGCGATGGAACCATGAAGCTCAGCCTGATCGGCAAGAAAAATTCCAACTATAAGGGAAATGGAAGTGAACGGGATATCAGCCTGCAGATTGCAAGCTTCTTCTCTTGCCCAGCGCGAATCAAGACGTATGAGCTTGGCGCATCGGCTGAGAAGGATGTCCTCGAAGAGCAGCATATCAAGAGACGGCTTGCGCTCTCCTCGAATGTATCCCCCTGCGACTTCGACCCTGCAACGTATGACCAGACTATGCAGGGTCTCGGCTTCCCGCCAGCTGCGGATTCCCAGCCATCAAAGTGCCCATCCGGCACAGATGAGCTGAATGCGCTCATCGGGCTTGAAGACATCAAGAAGCAGCTCATCGAGATTGTCAGCTTCGTTGCCGCACGCATGAAGAATGGAAAAGAGATTCCCAGCATCAACATCATGATGTTGGGCAACCCCGGAACCGGCAAGACCACGGTAGCCCGCATCTTCGGGCATATGCTTGCAGACCGGGGCATCATCTCGGGGCGTGACGTATTCATCGAAGGCGATCGTGAGACGCTCGTCGGCAGATATCAGGGGCATACCGCCGAGAAGACCAAGAAAGCAGTCGAGCGCGCTCGCCATGGCGTACTGTTCATCGACGAAGCATACGCTCTCATCGAAGGCGAGCATGATGACTTTGGACATGAAGCGCTCGATACTCTCGTCAAGGCAATGGAGGATTGCTATTCAGACTTCAGGCGTCTGGGCTTTGTGACGATCCTTGCTGGATATCAGGAGCCGATGAAGAATCTTATGGCTTCGAATCCGGGCCTGGAAAGCCGCATCGGCTTCACGCTGAACTTCCCGGACTACACAGCAGCCGAGCTTATGGAGATATTCAACCAGCATCTCGCCCACGACGAATACACCATCGATGAGGATGCCGCCTCGCTGATGCTGCAGACATTCGAGGAGCTCGAGAAGAACAAGAAGGACAGCTTCGGCAACGGCCGCCTTGTCAGGCAAATCTTCAACCGCCTCACCATGCGGCAGGCGACGCTGTATGCCGATGATAGCTGCATGCATAGGGAGACCGTGGAAAGCGTGCTCGACGATGAGGTCATGAAGGATCTCCTCAAGAACCCCAGTGCGGAACGGATCATCGGATTCGCGTAGGAAGAGACCTGGGCATGCCTTGAACTCCCAGCGGCACGTCTGAAGGCGGCTCGTTTGCAAGAATCCTGATGCTCGCTATCGCTTCCCTTCCAGCACGACAGGGGGGTCGATAGCGAGCATCCTTTTGAAGCGCCAAGGCCCTCATTCAGGAATCAGTGCCACCTTGGCATAAGGCTGTATATGCGGTAGCTCTGAGGCTATAGTGAGAAACCATTCTGCAGCTTCTTCAGGCCTTCAAGCGCAGCAGGGCAGATCCCCCTGCTGATCTTGCAGGCACCGTCCACGATATCCTTGCCATGCTTCGACGACAGCTCGATGTTGGCGATCTCGTCGTGCACATCATCCATGGTGTCATAGGTCCCAAGGGTCGGAGAACCGATATCGAAGTCGAAACGATGCCTGCTCCAGCCCCTGGCAGTGTCCTTAGCCTCCCAGCCTGCACGGAGCAGGGCCGAGCACGTTATGGCGTCCCATTCGTCGGTCTCGAAGCTCTGGAGCACATCGGTCTGGATTGTCCATCGGTCTGGATTGTCGTGTCCCTGTTGTCGGTATGTAGCCGGTAGCAGCCATACTTGAGCGGCTCGATGCTACCCCATGCAGATGCCTCGCCTGTCTGATCCGATGGCAGGTGTCCTGGATTGCTCTTCCCATCGTCTGGCACTGTGCCAGGCGCACGGCATGCCACACCCCTCTCCCTTGGAGGCCGGGGCAATCTTCACTGGAATTCGCTCTCTTCAAGGTGCTCCAGGCGCCTCGCTGCCGCCTTCGCATAGCTCCGCAGCCCGATCCAGCGTGCGGGCACCTCTGTCACAGCATGCTCATCCCCGCAGAACCATCTCACGAAATCCGATTCGACAATCTGATCGCCACGAATCGTCAGCGCAGTCAGTTCATAGGTCCATGCAGCCACCGAAATCAGGTTCACGTCCCCGTCGGCTTCGGTCGTACGGAACTCCACTCTGTCGCATGCCTCGTCCATGCCCCGCTCATATTTGTAGAGTCGCACCTCGAAGGGACAGGAAAGATCGAGCCTGCATTCGTTGTACAGACGATAGATGGAGCTGGTCGGCCTGGGGACCTCCCACACAAACACATCTCTCAGACTCTCCCTGGTCTCCCATGCATTGTTCGACACTGCAATGGGACGTGCAGACACCACACGCATGCCCATAGCGTAGTCGGGACCGCTGGCACGCTCGAGGGTGACCACGAAGGTGCGCGTCATGACCTCGCGGATAGCATTGGTTTGGGGGCTCCACACGATGTCTGTGCATGCGGTTGCCTCGCCATCACCAGGTGCCCTGTCGAAGGAGTACGTAAGCTTGACAGTCTCGTCGTCGCCGCCAAGCCAGACAAGGATCACAGAGGCGCACGATGCCACCACTTCGTCGATGATTGCCTTGGCTTGCTCGGCGCTCTTGAATGTCGCGGCGCCCTCTTTGCGGAACCTCGGCCGCTCTTCCCAAGGCCAGAGCCTGGTCTCGCTGAAATCGGCAGGAGGTACGATGCGATAGCTCAGATCATCGTCCTCGCTCAAGTCGCAGACCCACTCGATCCGTGACCGCGCAGCCCTGTCGTCCGTAGATTGGATCATGCAATCGAGGAGCGCGCTCTCGCTGACACCGCAGGGAATGCTGTCTGTCGGCTCGCCCGCCCTGTGTCCGAGCAGCCTTCCGTCACCGGGAGACCAGAGAAGGCCGGCACGTGCCTGCCTGGCCAGAAGCTCTGCATCAGGGACCGGCACCTGTCTGTGCGCACCAGCTGGAATTGGGACCCTATCGAAATCCTGCATACGCATCATCCCATCATCACCAGATTGCTGCCTGGACCAGGCCCGATAGTATATGCCAGCAGGATCTTGAGATTGCATCCACTCGGCCAAAGGCGTTGCACCGGCCTCCATCCCGAGGTGCGTCTTGCATCATCCATCCAAAGCCTCAGCACATATTGCGAAACATTCTGAGGTGCTATCGGGGCCACAATCAATGAGACGCAAAGATGCCTCGATGGCTTGATTCGTCTCATGGACTCCAGCGAGAGCGCCCGCA
>OMTG01000054.1 GCA_900313905.1 uncultured Actinomycetes bacterium | reverse complement strand
TTCTCGAACATGTACGAGAGCGATTTCCTCCACACCTGGGACAAGACCACCGATGAGCTGAAGGCGCTCTACCTCGTGGCCGATGCCCTGCGCAACCTCCGCGAGCGCAACATCTCGACCCGCATCTTCCAGTCCGGCCTGGCGGTCTCGAACTTCCGTGACAACTCGACCCGCACCCGCTTCTCCTTCGCTTCCGGCACGAACATGCTCGGCCTGCAGCTCCAGGACCTCGACGAGTCCAAGTCCCAGATTGCCCACGGCGAGACGGTCCGCGAGACCGCGACCATGATCTCCTTCATGGCCGATGTGATCGGTATCCGCGACGACAAGTTCATCGGCGAGGGCGATGCCTACATGAAGGAGGTCGCAGAGTCTGTCGCCCAGTCCTATGCTGACGGCATCCTCGACCACCGTCCGACCCTCGTGAGCCTGCAGTCCGACTCCGACCACCCGACCCAGTCCTCGGCAGACCTCCTCTATCTCATCAACGAGTTCGGCGGCCTCGAGAACCTCAAAGGCAAGAAGGTCGCTGTCACCTGGGCCTACTCGCCTTCCTATGGCAAGCCCCTCTCCTGCCCGCAGTCGCTCATCACCCTACTTCCCCGTTTCGGCATGGATGTGACGCTCGCCCATCCTGAGGGCTATGATCTGATGCCGGATCTCGTCGAGAAGGCCGGCACCTATGCGAAGGAGTCCGGCGCGACCTTCACGCAGGCCCACTCGATGGAGGAGGCCTTCGAGGGCGCTGACATCGTGGTGCCGAAGTCCTGGGCATCCTATGCGACGATGGAGCGCCGCACGAAGCTCTACGCTGCAGGCGATGCCGCCGGCATCGATGCCCTCGAGAAGGAGCAGCTCGCCGAGAATGCGACCCACATGGACTGGTGCTGCACGCCTGCTTTGATGGACAAGACGGCCCATGGCAAGGACACGATCTACATGCACCCGCTGCCGGCTGACATCGTGGGCGTCTCCTGCGAGCACGGCGAGGTCGAGAACGCGGTCTTCGACTATCACCGTGACGGGCTCTACAAGGAGGCTTCCTACAAGCCGTATGCCGTCGCTGCCATGGTCTTCCTGCAGAAGGTCAAGGACCCCGTCGCGACGCTGGCCGCCCTCGAAGAGGCTGACACGAAGCGCTGGTACCAGCTCTAAGGCACAGAGCACGGCACAAGAACGGATGAGTTCGTCGGGGCCCGCCAGAAGGCTTGTGAGCCAGGGGCGGGCCCCGCTGTTTTCAGGGGCTGCCCGATTGGGGCAGCAGGGAGAGGATGCAGCATGGGAAAGAGGATTGTCATAGCTCTCGGCGGCAATGCGCTCGGCAAGAACCTGCCTGAGCAGATGGCAGCCGTGAAGCATACCGCCAAGGCGATCGTGGATTTGATCGAGGAGGGCAACGAGGTTGTCGTGGCCCACGGCAATGGCCCTCAGGTCGGCATGATCCAGGAGGCGATGACAGAGCTGGTGAGGTCCTATCCGGACAAGTACATCCCCTGCCCGCTCTCGGTCTGCGTCGCGATGAGCCAGGGATACATCGGCTACGACCTCCAGAACGCCCTGCGCGAGGAGATGCTCGACCGCGGCATCGACCGGGGCGCTGCTACGGTCTTGACCCAGGTCGAGGTCGACGAGGACGATCCTGCCTTCGAGCATCCGACGAAGCCCATTGGGGCGTTCATGAGGAAAGAGGAGGCAGAGCGCCTCGTGCGTGAGCGCGGCTACAACGTCGTCGAGGATGCGGGACGTGGCTGGCGCCGTGTCGTCGCCTCCCCGAAGCCGAAGGCGATCGTCGAGATCGACACGATCCGCTCCCTTGTGCAGTCAAACCATGTGGTGATCGCCTGTGGCGGTGGCGGCATCCCGGTGCACAAGACCCAGGGGCACCATCTGAAGGGCGCCGCCGCCGTGATCGACAAGGACTTCGCAGCAGCCGAGCTCGCAGAGGAGCTCGACGCTGATGTCCTCATCATCCTCACGGCTGTCGAGAAGGTCGCCATCCACTTCGGCAAGCCGGACCAGCAGGAGCTCGACCATCTCACGCCCGAGACTGCCCAGCGCTACATCGAGGCAGGGGAGTTCGCCCCGGGTTCGATGCTCCCGAAGGTCCAGGCGGCGCTTCAGTTCGCGCAGTCCGGAGCTGGCCGCACCTCGCTGATCACCCTCCTCGACAAGGCCTCTGACGGAATCAATGGGAAGACCGGCACCCTCGTCACGGCCTAGCAGGCGCTCTCTGGCGTATCCTTGTGGGGATTGCCAATGCTGGGAGGCCCTCCGA
Organism: uncultured Actinomycetes bacterium; assembly: GCA_900313905.1. Taxonomy (GTDB): domain Bacteria; phylum Actinomycetota; class Coriobacteriia; order Coriobacteriales; family Atopobiaceae; genus Olsenella_L. Next base: position 2,801 of record OMTG01000054.1, on the reverse strand, counting down.
TGAAACCTTCGTTCCACGTATGGATTGCAGACGACCTGAAGCAGCGCTTCTTCGGGCCAGGGCCCTATGAGCTCCTGACCCGCGTGAAAAGGACGCATTCGGTGAACGCTGCCTCGAAGGAGATGCGGATGGCCTATACGAAGGCCACGCGCCTCGTCTCGCATGCTGAAGAGGGCCTCGGAACGGAGATCCTCGCCACGCATATCGGCGGCGCCCGGGGCGGGGGATCGGATCTCACGCCGGAAGGGGAGGACGTGCTGGCGCGCTACGACGCCTGGACGAAGGCGGTCGGCCAGTACGTGGAGACCTCCTTCGCCTCCTGCTTCGCAGGCCTCGAGAACGTCCCTGCCTTTGGCTGCGTCATTATGGCATCAGGGGCGGCGCACCGCTTCGGACGCCAGAAGCTGCTCGCCCCCTTCGAGGGAAAGCCGCTTCTCCTCCATGCAATCGAGGCAGCTGAGGCATCTGCCTTCGACTGCGTCGTTTCGACCCGCTGGGACGAGGTGGCAGCGCTCGCAGAGGGGCACGAGGTGAGCCGTGCGACACCGGAAGGCCCGCTCCAGTCCGATACGATGCGTGCGGGTATCGAGGCCTTGGGGCCACGGGCAGGATATCTCTTCCTCCAGGGCGACCAGCCGCTCGTGACGTCTCAGAGCCTGGACGCGATCGCGAAGGCGGCTGAGCTGCATCCTGGCCATGTGGTGCGCCTCTCCTGGCAGGGGCAGCCGGCGAGCCCCGTCTTCTTCCCAGGGACCCTGCGGGAGGCCCTCTTAGGCCTTGAAGGAGATGAGGGAGGCTCTGCGCTCTTCGGCCGGGTGCCCGGCCTGAAAGAGGGCACGGTGCTTGTGAAGGCAGCGAGCTCATTGGAGCTCTGCGATGTGGATACGCCTGAGGCCTTGGAGACGCTCGAGGCTGCAGTGGCGACAAACAAGGAGGTCTGATCATGCATATCCTGAGAGGTGGCATCCTGGTCACGCCGGAAGGGCTGAGGCGGGGAGATCTCGCCTTCGAAGACGGCAGGATCGTCCAGGTCGGCGGCACCGCTGTAGCGACCGATGCCGATACGGTCGAGGATGTCACGGGCTGCTACATCTATCCTGGCTTCATCGATGCCCACACCCACATGCAGTGCTGGACGGGCATGGACTGGACCGCAGACAGCTTCGAGACGGGGACGCGCGCCGCTGCCTGCGGCGGCACGACCACGATTGTCGACTATGCGACCCAGGACAAGGGAATGACCTTGCATGAGGCGCTCGAGGAGTGGCACAAGCGTGCCGATGGGACCTGCACCGCGAACTATGCCTTCCACATGGCGATAGCGGACTGGAGCGAGAAGACCAAGGAAGAGATCCCTGCCATGTATGAGGCAGGGATCACCTCCTTCAAGACCTATTTCGCCTACGACCACCTGAAGCTCGATGACGCCGAGACGATGGAGGTCCTCGAGGCCATCCGCCCCTTCGACGGGATCCTCTGCGTCCACTGCGAGAATGGCACGCTCGTCGATGCGCTCCAGAAGCGCGTCTTCGAGGCAGGCATCACGGGTCCGGAAGGCCATCCGCTCTCCCGTCCGGCAGAGGCCGAGGCTGAGGCGATCTCGCGCCTCATGTACCTCTCAGAGCTCACGGGAGCCCGCGTGAATGTCGTGCACTGCTCGACCGCGCTCGGACTCGAGCAGGTGCGGGCCGCACGCGAGAGGGGCGTGCGCGTCTCGCTTGAGACCTGCCCGCAGTATCTCCTGCTCGATGACAGGCGCTACTTCGAGGAGGGGGAGGACGGCTTTGCGGGTGCCAAGTACGTGATGAGCCCGCCGCTCCGGAAGCCCCACGATATCCAGGCGCTCCGCGAGGCCGTGCGTGCAGGCGAGGTCGACCAGATCTCGACCGACCACTGCTCCTTCAACCTCACGGGGCAGAAGGACCGCGGACGTGGCGACTTCCGGAAGATCCCGAATGGCGGCCCGGGCGTCGAGCATCGCCCTGCCCTCATCATGACCCTTTTCCAGGACACGCTCGGTCCGATGGACTTCCTCCATCTGCTCTCGGAGGGCCAGGCCAAGGTCTTCAACATGTATCCGAGGAAAGGCGCACTCGCTGTGGGATCCGATGCGGATATCTGCGTCTGGGATCCGGAGAAGCGCTGGACGATCTCGGAGGCGAACCAGCACCAGGCTGTGGACTACACGCCCTATGAGGGATTCGAGGTCACAGGCCAGGCCCACGAGGTCTTCGTGAACGGGACCCTGTGCGTCCGCGACGGCGAGCCGACCGGTGTGAAGCCCGGCACCTACGTCGCCAGGAGATAGGAACCATACCGACCAGGCTGCCAGAGGCAGCAGGAAAGACAAGGAGTGCAAGCATGAGCAAGAAGGCAATCGTCACGGACAAGGCACCTGCCGCCATCGGCCCCTATTCTGCGGGCATCATCTCGAACGGCTCGATCAATGTCTCAGGCCAGCTCGGCCTCGACCCCGCCACGGGCAAGCTCGCAGGCGACGATGTCCAGAGCCAGACCCGCCAGAGCCTCACGAACATGAAGAGCATCCTCGGGGCTGCCGGTGCGAGCATGGCAGACGTCGTGGAGACCGAGGTGCTCCTCGCCGATATCAATGACTTCGCTGCGATGAACGAGGTCTATGCCGAGTTCTTCGAGGCTCCCTATCCGGCACGCTGCGCTTTCCAGGTGGCGGCGCTCCCTGCAGGCGGCCTCGTCGAGATCAAGTGCGTCGCCCGCGTAGACGCATAGGATTTACGGAAACCCAGCCTTTCACGATGGGCCCTGCCACAGGCGGGGCCCTT
>OMTG01000097.1 GCA_900313905.1 uncultured Actinomycetes bacterium | reverse complement strand
TGCATCAGACAGGGCAGAACTGCTATTGATCGCTTTGCTTGCACTATCAGCCATAATTAGTCTCGTGCAGCCTGCTTGCGTTCAATCAGGTCAGAGGCATATGCCTCATGGCTCGCATTGTATGAAAGCAAGGCCTTTCAGCCCAAACAGAAAGGCCTTGCATTGATCTGAATGAATTTGAAGGCTCGCTAGGGGAGCAGCGGATGATGCTGCGCCATGCCAGAACGGCGGGGGATCTTCACTTTCGGATTGCGCGCTTTCGAATATACAAGGAGCGTGCGATGGCCAGCGCCATGGGGCAGCTCGATTGTTTCACGTGAAACAGGCTCCATGCCGCAGATTTCAGCGGTGTACAAGCTCTCCTCATACTCTTTGTCGCTGAGCTGGCCTTTGCTGGCAATGAGGGCGCCATGCTTGCAGAGCAGGGGAGCGGCGTATTCGATGAGGGTCGACAGCTGGGCAACCGCACGGGCAACCGCCGTGCCAAACTGCCGTGCGTCGGTCAAAGCAAGCTCCTCGGCACGCAGGGCCTGAGCATCGATACGGTCGTCGAGCTGCAGCTCCTCCAGGAAGCTTTCGACCGCCTTGATCTTCTTCTGGGTCGAGTCAATCAGCTGGCCCCGGCTTTCGCTCATGACAGCAAGCGGGATGCCAGGATAGCCGGCGCCCGTGCCGATATCCAGATAGGGGAGATGCGTTCGCTTCTGGCTCTGAAGGAAAGAGGGGAGAAGCGTCAGCGAGTCGACAATATGGAGCGTCACCGCTTCGGAGGGGTTCGTGATGCGCGTCAGGTTCATGACCTTGTTCGCATCGATGACGAGCTCCAGATGCTGGAGCAGCAGCTTTGCCTGAATTTCGGTGGCATCGACGCCTATTTGATTCAATTCTTGATGAAGCTGCGCTTCCAGCTCCTCTTTCTTCTCGAGCATAGGCCCCTCCTTGATCTTCCTCATTGTTGCATAAGAAAGGAGGCCGCCGAAGCGGCCTCCTCATCTCCATAGATTGTGGAGCGAGCCTACTGTACGAGCGTCACGACGACATGGCGGTTCGGCTCCTCGCCCTCGGAATGCGTGATGACCGCATCGTCGTCCACCAGCGCGAGATGGACAAGACGGCGCTCATAGGCATTCATCGGCGGCAGGCTGACGGCCGTATGCTGCTTCTTGGCGCGGGCAGCGGCAGAGCGTGCCAAGGACTGCACCTTGTTCTTGCGGCGGCTCTTGTATCCCTCGATATCCACCACGACCGGGTAGTGGAAGCCGAGCGTACTGCTCACGAGGGAGGAGACGACCATCTGCAGGGCATCGAGCGTGCGGCCATGGCGACCGATGAGGACAGCAAGATCCCCGCCATTGATATCGAGGATGAGTTCTCCTTCATCCCCGTCATACTCGTCGATGCTGACTTTGGTCTCACCGAAGAAAGAGAGGATATCCCTGACGGAACGGATGGCAGTGTCGGCCACGAAATCAAGCTCTTCGTCGTTGAGCTCCTCGCCGGCCTCATACTTCTGCTTGATGGTCGCAGCCAGATCGGTCTCCGCATCTTCGGCAGCGGCTTCAGCGGTCTCCGTATCCATTTCTTCTTCCACGAAACACCTCCTGTTTGACTCAACAAAGCAGCAAGGCCCTCAAGGAACCCTGCTGCTGGAATGGGTGAACTTACCTCTTCTTGTGCTGGCGCTTCTTCTGCTCGCGGCGCGTGACCTCGATGATCTGGCCGCGCTGGGCATCCTTCTCGGCCTGCTCGGCCTTGACCTGATCCATGACACGCTGGGTCACGAACTTCTGCTGGGCGACCTGCCAGATGGCAGAGGCATCATAGTAGAGAAGGACTGCTGCAGGGACGGTCCAGCCGAACCACACCATCATGACTGCCATCACGACACCCATGATGATCTGCTGGCTCTTCTGCTCCTCAGGCAGGTTCTTCATGTTCATGAGCATGGGGATGAGCGTGAGGACGCCGAATGCAGCGACGAAGAGGATGTAGACCCAAGCACCGCCCCAGCCCCACTGCGAGAGGGCGCCAGACGGCGAGACCGAGATCGACGGCAGGATGTTGTAGAAGCAGGCATCGGCCGGGACATTCTTCACGACGGTGAAGAGGGCGAAGAAGACCGGCATCTGGATGATGATGGGGAGGCAGCCACCGAGCGGGTTGAACTTGTTCTCGGCGTAGAACTTCTGCATCTCCTCCTGCAGACGCTCAGGATCGTTCTGGTACTTCTCTTGAAGCTCCATCATCTTCGGCTGGAGCGCCTGCATCTTTGCAGATGACCTCGTGCTCCTTGTCATGAGCGGCATGATCAGGAGGCGGATGATGATCGTCAGGATGATCACCGCGAGTCCCCAGTCGCCGCAGAAGCTCTCGATGCCAGCAAGGATGCTGGTCATCAGATTAATAAACCAATCCCACATCTTTCCTCCGTTGCCAGCTCTCAGGGAACTGGATCGTAGCCACCGCGATGGAATGGATTGCAGCGAAGAATGCGCTTGAAGGCAAGCCATCCTCCCTTTGCAGCCCCATACTTTTGAATGGCTTCAAGGGCATATTCTGAACACGTTGGCTCGTAGATGCAGGAATCAGGAAGCATAGGGGAAATGTATCGCCGGTAGCCCCTGATGAGAAAGGTGAGGACACGCGCTGCTGTGGACTGCTCGTCTTCTGCCTCCAGCATCAACGAACGCCTGCCTTGCCCAGAAGCGTGCGCAAGGCAACGCTCACGTCAGAAGGTTTCGCATCATGCGTGGCACGAGTAGCGAACATGATCACATCATGCTCCTCACTGGGAAGGCCTGCCTCCCTGGCCGCCTCACGTAGGACACGCTTGCAGCGGTTGCGGAAGACGGCATTTCCTAGCCTTTTAGGTGCGACGAAGGCGACCCTTCCTGGGCCACCTTCGCCAGACGCAGCAACCGTTATGCGAACGAGCCGGTGATTGAACCGTCGGCCGCGCGAGAAGACCCGTTCAAAATCCTGCCTGGATTTGATGGTCTCCATCAGACGCTCCTAGACCGTGAGCCTCTTGCGGCCCTTGGCACGACGACGGGACAGGACATCACGTCCGCCCTTGGTTGCCATGCGGGAACGGAAGCCGTGGGTCTTGGCACGGCGGCGCTTGTTCGGCTGATAAGTGCGCTTCATATCTTTTCCTCCTGTTAGAAGTACCTAAGGCATCTCTGCAATAGCCCTAAGATTGTACGGATTTTCCCGTCGCAATGTCAATTTATATGAAGGAACTCCCGTTTTTCACTATTTCTGCAGCTCATGCGAGTCCCAATGCTCGTCCTCATGGGAAGGATGGAATCTTTCGGAAGCTCTCAGAAACTTTCGACAACTTTCCTTCCATGGTTGAAAGTTTTGGTTCATTTTCCGGTTCCTAGGCATGAATTTTCATCTTTCTTTCGGCACATGACGAAAAGTCTCATCGAAGTTTTCGTCGATTCTTCCACATCGGTCAAAATCTTTCTTCCATTTTCCTTCCAGCGTGAAAGTTTTCTTCAATTGTTCAGCCATGGATGAAAACCATCCAAGTTCTTTCATCTCATCCAGAAACATTTCGTCTGCGTAGTAAGCTATTGGACACACCATCTGAGCTGCCGAGAGGAGGACCTGTGCCCCGTGATTTCTACCCCTTTGTCGAAGGATCCGACCCCTCCAAGGACAGTCCATCGCCCGAAAAGCCGCTCCAGGTGCTCTATGCAGCGCGCATCGCGGTCTACGACGATGCCGCAGCGGCACCCCGCGTCGTCGTAATCGAGCCCAAGCCGGTGCGCGAATACCTGGAAGAGATCACTTCCGAGGTGACCAGGCTCTCCCATGAGCAGGGCGGGACGATTCCCTTCATGGTGATCAGGGAGATTGTCGAGAACTTCATCCATGCCTACTTCGTGGAGCCGACAGTCTCGATCCTGGACCATGGGAACACGATTCGCTTCTCTGACCAGGGCCCGGGAATCCGGGAGAAGAAGCGGGCGCTTGAATATGGCACAAGCTCCGCCACCGAGGAGATGCGGCGCTACATCCGCGGCGTCGGCTCAGGGCTTCCCTATGCACAGCAATATATGTCCGACAAGGGCGGCACGCTCAGGATCGACGACAACATCGGCGCCGGCACCGTCGTGACAATTTCGATGGGCGCAGAGGCCACAGACAAGCCTGAGACGGGGGAGCGGTCGATGCCCCAGGCGGCCCCGCAGCAGATGCCCTATGGCTATGGCCAGATGCCAGCATGGCAGCAGCCAAACTATCAGCAGCCCAGCTATCAGCAGACCGGCTGGCAGCAGCCACAGTATCAGAGCCCCTATGGCTATCCCATGCAGGGGGCGCCGCAGGGCTATCCTTCAGGCGCAGGCTCCTGGCAGCCCCAGCCTTATCAGCAGATGCCACAGCAGCAGATGCCCCAGCCGATGGGATATCCACAGCAGGGAGCGCCTCAGGCACCGCAGCAGCAGCCTGCTCCGACGGGCACGCCTGAGGCCGGCACCCTCTCGAAACTCCATATATCCGACCGCGGCAGCCAGGTCCTGGGCTATCTCGCGCAGCATGAATCGGTCGGCCCTTCCAACCTCGTGCGTGCCTTTGGCGGATCGCAGCCGACCTGGTCACGCGAGCTCAAGGAGCTCGAGGGCATGGGCCTCATCAAGAAGGATGGACAGAAGTACTACCTCACCGAGGTAGGAACGCTCTTCCTGAACAGCCGATAGTGTGCATCCCCGTTCAGCATCTTTCTGCGATTGTCAGTTTTCTACATGCGCCTTCTTGTTCTACAATGAGTTTTCGACAAATTGTCACGACCCTGCCAAGGAGCTTGCATGGAGGTTTCACCAAACGAAGAGGCACGGATTCTCTGGGATGATGTGCTCGATCTCTTGAGGAGCGGAGATTTCGCCCCCGCCGTCCTTGCAATGCTCGAGAGCTGCACGCCGGAGCGCATGGGGGATGGCGAATTCCACATCTCGACCGGCACCCGCTTCGTGAAGCTCAAGATCGACGAGAACGCCCCCGCCATAGAGGAATGCCTCAAGAAGGCAGCCTTCGAGGATCTGAAGCTCGTCTGCGACCTCGCGGACAGCAAGCGGGCCCCAATCCAGACGAACTCCGTCCAGACCGGCGCCCAGATTGCCCGTGAGCAGCTCGAGCAGAGGCAGGAGGCTGCCGCCGCTGCCCCCGCAAGCATGCCAGCCGCACCGGCGCCTCGCCCCTCAGCTCCCGAAAAGCCCGTCCCAGCCGATGAGAACCCCCTGATCGAGGCCATCCCCGAGAACGATTCGAAGCTCACCTTCGACCGCTTCGTCGAGGGCGACGAGAACCAGATAGCTCTCCAGGCGGCAAAGCAGGTGGCAGATGGGGCAAACAAGAGCTACAACCCGCTATTCATCTACGGAAAGAGCGGTCTGGGGAAGACGCACCTCCTGAAGGCCATCCAGAACTACATCGTCGCCACCCAGCCACAGCGCCTCTGCGTCTATCGCACCGGCACGGAGTTCGTGAGCGACTATGTCCAGGCCATGACAGAGAAGGATGCGACCGCACGCAGCGCACTTGAGCGGCATTACCACTCGATCGATGTCCTCATCATCGACGATATCCAGCAGATGGTCGGCCGTGAGGGCACGATCAACTTCTTCTTCAATACGTTCAACTTCCTGCGCGACCATGGCAAGCAGATCGTGCTGGCCGCAGACCGCTCCCCGATGCAGCTCGGCATGGGCACGGATGGCCTGGATGAGCGGGTCACCTCCCGCATCGACTCCGGCTTCACGATCGGCATCGAGCAGCCGAGCTACGAGCTCAAGCTCAAGCTCGTGAAGACCTTCTATGAAAGGATGCGCCAGGATGCCCTCGATGAGCACATCGAGGACACAATCGGCACGATCTCGGATGAGAACCTCCAGCTCATGGCGGAGAAGTCGGGCACGAACATCCGCGTCATCTCCGGATTCGTCCAGTCCTGTCTCATGATGGCGCACCGCAAGGAGCTCAAGGGAGGGCATCTCACCCGCGAGGATGTCATCACCCAGGCGAGCCTCAAGTGGCCGACCGGCCAGAAGATCGTCACGATCGAGCAGATCCAGAAGGCGGTGGAGGCCTATTACGGCGTCCAGCACACCGACCTCATCGGCTCGAAGCGCAACAAGGAGCTCATGGAACCCCGCCATGTCGCGATCTGGCTCTCGCGCGAGCTGACGGACAACACGCTGGCCGACATCGGCAAGAAGTTCGGCGGGCGCTCCCATGCGACCGTGATGCACAGCCTCAAATGGGTAGAGGAGCTGAGGAAGGAGAACCGCATCTTCCTCCAGAAGGTCGATACCCTGGCCGAGGAGATCAAGGGCTGATGAAGGCGCTGGCAGACGCTGTGCAAAAGCATGCTGAAAACCTGTCAAGAGCTGTCTACAAAGCCCGGATGCGTGTTGAAGAACAATGTCGAGAAATTGTCGGAAGTTCAAAGTGTTGATGGCGCCTCAGTTTTCAACCACGTGGGAAACAGGGGTCTAACAGGCCAAACGTCCTGATTTCGACTATTCGACAGCCCTTACTAATCCTATTGTCCTTATTATCTTATATATCTAAGTAATAGAAGAAAGGGAAGCAGCCATGAAGTTCACCGTAAGCCAGTCATCGCTCGCCCAGGCACTCTCGATCGTCTCCAAGGGCATGGGATCCAATGCTTCACAGCCCATCCTTGCCGGTGTCCACCTCATCGCTGCCAATGGCACCCTCGAGCTCCAGACGACCGACACGACGATCTCCATACGCCATTCCATCGCAGCGAACGTGGAGGATCCGGGAGAGACCGTCATCTCGGGCAAGATCGCGATGAATATCGTGAAGAACCTCTCTGATTCCGCAGTCTCCTTCGAAGGCGACGACCGCAACGTGCTGATCACGAGCGACAAGTCCTCCTTCCGCCTCAATGCCCTCTCGCCGGAGGACTTCCCCTCCTTCCCGGAATATGAGCTCGAGAACTCGGTGGAGCTCGACTCCGAGGTCCTCTCCAAGATGGTGGACAAGGTCTACAGGGTGACCTACAAGGACAATTCCCGCCCCATCCTCTCTGGCATCCTCACGACCGTGGAGGACAACACGATCCGTCTTGTGGCGACCGACTCCTATCGTCTTGCGGTCTGCGACACCAATGTCGACACGCAGAACAAGGAGGCTTTCCGTGCCATCCTGCCGGGATCGGTGTTCCATGAAGTCCTGGGGCTCCCGGGCATGACGGAGAAGATCCTGGTCGGCATCACCTCCTCCCAGGTCATCTTCCAGTTCGGCAATACCACCTTCATCACCCGCAAGATCGAGGGCAACTTCCCGAACTACAAGCAGCTCCTCCCGACATCGTGCTCCACGTCAGTGAAGGTCGATGTGTCCCAGCTCACGGCAGCACTCCGCCGCGTCTCGGTGATCGCCCTCTCGAACCCCTCGGTCCGCTTCGATATCGAGGTCGAGAACAAGCTCATGAAGCTCTCGGCCACGAGCCCCGACCAGGGAGACGCCACCGAATATGTGAATATCGAGGCTGAGGGCGAGGATGTCTCCGTCGGCCTCAACTACCACTATGTGAATGACTGCATGAGCGCCGTCTCCGACCAGAAGGAGATCACGCTCGAGCTCCAGGGCGACCTGCGCCCCGACATCTTCAAGAGCTATGCCAAGGTGAACTACCTCTATCTCCTCATGCCTGTCAGGATGTAGGCAGTGGGACTCAAGGTGGCAAGCCTCGAGCTCTGGAACTTCCGGAGCTTCGAGGAGAGGAGCTTCTCCTTCTCGGAGGGGATGACGATACTGGTGGGGCCAAACGCGGTGGGGAAGACCAATACCGTGGAGGCCCTCCAGCTCCTGACCTCAGGCACGAGCTTCAGGAAGCCGACAGCCCTCCAGCTCCTCCATGAGGGGAAGGAGATGGGGAAGGCCTCCTGCGTCCTTCGGGGCGACGGCCGCACGATCGATGTCGCGCTCGAGCTCCGGGATGGGAAGCGCCGCTTCACCTGGAATGGCAAGCCCTGCCATGCCCATGACCTTGCTGGCAGCCTCATGAACGTCCTCTTCACGCCCGACGACCTCTCGCTCGTGAAGCGCTCTGCCGCGAACAGGCGCGACGAGCTCGATGCCTTCGGCGCCCAGGTGAACCGGGGCTATGCAAAGGTGCTCAGGACCTATACGCGCTCGATCGAGCAGCGAAACCGGCTCCTGAAGGACCCCTATCCCGACCCAGCCCTGCTCGATGCCTGGGATGCCTCGGTCGCAGTGGGTGCAGCCACGCTCCTGAAGCACCGCCTGGCGCTCTTCCAGCGCCTCTCGGTGGCGGCATCTGAGATCTATGCCCATATCGCGGAAGGGGAGGAGCTCTCCTGCTCCTATGTGAGCTCGCTCGGCAAGCTTCCGGAAGATCCGGAGCGGGATGAGCTTGCCGACCTCATGGCAAGCAAGCTCGCGGCATCGCGCGAGCAGGACCTGAGACGGCAGATGACGTGCGTAGGGCCCCACAGGGACGATATCGTGTTTGCGCTCTCTGGCCGCGATGCTCGGGCCTATGGGTCGCAGGGCCAGCAGCGCTCGGTCGTCCTTGCCTGGAAGATGGCAGAGGTCGAGGTGTCACGGGAGATCCTCTCCGCGGAGCCGCTGCTCCTTCTCGACGATGTGATGAGCGAGCTCGACGAGAAGAGGAGGGCCTCGCTCACCTCCTTCATGCAGGAAGACATGCAGACCGTCATAACGACGACGAATCTGGGGTATTTCCCGAAAGAGGTGCTGGATGCTGCGGAGGTGATCGAGATTGGCAGAAGAGGTTGATGGCGAGCTCTATCCCGACTTCGAGCCGGCCTCGACCGACTCCTGCTCCCGCGAGGAGTTCTACGCTATCGATGAAGGGTCGGGAGAGGTGTCCCTGAAGCGGGCCTCCAATCTCAGGTCCTTGATGGATGGCTACATGCAGGGCCCGGTCTCGGAAGGCCTCGATATCACGAAGCGGGCAGGACGGGCCTGGTGGCAGGCAAATGGCGACCTCGAGCGCCGCCACACGATGGGCATCTATGTGAAGGAGCTGAAGACCAAGGCGCCGGTCCTCCATGTCTACATCGATACCTCGTCGCTGCTCCAGGACTTCACGACGAACAAGGAGCTCTATCTCGCGCGCCTCGCAAACCGCGGCTTCGAGGTCTCGGACATCAAGTTCCATCTCTCGAGGAAGAAGCGCACATCTGCGCCTCGGCCTGCGGCGAAGACGAAAGATCCTGCCCCGGGCCAGCCTGCTGCGCTCGATCCAGCGTGTGCACAGGAGATAGACGATGCCTGCAAGGAGCTGCCTGAGAACCTCCGGGCCACCGTCTCCAAAGCGTTGAAACTGATGGTTGCCCGCAATGCGAGCGAAGATACGAGAAAATCAAAAGATGGGCTGAAATAGCCTCTCAAAGCCTCTGAGATTAGTGGGAGACTATAGAGAGACCATAGTTTCTTCTCTGTCCTGCCACAAATGGGATGCGCCATCGCGTACCATGGAGAGTGCAATTCTGCGCAGGTCCTGAAGAGAGGAAGAGCGTGCCCAAGAAAGAGGAATACGGCGCGAGCAGCATCAAGGTTCTGGAAGGCCTGGAACCGGTCCGCAAGCGTCCTGGCATGTATATCGGCTCTACAAGCGCCACGGGACTCCACCATCTGGTCTGGGAGGTCGTCGACAACTCGGTCGATGAGGCGCTTGCCGGCTTCTGCACCAAGATCAAGGTCACGGTGCATCCGGACAACTCCGTCACGGTCGAGGACAATGGCCGTGGCATCCCGGTGGCCAAGCATCCCCAGAAGAAGATCCCGACCCTCGAGGTCGTGCTGACGGTCCTCCATGCAGGAGGCAAGTTCGACAACAACGCCTACAAGGTGTCTGGCGGCCTCCACGGCGTCGGCATCTCGGTCGTGAATGCCCTCTCCAAGCGCCTGGTCGTCACCGTCAAGCGCGACGGCGGCATCTACCAGATGGAGTTCGAGCGCGGCAAGACGACGAAGAAGATGGAGCAGATCGGCACCACGAAGACGACGGGCACGACCGTCACCTTCTGGCCGGACGACCTCATCTTCGAGACCACGACCTTCAGCTACGACACCCTGCATGACCGCCTGCAGGAGACGGCCTTCCTGAACAAGGGCCTCAAGATCATCCTGACCGACGAGCGCGAGCTCACGCCCCGCGTGGACGAGTTCTGCTATCAGGGCGGCATCATCGACTTCGTGAAGTTCCTGAACACCGAGAAGGAGATCCTGCCTGGCTGCTCCAAGCCAATCTACATCGAGGGCAAGACCGATCCCGACACCCCGATCGAGCGCAAGGGCGAGGTCGAGGTCGCAATGCAGTGGAATGCCGGCTACTCCGAGACCGTCATGGGCTTTGCCAATGACATCTACACCGAGGAAGGCGGCATGCACATCGAGGGCTTCCGCACCGCCCTCACGAAGGTCATGAACGACTACGCCCGCAGCCACAACCTCCTGAAGGAGAAGGACGCGAACCTCACAGGCGACGATATCCGCGAAGGCCTCTGCGCCATCATCTCCGTGAAACTCCCCGATCCGCAGTTCGAGGGCCAGACGAAGGCGAAGCTCGGCAGCTCCTACATGCGCACGCTCACGAACCGCATCGTCTCCCAGGGCCTCTCCGAGTACCTGGAGGAGCATCCGAACCAGGCCAAGGAGATCTTCAAGAAGGCCTCCCAGGCAGCACGAGGCCGCCTCGCCGCCCAGAAGGCGCGCCAGGCGACGAGGAGGCGCGGCCTGCTCGAGACCGCATCGCTTCCCGGCAAGCTTGCCGACTGCTCCGTGCGCGAGGCCGCGATGACCGAGCTCTTCATCGTCGAGGGCGATTCCGCAGGCGGCTCTGCCAAGATGGCGCGTGACCGCTCCATCCAGGCTGTGCTGCCGCTGCGCGGCAAGATCCTGAATGTCGAGCGCGTCCAGGAGCATAGAGCCCTCTCCTCCGACACGATCCAGTCGCTCATCACGGCCATCGGCACGGGCGTCGGCGAGGAGTTCAACCTCGACAAGGCCCGCTACCACAAGATCGTCATCATGACGGATGCCGATGTCGATGGCGCCCACATCCGCATCCTGCTCCTCACCTTCTTCTTCCGCTTCATGAAGCCGATGATCGAGGCGGGCTACATCTACGTCGCGCAGCCCCCTCTCTACCAGCTGAAGCCGAAAGGCAAGAAGCACGGCAAGTACCTCTATACCGATGAGGAGCTCGCCCTCGAGGCCAAGAAGTATGAGGACCCGACGAAGTACACGGTGCAGCGCTACAAGGGCCTCGGCGAGATGGATCCGGAGCAGCTCTGGACCACGACGATGGACCCGAAGAACCGCATCATGCTGAAGGTCACGATCGACGATGCGATGGCAGCAGAGCGTGCGGTAGAGGACCTCATGGGCACGCAGGTGGAGAAGCGCAAGGACTTCATCCAGAACCACGCAAAAGACGTGCGTTTCCTCGATATCTAGCGAAAGGTGATACGTGGCTGACGACAACAACAAGCATCCAGGAGATGATCTCTTCGCAGGCGACGGGGACGACAATGAGACCCCCGAGCGCGGCGATGAGTTCGAAGACGACCTGGATGATACCGACGAGGACACGGAAGACCTGGATGGGTCTGACGACGATGACCTCGACGGCGACGACGATGAAGATGAATACGGAGATGAGGAAGAGGACACAGGCGAGGAGAATCTGAACCTCGCCGGTGCCAACCTCTCCCACACGATTTCGGATGAGGCAGGCACCCGCCTCGACCTCTCCGACATCCACGGCGGTGCGCTCAAGCCCGACGACATGGCAGAAGAGATGAAGGCCTCCTTCCTCGAGTACTCCATGTCCGTCATCGTGGCCCGCGCCCTCCCGGATGTGCGCGATGGCCTGAAGCCGGTCCACCGCCGCATCCTCTATGCCATGAATGAGGCCGGCATCACGCCGAACAAGCCCCACAAGAAGTCGGCATGGACCGTCGGCGAGGTCATGGGCAAGTACCATCCCCATGGAGACTCCTCGATCTACGACGCAATGGTCCGCATGGCGCAGGACTTCTCGATGCGCCTGCCGCTCATCGATGGCCATGGCAACTTCGGCTCCATCGACGGCGATCCCCCAGCAGCCATGCGTTACACGGAGTCCCGCCTGACGCGCGCTGCCATGGAGATGCTGGCCGATCTCAACAAGGAGACGGTCGACCTCCAGCCGAACTACGACGAGTCGCTCTCCGAGCCGGCGGTCCTGCCGTCGGGCTTCCCGAACCTCCTCGTCAACGGCTCCAACGGCATCGCTGTCGGCATGGCGACAAACGTGCCGCCCCACAACCTCAAGGAGACCGTCGATGCGGTCTGCATGATGATCGACAACCCCGATGTCACGACCGATGAGCTCATGACCGTCCTGCCGGGACCTGACTTCCCGACGGGTGGCATCATCATGGGCACGGATGGCATCAGGGAAGCCTATGAGACGGGCCGTGGCACCATCACGATCCGCTCCAAGGTCCATGTGGAGCAGAACAAGAACGGCCGCCAGCGCATCGTCGTTACGGAGATCCCCTATCAGGTCAATAAGGGCCTTCTCCAGGAGAAGATCGCCCAGGCGGTCAACGAGAAGAAGATCGAGGGCATCTCCGACCTGCGCGACGAATCCAACCGCAAGGGCATGCGTATCGTCATCGACCTGAAGAATGGCGCCGTGCCTGAGGTCGTCCTCAACAACCTCTACAAGCACACCCAGCTCCAGAACAACTTCGGCGTCATCGATATCGCACTCGTGGATGGCGTGCCGCGCACGCTCTCCCTGCGCGAGATGATCCACTACTACATCGAGCACAGGGTCGACGTCGTGACAAGGCGCACGCAGTATGACCTCGACAAGGCGAAGAAGCGTGTCCATGTCCTCGAAGGCCTTCTGATCGCGGTCGACAACATCGACGAGATCGTCCACATCATCCGCTCCTCCAGGGATGATGCAGAGGCAAAGAGGCGCATGAACGAGCGCTTCCAGATCGACGATATCCAGGGCGAGGCCATCCTGCAGATGCGCCTGAGGAGGCTCACGGGACTCGCTCGTGACGAGCTTGTCGCCCAGATCAAGGAGCTCCACGAGATGATCGCCTACTACGAGGACCTCCTTGCCCACAAGGAGAAGATCCTGGGCGTCATCAAGGACGAGCTGCATGCGGTGGCAGACAAGTACGGCGATCCCCGCCGCACGAAGATCAATCCGCATGGCGCCATGAACCTGGATGTCGAGGACCTCATCGCAGACGAGGACATGGTGATCACCTTCACCCATGCCTCCTATGTGAAGAGGCTGCCGGTTGCCACCTACCGCGCCCAGAAGCGTGGCGGCAAGGGCATCCGCGGCGTGTCGCTCAAGGACAACGACTTCGTGGAAGACCTCTTCGTAGCCTCCACGCATGACTACATCATGTTCTTCACGAACAAGGGCAAGGTCTACCGCCTCAAGGTCCACGAGCTGCCGGTCGGCACCCGCAATGCCCGCGGCACCGCTATCGTGAACCTGCTGCCGCTCGAGGAGGGGGAGCATCCGACCGCTGTCATCACCTGCCGCGACTTCCCATCCGACGAGTATCTGCTCTTCGCCACGAAGCAGGGCATCGTGAAGAAGACGGCCATGTCCGAATACGACAAGACCCGCCACGACGGCCTTATCGCTATCAACCTCAAGGGCGGCGACGAACTCATCAACGTCCGCCGCGTCAAACCGGGCGAGAAGGTCATCCTTGTCACGACTGACGGCAAGGCCATCCTCTTCGACGAGTCCGAGGCCCGAGAGATGGGACGTGCCGCTGGTGGCGTGCGCGGCATCACCCTCAAGAGCGATGCCTCCGTCCTCGGCATGGAGATCACGAATGGCAATGGCGACCTCTTCGTCGTGACCGAGAATGGCTACGGCAAGAGGACGCCGGTCTCCGAATATCCGGAGCACAAGCGTGGCGGCCAGGGCGTCCAGACGATCGCGATGACAGACAAGAAGGGCAAGCTTGTCGCCTGCCGTGTGGTCGGGCCGCAGCATGAGCTCATGATCATGAGCGAGACCGGCATCGTGATCCGCATCCGTGCGACCGAGGTGCCGCGCCTGAAGCGTGCCACCCAGGGCGTCCGCATCATGAACCTGCCTGAGAACGACCATGTGAGCGCCGTCGCCCGCATGGTGGCCAGCAAGAAGCAGGCACCCAAGCACGATGCGAACCAGATGGGCCTTGACCTTGCAGCAGCCGGCGCCAAGGATGCTGACGAGGAGGAGTCCGTCGATATCGGCGGCGAGGAAGAGCTCGACGAAGATACCCTCGACGGGGACGGCGAAGAGTGATTGGCTGCCCCATAACGGAATAGAAGCTTGCGGAGGCTCCCAGGAAATGTCCTGGGAGCCTCGTCCAATGCAGGGCATGCTGATGGAAAGACGCGGAGCCTCCGCAAAGCAGCATGCATAGACGAATCAGATGCCAACGCTGGACAGCAAAATGCGAAAAAATGCATATATTATAAATAATTTACAATTATTAGAAATGTACGAATAGGGACGCTATGAAATGTTGCGCAATGAATGGCAGGAAGAACGTGCTACGAATATAAAAGTGCAGATTTGGTTCAAAAATGCTGAATCAAGCTGAAAAAGCCATTGCATGCAGCCTCTCATGGTTGTTGAAGCATCAGCCTGAAGTTTCGGGCTTTGCGTGGCTTGGCCCAAAGACTGAAAGGATGATGGTTGATGGTTAACAATGATACACGATATCGATAATCATAAAAATCGCTGATAACATAAGAAAAAACACCTCAAACCATCCATACGCAACAGAAAAGGTCTATTGAATATGATGGGATACAAGCCCAAGCACATGGCATATTCGCCAAAGAACGAAACCGCTTACCGCGTCGGCCTGGCGCTCAGCCTCACGACAGCGCTGCTCTGGTCCTCGCCTGCTCTGGCAGCAGAGGCCGCATCGGGACAGAATGCCACGGAGCAGAGCACGGCAGCCGAAACAGTCCAGAGCGAAGAGACTGCGACACAGCAGGCGCAGACGACTGCCACCACAGATGCTGCCTCTGACGCAAGCAGCCCTTCCACTTCAGATACCAGCACCGACAAGGCTGCGCAGACGGGCGCGCAATCATCTGAGGGTGATGCCTCCGCGGCTGCAACAAACTCTGATGGACCTTCCGACGCAACTGCTTCTGATATGTCGGCTTCTGCATCTTCCGTCTCCGATTCCTCTGCGTCCGGAGCGACCGATTCCAGCGCAGACGCCCAGAAGGACACATCGGCGCAGGATTCCTCTGCAGCTACGACCGATGATGGGAAGGATGCAGCTGCAAGCGAGGAGGTGTCTGCCCCTGACGCTGAAATCACGACAGATGTGGAGGGCAAAGGCGAGCAGAAGACGCAGACTGGCCAGATCGCTGGCACCACAGGCGAAGCACGGAAGCTCGAGTCTGTGACCATCCATATCGTGGCGCCGGATGGGACGACCTATTCTGATTCTGATATCGAGTATCGCGTGCACGTGTCAGACCTCGGATGGCTGGATTGGGTCACCGGAGGCTCTACGGCAGGCGAAGCGGGTTCTGGCAGGCAGATTGAGGCCATACAGTTCAAGCTGAAGGATGGGACGGATCTCAGCAAGAATTGGACGCTCTGGGCGCGTGGGCATGTGCAGGGCCAGGGCTGGCTCGCATGGACCTGTGACAGCCCCATCGGGTCGACTGGGCAGGCGCTGCGTCTGGAAGCGTTCGAGCTGAAATTCCTCAGAAATCTGTCATCTGCAGCATCGGAGAATGGCGCCAACGGAATCAAGAAGGCGCCATCCAATGCGGCGAATGCATCGGATGATCCTTCATCGGACGATTTCGCCTCTGTCAAATCCTATCCTTTCATCGACGGCACGACAGCCGAGATACGTGCCCATGTCCAGGACCTCGGCTGGCTGGGCTGGGTTGGCGAAGGCGAGACTGCCGGCACGACTGGAAAGAGGAAGCGTGTCGAGGCGGTCGAAGCCAAGATTGCCAATGCCTATCTCGATGGTGGACTGGAATATGAGGCCCATGTCCAGGACATCGGCTGGCAGGACTGGACGGGTGACGGTGCGCTTGCTGGCACGACCGGAGAAGCGAAGCGCGTCGAGGCTGTCCGCTTCCGCCTGACAGGCGATCTTGCCGATGTCTATGACATCTGGTATCGCGCCCATGTCCAGGACATCGGCTGGCTGGCGTGGACTGAGGATGGACTCGAGGCAGGTACTACCGGCCTCTGCGGCCGCATCGAGGCCATCCAGCTGAAGATTGTCAAGAAGGGCGATGCTGCCCCCTCATCCGGAGACTGCGCGACATCCATCTCCTATCTGGACAGCCCCTTCATCGAGTATGAATCCTACGTGCAGGATGCAGGCTGGCAGGATGGTGTAGTCGATGGCGCGACTTCCGGCACGACCGGCCAGGCGAAGCGTCTTGAAGCAGTCATGATCCAGCTCGGATCGGGCCTTGCTGGCATTGACGGGAGCATTGCCTATCAGGCGCACGTGCAGGATGCGGGCTGGCAGAACTGGGTGTCCGATGGCGCCGTCGCAGGCACTGTCGGTGAAGGCAAGCGTCTCGAAGCCATCAAGATTCAGCTGACAGGCGATCTGGCAAAATACTTCGACGTGATCTATCAGGCGCATGTGGGAGATCTGGGCTGGACTGGCTGGCTTGATGATGGTGCCATCGCTGGCACGGTAGGGAAGGCTCACGCCATTGAGGCGCTGCAGATAAAGCTCAGGTTCAAGGGGAACTACGAGGACACCAACCATTGGGTAGTGTCCGGAACGGACCTCTATCACAAGAACGCCAGCGGCGGCTATGACACGGGCTGGAAGAAGGTCGACGGCCGGTATCATCTGTTCGGATCTGATGGCAAGAACTACACCGGTACCGTGACCAGGTATGGCTTCTCGGGGAACCTGACGCTGGCTGGATGGGACAACCTCGGTTGCTTCATCGTCGGAGCTGCAAAGGCGACGCCATTCGCGGGCGTGGGCTATTGCTCCGAATGGGTCATCGACGTCTTCCAGAACGCTGGGTACGGCGATTATCATCACAATGATGCCTGCGATCTGTACTACAAGTACTGCAATGTCGGAAACTGCAGCGCTGACCGCAGTCTGCTGAAGCCTGGCATGATTGTCGCTGTGCCCAGGGTCCACGACAATGGATGGGGCGAGATCTATGGCCACATCGGCATCTATATCGGCGATGGCCTCATCATGCACAATTACCGTCGCGTCGAGACATGGACAGTCGATGACTGGTTCAACAAATTCTCGTACTATCAGCCGATCTATTGTGGCTGGATGGGGAACATCGATCTTGGCTAGAGCCTGAGTGGCCTGCACGGAAAGCAATTGAAGGCTTGGATGGTGGATTCTGCCATCCAAGCCTCTTCAATAAGAAGCGATTGAATGCAAGACGCGATGGGCATGCATGGCAATCGATCCATGCCGAATTAAACCAGAGCGCATGAAGGGGACTGAAGGCTCTCGTTACCGTTGCGCAATATATAAGACGCCGCAACAGTCTATATTATGCCAAATGACCTTTTGGAGTCCGCCTGAGCAGAGCGCCACATTCATCGAGACAAGGCAGAGGATTTCATATGATGGATATTCATTGCGGCAGAACGGCGCGTTTTGCAGTTCTGATAGGGCTGACGCTTGTTGGGGCGCCGGCAACTGCATTGGCTGCAGAAATCCCTGCTGTCTCAGCGACTGCTGTGGTGCAGGCATCAGATGTCTCCGAAACAGGAGGGAAGAGCTTCTTGCAGCAGGCTAGCGCGGAAGCAGGCCAAGATGGCTCGACGGATTCTGGCGCTTCCCAGGCAGCAGCGTCCCCATCGCAGGAGGATGAGACGGGCAGCGCTGCAGCAAGCGCGGAAGCTTCGGATTCATCTGCAGACGCTTCAGCTGCGGATGGAGCCTCCCTGGCTGCGGAGGGGACCGATCCAGCCGATGCGGGCGGCACCGCAGAGTATGAGAGCCCCGTGGCGGACCATGCTGCAGCAACGGATGAGGGAGCAGAAGACATCCAGCCATCTGCGGACCAGAAAGCCAAAGCCTCTGGCGTCGAGCAGATGACATCGAGAGAGTCCACAGAAGCGGCACAGGCAAGCGCATCGGAACCTGAAATAAGCATCACGGCAGATGTGGATGGAAAAGGGGAGGTCGAGGCAACCTCTGGACAGATCGTCGGCACGGTCGGAGAAGATCGGCTGCTCGATTCAGTGAAGGTCAGCATCGGCTCTGCTGGGGATGGCGCAGAAACGATGAACACAGACCTGGAATACCGCGCCCATATCCAAGACGATGGATGGGGAAGCTGGACCACATCTGGAAATGTGCTCGGCGTCGCAGGGTCGGGAAAGAGGATAGAGGCGCTGCAGTTCAGGCTGCGCACCGGATCTGCCCTTGCCGCTGAATGGGAGATCTGGTCCCGAGCGTATGTCCAGGGTGAGGGATGGCTTGCCTGGACAGATGACGGCCCTATTGGTTCGACAGGCCACGGGCTGCGTCTCGAGGCATTTGAGATCAGGCTCGTGAGCAAGGCCGATTCTTCTGATGACGCTGCATCATCTGATGATTCTGCGGCTGCATCCAGCATCCAGGCAGACTTTTCCTCTGACAAGGACTATCCATTCATTGATGGCACCAAGGTCGAGGTCCAGGCCCATGTCCAGGATGTGGGCTGGCAGGGCTGGGTCTCGGATGGCGATACTGCAGGCACCGTGAGCAAGAGCAAGCGTCTGGAGGCCCTCCGCTTCAAGGTGGAAAACGCCTATCTTGATGGTGATATCGAGGCCCAGGCGCATGTTGAAGACATCGGATGGCAAGGCTGGAAGACAAGCGATTCCATAGCCAGCACCACAGGCCAGGGCAAGAGAATCGAAGCCATCCAGTTCCGTCTCACAGGCGACCTCGAAGAGGCATATGACATCTGGTATCAGGCCAATGTCCAGGCTATTGGATGGATGGGATGGACCAAGGACGGCAGCTCTGCCGGGACGACTGGCGTGTGCGGGCGCATGGAAGCGCTGCAGGTCCTTCTCCTGAAGAAGGGCTCTGCTGCTCCTGCGGCCTCCGATCAAGGAACGACGCTGACGTTCATCTCCGCTCCTCAGATCGAATATTCAGCACATGTGCAGGATATTGGCTGGCAGAGCAAGGTCTCGGGCAATGAGGTCGCTGGCACCACTGTAGAAGCGAAGCGCATCGAGGCAATGACGATAGAGCTGGTGGAAGGAGATGACTCCTGCCCCGGTGGCGTCCGATATCGTGCGCATGTCCAAGGAGAAGGCTGGCTGGACTGGGTATCCGATGGCGAGATCGCAGGGACGACAGGGCAGGCGCGAAGGGCCGAGGCTTTCCAGGTCGAGCTCACGGGAGAGATATCGAAGTTCTTTGATATCTGCTACTGTGCGCATGTGCAGGATGTCGGCTGGATGCAGTGGGTACGGAATGGCGAGGTGGCTGGCACGACAGGCCGCTCGCTTGCTGTGGAAGCCTACTGCATCAAGCTGGTGCTGAAGGAAGACGGCGTTCCTGGTGCAGGCATCGATTATTGCTGGCTGGCAAATTCCCCTTATTGGACGGGGACGGTCAAGCAGAAGATCATGAACATCCATTATTCAGCCGGGCGCTACGACGACGATGCTGAAGTGCAGCATTACATCAAGCAGATTGTCATTCACCACAATGCGGGCACCCTGACGACAGAGACCTGCTGGCAGACATGGCAGACCCGCGCCGCATCAGCGCATTATGAGGTTGAGGCTGATGGAACGGTGGGGCAGCTTGTCTATGATTCCGACACGGCCTGGCATGCTGGAAACTGGTATGAGAACCTTGACAGCATTGGGGTGGAGCATGCCGATGCACCTGGCTCATCTTCGGGGAACTGGTATCTTACCGAAGAGACAACCGATTCCGGGGCAAAGCTTGCGGCCCTGCTCTGCCTGCAATATGACCTCGGGAGGCCGCAGTGGGGAGTCAATGTGGTCGGCCATGGAGATGTCAGCAGCACTGAATGTCCGGCCTCGCGTGCAACGGGAGGTTCGCAGCATGATGAATATCTGGCCAAAGCCCAATCTTGGTATGACCACTTCATGACGATACAATCAGTTTAGAGATGATTCAGGGACCTTTCATGCAGACATGACATGGGAGGAGCTTGACCGGCAGGGAGATAATTCAATGCAAGAGTATCAGCCAAAGCATATGGCATATTCCCCTAAACATGAGACGGCATATCGTGTGAGTCTCGCCTTGGGGCTCTCCACAGTCCTGCTCTGGACAAGCCCTGCACTGGCGGCCGAGACAGCAGGCGGCACGGCAGACAACCAGCAGCAGAATGCCGTAGCGGCGCAGGATGCATCGTCTGCATCCACTGCAGTTTCCGCTGAAACAGAGCAGACTGCCAATGCAACAGAGCAGGCAAGCAAAGAGGCGGCGGGGGCATCTGCCACCTCATCGGATGAAACGGAGGATGCCGCTGCATCAGCAGGTTCTGGTGAATCGGCTGAGACGACATCTGATGCAGGCACTGATGAGACAGCAACCACGCAGACGGATGAGGAGACTGCATCCGATGGGGAGAAGAGCAGCACTTCGAAGGAAGTGTCTGCAGATGCCAGCTCTTCTGAAACCTCTCAAGATGCCCGCAGCGCATCCTCGACGGTGGATGAAACGACTGCAGAGGCCACCACGTCCAAAGACGATGCATCCTCATCGTCCCAGACAACGGCTGCAGAGGATACGGGCGATGTCACAGGGACGAAGGATGATGAGGCGACTGAGAAGACCACACTTGATGGCTATGAGATCGCTGCAGGCCAGGCGGACATAGACGTCTCTTCCGTTCCTGCTGATTTCGTGATCGTGAAGGTGTCGGAAGGAACCAACTTTTACACCACCTACTACCAGGAGAAAGCCCAGGAGATCCTCGATGCCGGCAAGCTCCTTGGCCTCTATCACTTCGCAAGGACTGGAAGCACGGCAGAGGAGCAGGCTGAATATTTCGTCGATGGCATCAAGGACTATATCGGCAAGGCTGTCCTCTTCCTTGACTGGGAGAACACTTCTTACAGCGATATCCGCTCCGAGGGAACGAGCTGGTGCAAGACCTGGCTGGACAAGGTCTACGAGCTGACCGGCGTGCGACCCCTCATCTACCTCAACAAGAGTGCGACGAAGGAATACGATTTCTCGAACATCGCTTCGGACTACAAGCTGTGGGTTGCCCGCTACGCCGATACGGATACGCATGAAGGCTATCAGGACGACCCGCAGACTGGCACCTCCGACTATGGTGCCTGGACTGCGCCGACAATCTACCAGTACTCCTCCACGACCAAGCTGTCTGGGTTTGACGGAAATGTCGATGTCGACAAGTTCTATGGATCTGAAGAGGATTGGAAGGCCTTGGCGCAGTCGGATGGCACCCAGAAGGAGACCATCAGATACTGGCAGGAGACAGACGGCAGCTATTACCATTACACCAATGGCAAGGTCGATACTGGATGGCTGGTAACTGACGTGTCGCCATTCAAGGCCAATGTCGGCCTCCAGCGCTATTGGCTTGGACAGGACGGCGTACTGCAGCTTTCCCAGCTCCTCAGCGCCGAGGTGGCAGGGTACTGGGCCTATGCGCGCCCCGAGGGATATGTCGTGCGCGGCAGGTGGGCCGACCCCACGACCGGCTATGTCTACATCGCCGACAACGACGGCAGGCTCGAGGACCCGGGCTGGCATGTGACGGCGGCCTACTCCCCGACCGAGCTGCGCCGCTACTGGGTGGACGAGGATGCCCATGCCTGCATCCCCGGATACTCCGCCGACGGGTACCCCCACTACACGCTCTCCGAGGGCCAGGTGCTGCGCGGCAGCATCGGCACGGGCGCGGCCTCGATCTCTGCGGACAATGACGGCAGGCTCCTCGACGGATGGTATGTGACGCCCTATCTCGCGAACGCCGGCCTCCAGCGCTACTGGATGGAGAACGGCACCCCGGTGACGGGCCTCCTCAGCGCCGAGGTGGCAGGGTACTGGGCCTATGCGCGCCCCGAGGGATATGTCGTGCGCGGCAGGTGGGCCGACCCCACGACCGGCTATGTCTACATCGCCGACAACGACGGCAGGCTCGAGGACCCGGGCTGGCATGTGACGGCGGCCTACTCCCCGACCGAGCTGCGCCGCTACTGGGTGGACGAGGATGCCCATGCCTGCATCCCCGGATACTCCGCCGACGGGTACCCCCACTACACGCTCTCCGAGGGCCAGGTGCTGCGCGGCAAGGCGACCGTCGGCTCGGGTGTTGTCCTTGCCGATAATGATGGTCTCGTGGAGACGACGGCCGGATGGCTTGTGACCAGCAAATACGATGGCCATCTTGAGCGCTATTGGATGGTTCAGCAATCAAGTGGCCTGTCGCTCGCGGAGACTGGCTCCTTCAGCGTCGAAGGAAGCCAGTACTATGGTCTGTCTGGACAGGGGTATGTCCTGCGCAATGCCGCATCGACCCTCCCTGGCTACTGGGTCATTGCAGACAATGATGGCAGGGTCACCACGCTTGGCACACTGTATCTCGATGTGCCCTATATCGACCAGTATGCACAGGGGGCGCCTGAAGGCTGTGAGGCAGCTTCCCTGCTCATGTCGCTGTGGTACAAAGGAATCCTTACCAATGTTTCCTACAAGCAATTCCTTCGCATGATGCCCTATGCATCCGATGGCAATCCCTATCACGGATTCGTCGGCACGCCGTATGCCAATGATGGAAATTGGGACACCATCATGATGCCAGCAGTGGCAGCCTGGGGCGCCCGCTATGATTCGAATGTTCGCAATATCACAGGCTGCTCGGTGGAAGAGCTGGTCTACCAGCTTGCACAAGGCAACCCTGTCGTCGTGTGGACATCCTACCAGTTCCGTTCCACCCATATCCTCCATGAATGGTGGGGCGACTACAAGACTCAGAACCATGTGATGACCCTGATTGGTTTCAATCCGACCAATCAATCCTTCGCTGTAGCGGATCCATATCGCACGGGCAAATATTGGGTCAGCAACTCGACGTTCATGAACTCATGGAATGTGCTGAGAGGAGCTGTTGTAGTAGGATAGAGCTGAAATTTGCTTAACAGGCTCTGAAGATGAATGGATTCCAATGCCAAATAGTGTCGATAAATTTGTCAGTACGTTCAAGAAGAAGGCCGAGCATGAGGGCCTGATATCTGCCGTCAAGAGAACGAACCAGGCAGTGGTCGATGTCTGTAACATCAAGAGGGGCAGCATCCGCAATCCAGACAAGGTCGAGTTTGTCGACACGCTTTTCATCAATGGTTGTGTGTATTCGGTGCCGCATCCAATCAGATATCGTGTCAATCACCAGATGCAGCAGCTGGAATCAAGGGGCATCACCTGCGATATGGTCGATGCATGGAATCTTGATGTCGATGAGGCGCTGGGCAAGGCTCGCAACTTCATCATCTTCCGGTGCCCATGGACCCCAGAGGTGGGCGAGCTCATCAAGAAGGCGAAAGAGCTCAACAAGCAGGTCTATTACGATATCGATGACCTCGTGATCGATACAAAATACACTGACACCATCCCCTATCTCAAGACAATGACGAAGGAAGAGAAGGCCGATTACGACGATGGGGTCAACCGCATGCGTCGCACCATGCTCGAATGCGGGAGGGTCATTACGACCACCGAGGGCATGGCCGAAGAGCTCAGCCATTACGTGCCTGAGGTCTTCATCAACCGCAATGTCGCATCCGAAGAGATGGTCTACTTCTCTGAGAAGACCATGTATGAACGGGATGTTCTGCCCGGGCTCAAGAGGAACCAGATTCCTGTCAACGAGTATGCGCATTGGCGCTATGCCTGCGACAGGCAGGTGAAGCGTGCGGCCGAAGGCATCAAGATTGGCTATTTCAGCGGAAGCATCACGCACAATGCCGATTTCGAGCTGATTCACGATGTGATTGTCCGCATCCTGAAAGAGCACAGGAATGTGCATCTTGTCCTTGTGGGCGAAATCACCCTGCCTGAGGATATGGCAGATATAGCTGATCAGATTACCATCGCACCCTTCTGTGACTGGCAGGAATTGCCTGAGCTGATTGCTGATGTCGATATCAATGTAGCGCCGCTCGTAGATTCGGTCTTCAACCGTGCGAAGTCCGAAAACAAATGGACCGAGGCGGCCTTGGTGAAGGTTCCTACCATCGCAAGCAATGTCGGCGCCTTTGCTCACGAGATCGAGGATGGCAAAACGGGAATCCTCTGCGACAGTGCCGAGGAGTGGTATGAAGCCCTCACAAAGCTAATAGAGGACAAGTCCCTGAGAGACCAGATTGGCCTTGATGCGTACAAAGAGGTCAAGGCCCATCACACATCCATTGGCAATGCAGGCAATCTGGCAGACTACATCAGGAGAAACCAGACGCCGAACATCATGTTCACGCTCCCCAATGTTGGGACTAGCGGTGGCATCCTTGTCGCTTTCAAGCATGCCTGCATCCTGCAGGATGCAGGGCGCGATGTCTCGATCCTGGACAATTCGTCATCATACAAGAAGTATTCCATTGAATACGATGGCCATCTGTTCCCCGTTATACATCTCATCGGTACGAGGAATCGTGACGGGAAGTTCTGCATTAGGGGCCATATCGACCAGGCAGTCGCCACGCTTTGGGCGACGGTCTTCCCGCTGATGGAATATATGTATGCCAAAGAGATCCTGTATCTGGTCCAGAACTATGAGACGGATTTCTATGTCGCCCCAGATGGCCGCAGGCTCAGCGCGAATACAACCTATTGCCTCGACAATGTCAAGTACCTCACGATATCGGAATGGTGCAAGAACTGGCTCGAGGACGAATTCCACCAGAAGGTAGCCTTTGCCTACAATGGCATCAACAACAAGATGTTCCAGGTCGTCGACCGTAATTTCAATGCGCGCAAGATCCGGATCCTGATTGAGGGAGATTCGGAATCCGAGTACAAGAATGTGGATGAGGCATTCCGGATTGTGGACATGCTTGACAAGAGCAAGTTCGAGATCTGGTACATGTCATATAACGGGAAGCCGAAGGACACCTACCATGTGGACAAGTTCCTGCACAAGGTTCCCCACGATGAGGTGAGCAAGGTTTACGGGCAGTGCCATATCCTGCTCAAGACCAGCATCCTTGAAAGCTTCTCGTACCCGCCGCTCGAGATGATGGCTACCGGTGGATACGTCGTGGTTGCCCCGAATGAGGGCAATGTCGAATACATCAAGGATCACGACAACTGCCTGACGTATGAACAGGGCAACCTCGCGGCGGCCGTGAAGTGCATCGAGGAAATCGTCGAGGACGGCGAGCTGCGCAAGAAGCTCCGTGAAGGAGGGCTCAGGACCGCGCGCGAAAGAGATTGGGAAAGCATCCGGAGCCAGGTCATCGAGCTGTACCGATAGTCATATGCATTGAGGATGCCGAAAACAAGCAGTGCCCAGCAGCCATATGGCTGCCGGGCACTTTTCTCATGATCTGCGGAAGTGGCTCTCCTATGCCAGATAGAAATAATGGGCACCGATTGTT
>OMTG01000076.1 GCA_900313905.1 uncultured Actinomycetes bacterium | reverse complement strand
TGCTGCAACCGTTGCGCTTCGGATTGCAGTGTTGCGCTTACAAATTCAATCCACCTTGCAAGGCAGACCGCATACCTTTTCTGGCAACTTGCATATTCTCGGATACCATCCCGAAATATTCTGCTATAGTATCCTGAGCCGACGGGGAATTAGCTCAGTTGGGAGAGCGCATGACTGGCAGTCATGAGGTCAGGGGTTCGAATCCCCTATTCTCCACCATGCATACGCAAGCCGCATCCTGAGGGTGCGGCTTTTTTCATGGGCAGTGTGCTTCTCCCGCAAAGAATGAGGGCCGGAATCCTGCATCAGGAATCCGGCCCTTTCCTTGCAATTCAGGTATCTTGTCGCTAGATGGCGTCGAGGTATTCGCTCTGTGCTGCCTTCTTGGCAGAACGGATCAGGAACTCCTCGTTCGACGAAGTTGCCTTGAGGCTCTTCACCAGGGCAGTCTCGGCACGCTCGACGTTGTTCATGTTCGCGAGGATGCGGCGTATGCCCCAGACGAACGGCTGCATCTCCGGGTCGATCAGGAGCTCCTCGTTCCTCGTGCCCGAAGCGACCGGGTCGATGGCCGGGAAGATGCGCTTGTCCGCAAGATCGCGGTCGAGCTTCAGCTCCATGTTGCCTGTGCCCTTGAACTCCTCGAAGATGACCTCATCCATCTTCGAACCCGTATCGACGAGGGCAGAAGCCAGGATGGTGAGCGAGCCGCCATTCTCGATGTTGCGGGCTGCTCCCAAGAACTTCTTGGGAGGATAGAGGGCCGCAGAGTCGACGCCGCCCGACAGGATGCGTCCGCTTGCGGGCATGGCAAGGTTGTAGGCCCTGGCAAGGCGGGTGATGGAGTCGAGGACCACCACGACGTCCTCTCCGAGCTCCACGAGGCGCTTGGCGCGCTCGATCACGAGCTCGGACACGGCCGTATGGTTCGATGCGGGCATATCGAAGGTCGAAGCGACCACTTCGCCCCTGATGGAGCGCTGCATGTCGGTGACCTCTTCGGGGCGCTCGTCGACGAGCAGGCAGATCAGATGCACCTCAGGGTTGTTTGCGGCAATGGATTCGCAGACCTTCTTGAGGACCGTCGTCTTGCCGGCCTTCGGCGGCGAGACGATGAGGCCACGCTGGCCCTTGCCGATGGGCGATACGATATCGATGGCACGGCCGGTGATGGAATCCTTGCCATGCTCCATCTTCAGGCATTCATTCGGGTAGATCGGCGTGAGATCGCGGAAGCGCGGACGATGGCGGAGCTCCTCCACTGTCATCCCATCCACCGTGTCGATGGAGATGAGGGGCGGGAATTTCGAGTTGGAGCGGTTCGGGCCGACCGTGCCGACGATCTGGTCGCCGGTGCGCAGGCCATTCTGCTTGATCATCTGCTGGAAGACGAAGGCATCGTCGTCGCCCTGCATGTAATTGCCAGTGCGGATGAATCCATAGCCCTCTGGCTGGATCTCGAGGATGCCATCGACCGGGCGGAACCCTTCAGCCTTCGCTGCCGCCTCATAGATCCGGTCGACCAGATCTGCCTTCCTGGCACCGACATACTCCACGCCGAGCTCTGCTGCCTTGCTCCTGAGCTCGGCGACCTTCATCTCCTTGAGCTCGTCGCGCGTCAGGCTCGGCTCGATGACCTCCTGCTGGCGGCGGTTGCTGCGGCGGCGGTTCCCATTGCGGCCATTGCGCTGGTTGCCATAGCGGTCGTTGCGCTGGCCCATCTGGCCTCCATTGTAGCGCCCGCCATTGCTGTGCTCATTGCCGCCATTGTGCTCATCGCGATGCTCGAAGCGCCGGCCGTTCCTGCCACGGCGGCCACGTACATGCTCTTCGTGCTCGTCCTGGCCCTCAGCCGCATCGGCATTCCCGTCATGCTCCTCATGGCGGTGTCCGGCTTCAGGAGCTTCGGCTGCTTCTGCCTGCGGTGCAGGCGCTTCCTCCTTGTGGGAGTCGCCCTGCGCATCTGCAGCCTCAGAGGCAGGGGCTGCACCCGTCTGTCCTGACGTCTCGCCTGCATTCTCGGAGGCATGCTCGTCTGCATGCTCCGCTGCATCATCCGATTTCTTCGTACGGCGCCGGCGGGTGCGCTTCGGAGCCTCTTCTGCCGCAGGCGCAGGCTCTGGAGCTTCTGCCTGGGCATTGTCTGCAGCTGCGGATGCAGGGGCTTCGCCTTCCTGAGCCTTCTTGCGGGACGCTCTGCGCCTTCTCGGCTTCGGCGCCTCTTCCGCAGCCGGTGCCTCCCCATCCTGGGGCTGGGGCGTATCGCCTTCTGCAGACGTCTCGGCCTTCTTCCTGGTTGTCCTGCGCCTTCTGGGTTTCGGAGCTTCCTCGTGCATCTCTTCAGCTGCAACAGGGACTTGCGGCGCCAGGGCGTCGCCTGCCATTGTGTCTTCCGACAAGATCTTCCTGCTTTCTCGCTCAGCCAAGCATTGTCCAGCATATTTTCCATAGCATGCGCGATACCTGTATCTGAGCTGCGTTTTGTTGCATGATATGGCTGCAATTGATGGCATGCAGGCAGCACGGCAGTCTGCCATCCATCACCATCAGCATGTATGAGGTCTTTTATTCCACGCAGTATACGTGAAGCAACAAAGCGACTATAACACATCCTTGCCGTTGACACGGGAAAAATGCAAGAAAACGAAAGCTGCATGGCCCATATTTCCGGCCATTCCCGGAATCGGCATCACCTATGCATCATGCGAAGCATCCTTCTTGCTTCCATGCACACTCAGTGCATGTCTGCTATCCGGTTCCGCGGGATGTTCATCTTCCTGATGAGGCCTATCAGCCGATCGGCCTTCTCTTTTCCCTCATCGGTGAGCGCGATATGCACGACACGGGTATCATGCTCAGCCTGCTCGCGGACCACATATCCACGCTTCTCGAGCGTCGCTATCGACATCGATACGGTCGGCTGCAGAAGGCCCAGGAGCTTCACGAGGTCGGAGATCGTCGCATTCTCGTCGCTGCAGTACCTGAGGCCGACCAGCATGAGATCGCCTGCATGGAAGGCCTGCGTGCCCATCGCTTCGGCCATGCGGCACACCCTGTCAGCCGTGAGGCGCCTCGAGGGGCTCTCGGCTATGACCTGGCGCCTGATGGCTTCGCACAGCTCGGCGGTGAGGTCTGTGCCCTTCTCGGTCAGCGAGCAGTATACATTGCGGCGGTCCACCTGGCCAAAGGCACGCTCGATATAGCCGAGCTCGACCAGATGGTTCGTCCTGTGCGTCATGGTGGGGCGAAGGGAATGCTGGTAATCAGCGATATCCGAGGTCTTCATGCGGGCATGCCCGGCATAGAGCTTGCAGAGCACAGCGAATTCCTCGAACGTCAGGCGCTCCTCCGATGGGTAGCCCCTCCGCACGAGATTGTAGCCACGTCTCAGTGCAATGTAATCGCGGAGTTCCAAGAAGCGCACCTCGCAATCCGTCTATCAAGCCCTCCATGCCCGTCCTGCATCAAGTTTACGTTTCACGCTTCATTCGGCGATTCTTGTGCCTGATTGTGTAGTTAGCTTTTAATCGAAAGCATCAGTTTCCCGAAACAAATACGCTCCCGTGCCAGCTTTGGCTGACTCGGGAGCGTATATGCATAACTCTGCAAAGACTCGCTTTACATATGCGTCGGAGCACTGACACCGACAAGACTCAGTGTGAGGGCGAGCACGCGCCTCACCGCATCGACGGCTGCCAGCCGTGCACGCGAGAGCTCGGGGTCAACCGGACGGCCCTCGCTCGGAAGCACCTGGCAGACGCCGTAGAAGGCGTGGAAGGCCCCTGCAAGCTCCTCGGCGTAGTGTGTGAGGCGGAACGGCGCACGGTCGCGTGCGCAGCCTTCCACGAGCTCCGGGAACTCGGAGATCTTGCGGGAGAGGGCAAGCTCGGTCGGATCCTTCAGGAGCGAGAGGTCGTAGTCCTGGCCGATCGAGCGCTCTGCCACGGCATCCATGCCAAGCTCTTCGCCCTCCTCGAGGCTCACGCCCGCAGCGCGCCTCAGGATCGAGCAGATGCGGGCATGGGCATACTGCACGTAGTAGACCGGGTTGTCGTTGCTCTGGCGCTTCGCTGCCTCGATATCGAAGTCGATGGTTTGGTTCGAGCTCTTGGAGATCAGCGTGTAGCGCACGGCGTCGGCGCCCACCTCATCGAGCAGCTCGCGGAAGGTCACCATCACGCCCTTGCGCTTCGAGAGCCTGACCGGCGTCCCGTTCCTGAGCAGGTTCACGAGCTGGCCCAGCAGCACCTCGAACTCGCCGGGATAGCCCAGCGCCTCGCAGGCAGCATTCACGCGCGCGATATAGCCATGGTGGTCTGCGCCCCAGATGTCGATCACATGGTCGACGCGCTGGAACTTGTTCCAGTGATAGGCGATATCGGAGGCGAAATAGGTGTATTCGCCATTCGTCTTCACGAGGACGCGGTCCTTATCGTCGCCGAAATCGGTCGAACGGAACCACAGCGCCCCATCATCGGTCCGGTAGAGGTAGCCCTTCTCGTCGAGGGCGGCAAATGCACGCTCGACGGCATTCTTTCCGTCAGCGCCCTTCTCGTAGAGGCTGCGCTCGCTGAACCAGACATCGAAATCGCAGCGTGCATCGTGGCAGGTCGCACGGATGGTCTCGAGCATCATCTTGTAGCCGCGCTCGCGGAAGGTCGCGACACGCTCGTCCTCGGAGGCCTCGACCCAGCGGTCGCCATCGGTCTCGGCGAAGCGGCGGGCGATATCGATGATGTAATCCCCGCCATAGGCATTGCCACCGAGATCCTCATTGAAGGCATCCATGAAGGGATGGGTCTCCGGATGTTCATCCTCCTCATCCTGCACATAGCGCTCGCGGTCCTGGAAGAGCGCATCGGCAGCGCCCTCGAGGTCGGTGCTCTCGCTCTCCATGATCGAGAAGAGCTGGAGATACCGCTTTGCGACCGAGCGGCCGAAGACATCCATCTGAGAGCCGTGATCATTGATGTAGTATTCGCGCTCGACCTGGTAGTTCGCATGCTCGAGCACACGGCAGAGGGAATCGCCCAGAGCGACCCAGCGGCCATGGCCCACGTGCATGGGGCCCGTCGGGTTGGCGGAGACAAACTCCACCTGGACCTTCTGTCCATGGCCCACATCGCACCTGCCGAAATCGGCGCCTTCTTCGCGCACGGTACGGAATACCTCGTTGTTGGCAGCGGTGCTCAGATAGAAATTGATGAAGCCGGGGCCAGCAATCTCCACTTTCGAGACCTCGGGGGAAGGCTCGATGCGGGCGACGATGGCCTGGGCAATCTTTGCGGGCGCCATATGCGCAAGGCGTGCCGAGCGCATGGCCACTGTCGAGGTCCAGTCGCCGTGGCTCGTCTCATTCGGTCGCTCGAGGCCCATATCCTCGACCTCGAAGGCGGGAAGGTCTCCTGCTTGCTGCGCGGCCGCAAGGGCACGGCGCACCATCTGCTCAATGGTCTCGGGCATCTGCTATTGCTCCTTCATGCATATCAGCGCACCTGCCGTGCGCTCCTGTTCTGACAGCACAGAAAAAGATACCACCCCGCACCTGCACGCGGGGTGGCATCGCCGGATTGCGTGAAATAAGCGGACCTAGGCGAGCGTATGCCTGCCGGAGCCGGAACGCTCCTCGCGGGCAAGATCGCTCCTGAGCTTTGCCAGGCCCGGCTCCATGCCCACCGGATAGATTTGCGGGTTCAGGAAGCGCTTGACGGCCGGATCGAGATGCATGAGGGCCTCGCGGCAGCGATGCTTGGACTGCTCGAGCGTCTGCTGGCACTCGGTCCTCTTGCCACCAGCCACGACCTGCTCGAGCAGTTCATGGGACTCGTATCCCGCCACGTCGTAGGTGTAGTCCGGATCCATGATATCGACGATCGTGGTGGGGTTCTCGGTCGCCACGGAGTCATCGACGATCATGTCGCCCACCGGCACGCCCTCGGCGTCCGTGAAGCGGCGGATATGCTGGATGCCCGGGATGGTGCGCTTGTAGCTCATCTCGGAGAGCTTGATGACCGGCGTCCACTCCTCAGCCCCTGCCGGCTTCGTGGCAGAGAGCTTGTAGACGCCGCCAAGAGACGGCTGCGGGTCGCAGGTCGCAAGCTTCGTGCCGACGCCGAAGGAATCGAGCGGAGCGCCCTGCGCGAAGAGCGACTGGATCGTATATTCATCGAGGTCATTCGAGACGGAGATCTTCACATAGGGAAGCCCTGCCTCATCGAACTCCTTGCGGGCAAGCTTCGAGAGCTTTGCAAGGTCGCCGGAGTCGATGCGGATGGCGGCAAGGCGCTCGCCACGCTCCTCCATCTCCTTTGCGACTGTGATGGCGTTCTGGATGCCCTTGCGGACATCGTAGGTATCGACGAGCAGCACGCAGTTCTTCGGCATCGACTTCGCGAAGGCGCGGAAGGCCTCGAGCTCGGACGGGAATGCCATGACCCAGGAGTGGGCATGGGTGCCGAAGACAGGAATCCCATAGATCTTGCCAGCAAGCACATTGGAGGTCGAAGACGCACCGCCAACATAGGAGGCACGGGCAACGGCCAATCCGCCATCAGGCCCTTGCGCGCGGCGCAGGCCGAAATCGGACACCGGATGGCCCTGTGCAGACTGGACGACACGGGCAGTCTTCGTGGCCACGAGCGTCTGGAAGTTCACGAGGTTCAGAAGCGCCGTCTCGAGCAGCTGGCAATCGATGATGGGGCCCTGCACCCTGACCATCGGCTCGCGTGGGAAGACGATATCGCCTTCAGGGATTGCCCAGACATCCACGTCGAGATGGAAGTCGCGGAGATAGTCGATGAAGCCCTCCTTGAACATGCGGCCGCCGCCTGGAGCGGGCACCGAGGCCAGATAGCTGAGCGCATCATCGTCGAAGGTGAAGTTCTCGACGAGATCAGCGATCTGCCCCATGCCGCAGGCCACGGCATAGCCGCCGTCGAAGGGGTTTTCACGGAAGAAGACATTGAAGCAGGCCTGGGTGTCGACGAGTCCAGACTCCCAGAAGCCCTGTGCCATGGTCAGCTCATAGAGGTCGGTGTTGAGGGCCACATCAGTTGGCTTGGTTCGATCGGTGAGTGACATGAGATAAACCTCCCGCGCTCTTGGACGTGCGCAAACATTGCAAGCGTACCACTCTTTCAGGCAAAACTTTAGGTTCTTGCACCTCTAGCCCAAGATGATGGAGAGGATGAAGGCAACCGCGATCGCTGCCACCACAACAAGGACGATCTTCTGGCCAAGCGGCATATGGAGATCGTCGTCTGGCTCCATGAGCTCGCGCCCCTTCTCCCGCTGGGCTGCGATGCGCTCAGCCTCAGCCTTGTCGAGCTCCGAGCGCTTCTTCTCCTCACGGAGCTGGTTCAGCTCAGCGGCATCGCGTGCCTCCTGCTCCCGCTTGGCACGGGCACGCTTCTCGGCCCTGAGCTCCTCGAGCTCCTTGCGCTCCTCATCCGTGAGGGTGCCTTTGTTCTCATCCATGAATACCACCTAACCTGCACGGCATGCGCCATGCAATCGATAGCTCAATGTCGGGCTCCAGACCCTTATTCCCCGGAAGGGAGCACTTGTTGCCTAGAGCTCCTCCCCTTCCACGCCGGTCGCATCGAAAGCGGGAACGAAGCTCTCAGAGACTGTGCCGCCCTCCTGCCACCAGAGCCGCTCGAATCCGAGGTCATCCGCATGGTCGAGCACGATTTCATACTCATCGCGGGAAAGGGGCCTCGAAAGAGGGCCTCCGGCCGTGCGGCACCTTTCGTTCGGCGTGTACTGGTTCATCACTGAAAGATCGGCATCGTTCCCGCAGATGTCCCACACCATATCGAGGACATTGCAGGAATCATCGGTCTGCTCTGGCAGGACCAGATGACGGACGATGATGCCCTGGAGCATGCGTCCATCTGCATCCTCCTTGCGGCCGCCCTTCGAGACAAGCTGCCGATGCATATGCCTGAGGCCTTCTGCTGCCACCTCTGGGTAGTCCGCTGCGCCCGAGAGCTTGCGTGCAAGATCGGAGCTTGCATATTTGAAATCCGTGAGCCAGATATCGATATCGTCTGCAACAGCATTGATCAGGGCAGGGAGCTCATATCCCGACGTGTTCGCAACGATGGGCAGCGTCAGCCCTGCTTCCTTCGCAAGCTGGAGCGCCTCATGCACCTGCGGCGCGAAATGGAACGGCGTCACGAGATTGATGTTCAGGGCACCTTGGTCCTGGAGCTCGAGCATGATCTTCGCCAAGCGCCTCACGGTGATGGGATGGCCAAACCCCTCTTGCGAGATGTTATGGTTCTGGCAGAAGACGCAGCGCAGAGGGCATCCCGTGAAGAAGATGGCTCCTGATCCCGATTCGCCTGATATGGGAGGCTCCTCCCAGAAATGGAGAGCGGCACGGGCAATGCGCAGCTGGGAAGTCGCTCCGCACAGGCCCGCCTTCCCTGCCGAACGCGCAGCTCCGCATCTTCTCGGGCAGATCCTGCAGGCTTCGAAGACATCTTCGCTCAGATAGTCCATCTGGCTCCTTCATACAAGAAAGCCCGGACGCCAAGGCATCCGGGCCATACAGGACAAATGGTGGAGATGAAGGGATTCGAACCCTCGGCCTCTGCCTTGCGAAGGCAGCGCTCTCCCAGCTGAGCTACACCCCCAGTTCGTTTGCGCAAAGTGTATTCTCGCAATTCATCGAAAGCCTGTCAATGCCTAATTTCCATTGCACATGAGACATGCTGCTCGCGGCAAACTTCTCGCGCCCTCTATTCTTCTTTGCCACCAGGCTCATTCACATCCCGAGCGGACCTTGCTTGCAAGAGGCCAGCAATCAGGACGATGGCAAGACCGATACAGGTGATGGCACAAAACCGCCCTGGGCGCCATTGAGCACACGCAGCACAGCCTGAGCATCGGCCTATACGGCGAGGTGGCCGGCGACGATGGCAGGTTCTCCAACGGCCTGCGCTACCCGGGCGACCCCACGGGGCCGGCATCCGAGGTGTGGAGGTGCCGCTGCACGCTGGTGGCGTCCATGCCGGGCTACGACGCGTTCGAGGACCGCAACACGTCCAAGCTGGAGACCAGCTACGAGGACTGGAAGGCCGGGCGCGACCCGAAGCAGCAGAAGCCCAGCGGCAGGAGCCTCAAGGAGTTCATGGACACCCCGGCCGTGCGCAAGGCCGCGTCGCAGCCGAACATGAGCAGGACGCGCGTGCGCAGGGCAATCCTGGACGAGCTGGGGCGTCAGGGCAAGACTGGCCGCGACTTCCCGTCGATGACGCGCTCTGAGCAGCAGGAGACGCTTGGGAGGGCGGTCGGCAGTGGCGTGCATGCTGACTCAAGGGCAAGGAAAGCATGGCTTTCGCAGTTCCCGGACGAGACGATGGAGATCAAGCCGGCACACGGCAACGTGGTCAGGCTAAGCGGGGACGCGGGAAGCGTCTCGGTCCCAGACGATGTGTTCCCCTTGCTTCGCGGGGCCAGCGTAAGACACACCCACACAACGCCGGTAGCCGGCACGTTTGGAGTGGATGACATAGAGCTGACTGTTGACGGCAAGGTGCGGCACCATGAGGTGTACGCCACCGAGACCGACACGACCTACATTCTCGACAGGCTTCCGTCATGCACCGATGAGGCTGCCGAGAGGTTCAAACAGGACTTTGCGGGCTATGACTCGGAGACATTCGAAGATCTTCGATATGAGTATTGGAAGGAACACTACGAGGCGGCCGGCGTTCCGATGGACGAGCGCGACGACATCGAGGTGGACAAGCTCCTGAAGCCGAAGCTGGACCAGTGGCTCTCGGAGAATTCCGTGTCATATGGGTTCAGATACACAAGCAGGAGCGGGGTATAATAAACACATGCTATACGTGGAGAAATATCGCGAGTCAGGGAAGCTTGGGGATTATACGTCCACCAGGCCACTGCTCTACGCCTTCGAAGCCCTGCATGATGGTCGGGCGCACATCCCCGCCGTCTTCATCATGAACAGGGACGAAGACATGCGCGCCGTCCTCGATGACGAGGACTATGCGGAATGGGAGGCCAAGCGCAAGGAGGCCTTCGGGGAATGAGCGACTTCAAGACGATAGCCCGCATCCTCGGCGCAATCCGCTCCTGCGAGGGCCGTCCGTTCGACATGGCGGCGGTGAGCCCCGAGGCGCTGGGCGTCTCCGAGGCGCAGCGGGACGTGCTTGCCGTGAAGATCCAGCATTCGGGCAAGGTGGACGGCCTCGTCACCACCGAGGACATCGACAGCGCCCCGCTGCGCGTGCTCTGGGAGCAGTCGAGCCCGGAGGTCACGCTGGACGGCCTGGAGTACATGGCGGCGTGCGAGCCGCTCAGGCGTGCCGCCCGCGAGGCGGTCAGCGCGCCCGTGTCTGCGGCGGTGTCCGCCACGGCCGCGGCGCTCTCCTCCATGCTGTAGCCAATCCAAAGGGAATAGCCAGGCCACAAGGCCCTCGCTTCGGCGGGGGCCTTTTCTTGTGCCGCGTGACCGTTCCGCGACCATTGCCGCGAGGTGATGCCATATGGCGAACGTGGAAGTCAGCCAGGACAACACGCAGGAATGGCTCGATGCGATGGGCAGCGCCCTCGCGCACGGGCTGGAGCAGATAGGCTTTGCGGCAGAGGGCCATGCGAAGGCCAAGTGCCTCGTGGACACGGGCAGGCTGCGCAACTCGATAACGCACGCGCAGGTCGATGGCCATACCGAGGCCATCGGCACGAACGTCGAGTACGGCAAGTACGTCGAGCTGGGGACTTCCCGCATGGACGCCCAGCCGTTCCTCGTGTCGGCTATATCCGGCCACGTCGACGAGCATGGCATAATCCAGTTCAAGCTTGAGAAGGGCTGATGCAGCTTCGATACCATTGGCATGTCAGCCTATGGGAACACACTGGAGGTGACTCAGGCATGACAGATGAAGAGCAGTTTCGCGAGGCGTGCGAGAGGTACGAGAGGAAGTTCGGCCATCCGATGGGCCATGATTTCGCTATGCCACGCGACCTGAAAGAATGCACAGTCATCGTGGAAAGGTGCATATCCGAAGGCAAGGAATACGACTCGTATGGGCTCACAGGCGCTCCAGAAGACGCAGTATTCTGAGATCCATTTCCAGAATGGACCTAGGCTTCAGACTCTCTCAGAAAGATGGGGCCCTTCCTTATGCCCGGAATTCCAGCCCATAAAGGAGCGGCGTCCACTGCACACAGACGCCTTGAGGGACAAGCGATTGGGAAGTTCGCAGACCAACCGCAGACTAAAACCAAAAGTAACATCAGGCATTAAATCAGCAGATGCCTAAGCATAGGCTTCTGCCTGCTCTTATTCGAAGATGCCGCCTCCTGCAGAACGTTCATGAACCCACCTTGCTAAGGTGGGTGTCCTCGACGCCTGTTCCAGCTTCCTTAACACCGAAGGATACCTGTACTAGGTACGAGATATGGACTCCCTGAAAAATGTTGTCGGTTCACCCAGTTTGTGCTGCAGGGGGTCGGCGCCTTTACTATACGTTGTCGTGAGTGTCTTTCAAAGTCTTGACTTGTGCCGCA
This sequence comes from uncultured Actinomycetes bacterium, assembly GCA_900313905.1. Classification (GTDB taxonomy): domain Bacteria; phylum Actinomycetota; class Coriobacteriia; order Coriobacteriales; family Atopobiaceae; genus Olsenella_L. The sequence continues at coordinate 23,096 of OMTG01000076.1, read as the reverse complement.
GGTACTGCAAAATTGATTGATAGGGCCTTCAAGGTGCCATTGATGGCAGGTCTGTGCCCAAAGCATCTCCTGTTTCCTTTATCTGCGTCTTTCCTGTATCATTGAACGGTCAGAGCAATATCCAGGGGCGCTTTTTTGGGGGAGGGCATACGTGCGTATCGAACATTGGATGCCGTATCTGCTGCTCTTCCTGAGCGCTTTGGCGACTGCGCTTCTGACGACGCCGCTTGCGAAGAGGATCGCCTGGAGGGTCGATGCAGTCGACTATCCAGAGAAGCGCCGCATCAACAAGACGCCCATTCCCCGCATGGGAGGCATCGCAGTCTTTCTGGGACTTGCCGTCGCGCTTGTGGTCCAGGTCATCGGCTACCACCATTTCGGATGGCCATTTGCATTGGTTCCACCCCGCAACCACGCAATCAATTACCCACTTCTCGCTATTGCAGCCCTCATCATCTTCATCACGGGCCTCATCGATGATATGAAATCGCTGAAGCCACTCCAGAAGCTTGCTGGGCAGGTGCTCGCGGCCACCATCGCAGCAGCCTCCGGCCTCGTTATCGGCAACATCGTGAACCCCTTTGGCGTGGGATTCATCGACCTCGGCATCTGGACCTATCCCATCACGGTCATCTACCTTGTGGCCTATGTGAACATCTTCAACCTGATCGATGGCCTGGATGGGCTTGCCTCCGGCATTGCCATCATCGCGAGCTTCACGATGTTCATCCTTGCCTTCGGAGCAGGACGTTTCGATGCTGCTGGCCTCTCCATCGCTCTGGCGGGCGCCTCCCTCGGATTCCTGCGCTACAACTTCCATCCGGCTTCGATATTCCTTGGCGACTCCGGATCCATGCTCATAGGCTTCATCCTGGGCACCATCTCGCTTCTGAATGTCACCCGCATCGCTGGCCTCACGACCATCATCGTCCCGCTTGTTGTCGCTGGCATCCCCATCCTCGATACCTTCTCGGCCATCATCCGCCGCAGCCGTGCCCATGTGAGCATCGGACAGGCCGATCGCGGCCACATCCATCACCGCCTCATCGCAGAGGGCTTCGACCAGCGCCAGGCGGTGCTTCTGATGTATGCCTGGACTGTCATCCTCTGCGTCGGATCTTACGTAATGACGCAGGTGGAGGTATGGCCGCGCATCCTCATCTTCGCCCTCCTCATCGTTATCTCTGCCCTCTTCTGCCGGCACCTCCATCTCTTCGAGCCTGTGTTGCTGCATCACCAGGATCCCATGACCGGAGACGATGAGCTCATAACACCCGACGATCCTGCTTTCGAGGACGAAGAGAACAAGCTCCAGCACGAGCACAAAGACCATCACAAGCACAGCCTCTGAGACGGCTAAAACATCGGTCCAAGAGCATTTGCAGCCTTCTGATTCTGCTTGTCTGCCCTCTATGGGCTGCGATGGAAGCACGGCTTTCGCCATTGCCGTTCCGCCTTCCGCATCCGGCCATCGCCTTTGCGCTCCCCCATTCCTTGAATCCTGCAATCTTCTTACGGCCTTTCTGGCCATACTAGAAGCCGCATGCGGCACATGGCTGCATCAAGCTGCACTGGGCCAGATGGCAGGCCAGCAGTGGCCTGCAGGATCTTCCCTGGCATCGTGCTCATGTGATGCATGATCGGAGATTGTCTGCCGGAAGTCCGACTATGGGATAGCGACTTCTTTCGGGCAGAGCCTTGGCCAGCAGTTGCCTTGCCACGTTGGCTGAGCCAGATGTCTTCCGCTGTGTGTCCCCTCTGCAAGCCCACAGCTGATACGGGGCCTGCAGCTGCATCGCCCGCTGCGCCTGAGGAAAGCGCATCACAGACATCAGCGCATCCCCCATCATGGCTGGCTCCAGGTCCTGCATGCCAGGCGCCACCAGCACTTGTCAGGGCCATTTAGATGTCACACCGGCAACTTGCCTGTCCCCGCATCGATTGCGCCCCAGAGCGCAGCCAGAAGCCCTCAGAAGGGCAATTGGTCCTGCCCCAGCAGCCAGAGAGTCTCCATGGATCATCTGCAAGATGGCTGCACCCCTGCGTTGCCTGGCTTGCATAGGTTCCACATCGAAGGCTTGCCGGAATGGATGCTGAGGAGATGCCCTCTGGGCAGCCTGCACGAACCCTTGCGGCATGTTGGCCAGCAGCTCCCTTCAATCCTGAAGGAAGATGAGACCGTGCTGGTGAATTCCCACATAGAAAGGCCCCCGCATTCCAGGAATGCGGGGGCTCATCATGCATTCTTGCACACTCTTGTGCAGCTTATGCAGAAGCGAGTGCCTTCTTGGAGACCTCAGCGAGGGCTGCGAATGCCTCAGGATCGTCGTAGGCGATCTGTGCGAGGACCTTGCGGTCAAGATCGACGCCGGCGAGCTTCAGGCCGTGCATGAAGTTCGAGTAGTTCATATCGTTCATGCGGGCAGCAGCGTTGATGCGCTCGATCCAGAGGGAACGAATGTTGCGCTTCTTCGTGCGGCGATCACGATACTGATACTGGAGGGAGTGGGCGACCTGCTCCTTCATGCCGCGGAAGGTGCGGGATGAGGTGCCATAATAGCCCTTGGAGAGCTCCTTGAGAGTCTGGCGCTTCTTGCGGCCAGTGACTGCGCGCTTGACACGTGACATCTATATCAACTCCTAGTGAATGCTGTTCAGGATGCTTACTTGCCCATGCGTGAAGAGATGACCTTCACGTCTGCAGGAGCGACCTCGGTCTCCTTGCGGAAGCCACGGATGCGCTTCGGGGACTTCTTGGTCAGGATGTGGCTCTTATAGGCCTTGCCACGCATGATCTTGCCGGTGCCAGTGCGGCGGAAGCGCTTTGCCGTACCCTTGTGCGTCTTCATCTTAGGCATACTCAGTTCTCCTTCTCTGTCTCGCTATCTTCTCCCGTGTCCACGTTGTCGAAGGCACCCTTGATGGGAGAAAGAAGCATGTGCATGTTGCGGCCTTCCATCTTCGGCTGCTGGTCGACCGTAGCAAAAGGCTTGAGATCGTCCGCAAGCTTCTCCAGAACCATGAGGCCCTGCTCGGGGTGGGCCATCTCGCGGCCACGGAACATGATCGTGACCTTGACACGAGCACCCTTCCTGAGGAACCGCATCACATGGTTCTTCTTGGTCTCGTAATCGCCCTTGTCGATCTTCGGCCGGAACTTCATTTCCTTGACCTCGATCTTCGCCTGGTTCTTGCGAGCCTGCTTGGCCTTGCGGGCCTGGTCATACTTGTACTTGCTGTAGTCCATGACCTTGCAGACGGGAGGCTCTGCATTGGGTGCGATCTCCACCAGGTCAAGGTTCTGCTCTTCAGCGATGCGCAGCGCATCGCGTACGCCGAACAGACCAAGCTGCGAGCCATCGACCCCGATCAGACGGCAGGTACGAGCAGAAATCTCCCCGTTGATGCGGGGCTCATCGGACTTAGCTATTGCCGACACCTTCCTCTCTCTGACGATTTCTCGTCGATGGAACATAAAAAAATCTCCCGGCGCACAAAGACATGCTGCCAGGAGACAAATACCCTCGAAAGGGTACACACATGTTGTCTGACCAGACAGCTGCCCTCAGGCGCCGCAAGGTGGGGATGAACGCTCCATCCCACTTCATAAACGCAAGGAGATATAGTACACGGCATACAGGCAAGAAGCAAGCATGCATTTCTCCTGCGCCAGGTCTACACAGTTCCCCATGCACTCGCCATCTTAGCATGCACGGTGCCTACAGATGCATCCAACTTGTGGAAACCAGCCTGCTTTGCACGCATCTCCTGATCACATGCCTCCGGTTACTTGCTACACTTGCATATGCAACACAGAACAATCCAAGGAGCCGTTCCACATGCAGGAATTCGATCTCACCGTCAATGGCCTCAAGGTGAAGGCCGCCTACGATTCGGCTACCGTCGATCATGTCCTGGTCCCTCTGATCAGGCGCTGGTCGAACCTCGCACGGGGACTGGGGAGGCGCATGATCGTCTTTCTCGCAGGAGCGCCCGGCACCGGCAAATCGACCTGTGCGCTCGCCCTTGAGGAGCTGTCGCGCGAGGTCGAAGGGGCGCTCCCTCTCACGGCGGTCGGCCTCGATGGCTTCCACTACCCCAATTCCTATCTCCGCTCGAACGCGGTAACGATTGCGGGCAAGGACGTGCTGCTCTCCGATATCAAGGGGGCTCCTGAGACCTTCGACCTTCCTGCCTTCAGGAAGAAGCTCGTCGAGCTCAAGCATGAACGCCGCGTCTCCATGCCGTCCTATAGCAGGAAGACCCACGAGGTGGACGAGCGCGGCATCCTGGTCGATACGAGGATCGTGCTTGTGGAGGGCAACTATCTCCTGCTCGATGAGCCGGGTTGGCGAGGGCTGTGCGCCTACTGCAACGATTCCGTCTTCATAGAGGCCTCCCCCTCCGAGCTGAAGGCACGCCTCGTCGAGCGCAAGGTTGCAGGCGGCATGAAGAAGGATGAGGCTGAAGCGTTCTACGAGACGAGCGACGGCAGGAATGTCCAACGCGTGCTCTCCCACCGTGTCCCTTGTGCCATCACCTTGGAGCAGTCGGGCATCAACCATCTTTCCCGCAAGGTCACGAGCCGCGACATCAGCTCATCCCGTCCATCGATCTGATAGCCAGCCAGCAGGGACCTGATTCCCTCACACCATGGAAATAGAGAAGCAGGGTCTGGGAGAGTTCATTCCAGGCCCTGCTTCATATCCATAGCGGCCAATGCAGAACCAGAACCCTCACGACTTTGCCATCAACGTACTTTGACTATGCTGATGCTTGCAGCAGAGATACTGGAAGCGTCTTGTGAGAGCCTAGGCGGCCAGAACGTCACGCTGCCCCTCGAAGACTCCCAGGGCCCCGGGGCTCGCCGCCGCCATATCGAACGGCCTGCCCTTGCACAAGCGGATTGCGCCCGAGATGCGGGCTATGGTCTTGAAGTCGCTCATATGGCCCCCGGCGTCCCCTAGAGGTACAAGGCACTGCCGTCTGGCTCGTACCCGACCAGCTCAAGATAAGTCTTGTGCTCCCTGATGCAACGCTTGAAGGCTTCAATTCCCTCCATGTTGCATGGGGGATAGCAGCCGTAGTCAATGCCTGTATTAAGCTCGCGCATGTATTCATCCGCCACGCGGCGATATTCTGCCTCGACGGACTTGTCGTAGCTCCTATCCATCGAGCACCCCCTCATGACGTTCCTATATGCATTGCAGCTCTTCGGCAGGTACTTCCAAGCCCCACGGAGCTCTCCAGATTGCAGATGTGAGCATCCTCGATCAGCTAACGGTGCCTGCGCCTGGCCCATCCTGAGAAAGCCTTGATTTCATCACACTATACGAACTGAAAAGCAGGGCTTGGATATCTCACTCCAAGCTCTGCATCATCTCCATGGTGCCCGAGGTGGGACTCGAACCCACACGGCATTGCTGCCAACGGATTTTGAGTCCGTCACGTCTACCAATTCCATCACTCGGGCGTCTTTGAAAAGACATTTCTACTTTAACAGACCACCCCCGCAAGGACAACAGCAAAATCCCTGTTGGGAGTGCCTATGCACAGGCTGCCAAGATACGAAAAGAGGCCCTTGCGGGCCTCTGAATTCTCTGGTGTCGGAGGCGGGACTTGAACCCGCACGACCTTTTAGTCAGTCACTAGCACCTCAAGCTAGCGCGTCTGCCAATTCCGCCACTCCGACATGGCTTGGTGCGAGAGATACAATAGCATACTTCCCGAGGACTTGATCCAACTATTTTGAAATCATTGGATTTTGTCCTCATTGGCGCAGTTCGGGAAGGTCGTGAGTCCATCAATGGATTCCATCGGAGGCAAGCGGCCCTTCCTGCAGCCACGGATTGCGCTTCAGCTCTTCCGCCATGGTCGTCGCCTCGCCGTGTCCGCAGAAGAGATCGGTCTCCGGAGGAATCTTCTCCCTGAGCATCCTGAGCGACCCCATGAGTTCCCCATGGTCTCCCCTTGGCAGGTCGGTGCGGCCGCAGGAGCCCCGGAAGAGCGTATCCCCGGTGAATGCCAGGCCAGGACCGAGCAGTACGATGCCGCCCGGTGTATGGCCCGGCGTAGGGACGACCTCGAAGGAGATGCCATCCAACGTTATGGTCTCCCCTCCCTTGAGGAGGCCATCTGCATCGGGAATCTGCTCGCCGTACGCAATCCCCGATCCATCGACCTTGCCGGAATGCTCCTTTGCCCACTCGTAGTCTGCCTCTGGCATGAGGAAGCGGGCACCCGTCGCCTCCTTCAGGGCACGGACACCCGACACATGGTCGTTGTGCCCATGGGTGCAGACGATCAGCTCGACCTCCACATCGGAGAGCGCTTCGGCTATGCGGGCGCCCTGATCGCCAGGATCGATCACCATGCATTTCCCGTTGCTCACAAGCGCATAGCAGTTGGTTGCAAAGGGGCTTACCACGAACTGTCGGAGCTCTGCCATCTACACCCTCCACTTCATCTGGCTGGATCCTTCGCCCGGCTTGATGCGGCGTGCATCGTAGACCGACGGCACCCGGCTCACATTGGCCAGAAGCGGCATCAGGATGCTTGCATCGGATATGGCGATGAGGAAGCGCAGACGGGCGATGCCTGAATCGGAGGTCTGGGTGGCAGCGGAAAGGATGTTGCCGCCCGAATCGTTGATGGCGATCGTCACGTCCTTGAGGAGCCCCATGCGGTCTCCGGCCTCCACGACGATCTCGACCTGGAACTCCGTGGCACCCGACGTATCCCATTCGACCTGAATCATGCGCTCGGGATGGTCCATCAGGCTCTTCACGTTCGGGCAGTTCGCACGATGCACCGAGACGCCCCGACCCCTCGTCACGAACCCCACGATATCGTCTCCTGCCACAGGATTGCAGCAGTGTGCCAGATGCACCATCAGATCGGGATCGCCCTTCACGATGACGCCACAGTTGGAGCGCTTCTTGCGCTCCTCGCGCGTCGGCTTTGGCGGCTTGATGAGGGGACGGTCCTCCTCGATGGCGCGCTGCATCTCCTTCTCGCGCTCAGCCTGCATCTGGCTCTGCGGATTGCCCTCCGCCGCGCCTTCGGTGAGGATCTCCTCGAGGCGGTTCGCGACGATCTTCGCTGTGACCTTGCCTGCGCCGATCGATGCCATCAGGTCGTCGGTCGAATGGACATCGAACTGCGGCAGGACCTTCTCGCAGGCCTTCGTGACGCGGGGCGTCGAGATGCCATACCCCCGCTTCCTGAGCTCGTGAGCAAGCTCCGTCCTGCCTGTCTCCATATCGTCGGCACGGGTCACGTTTGCGAAGTATTTCCTGATCTTGGCGCGCGCCGAAGGGGTGGCCACGATGTTCACCCAGTCACGGGATGGCTTCGCATTGTTGTTCGTCAGGATCTCCACGCGGTCGCCCATCTTCAGGCGATAGGTGAGCGGCACGACGGTGCCATTGACCTTGGCCCCGACGCAATGGTTGCCGACCTCCGTATGGACCGCATAGGCGAAATCGAGCGGGGTGGAGTCGCGCCTCAGGCTCAGGACCTCGCCCTTCGGCGTGAAGACGAAGATCTCATCCTCGAAGAGGTCGACGCGCAGGTTGTTCAGGAACTCATGCGCATCGTCGATGTCGCCTTCGGTCGTCCACTCGAGGTTCTTCCTGATGTAGTTGATGGCAGAATCGATGTCCTTGTCATCCGCGCTCATGAGGCCCTTGGAGTTGCCGGCCTTCTTGTAGAGCCAGTGGGCAGCGATGCCGTACTCGGCCTGCTCATGCATCTGGACCGTGCGGATCTGGATCTCGATGGGCCGGGCATCGGGACCGATCACGGTCGTATGCAGGGACTGGTAGAGGTTCGCCTTCGGGGTCGCGATGTAGTCCTTGAAGCGTCCTGGGAGCGGATGCCAGAGCGAGTGCACGGCACCGAGCACCGAATAGCATTCCCCGACCGTATGCACGATCACGCGCAGGGCGATCAGGTCATAGATGTCAGAGAACTCGAGGTCCTTGCGCAGCATCTTCTGGTAGATGGACCACAGATGCTTCGGGCGGCCCGTGATCTGGAAGTTCTGGATGCCGACACGCTTGAGCTCGTCGTCGAGGACCTTGATGGCCTCGTCGGTGTCCTGTTCGCGCTGGGCGCGGGAATCCTGCACCATGCGGGCGATGCGCTGGTACTCCTCAGGCTCGAGGTAGTAGAAGGCAAGATCCTCGAGCTCCCATTTGATGGAGCTGATGCCAAGGCGGTCGGCAAGCGGCGCATAGACATCCATCGTCTCATGCGCCTTGAAGATGCGCCGGTCGGGCGGAAGCGCCGCAAGCGTCCGCATGTTGTGCAGGCGGTCTGCGAGCTTGATGATGATGACACGGATGTCCTTCGACATCGCCAGGAACATCTTGCGCAGGTTCAGGGCCTGCTTCTCGTCCATCGAGTCGACCTCGATCGAGGTGAGCTTCGTTACGCCGTCCACGAGCTCGGCGACCGTATCCCCGAACTGCTCGGAGATGTCCGAGAGCGTCGCGGGGGTGTCCTCGACCGTGTCGTGCAGCAGCGCGGCGCAGATCGAGTCCTCGTCCATCTTGAGCTTGTCGGCGAGGATCAGCGCCACCTCGACAGGATGGTTGATGTAGGGCTCTCCTGAGCGCCTGCGCTGGTCCTTGTGGAATTCGGCAGCGAATCGGTAGGCCCGGCCAATCTTCGCCAAGGCCTCCTCATCCATGTAGCGCGAACAGGTGACCTCCAGAAGACGCCAGTTGTCCGCATTCGGAATAGCGTTGGTCTCTGCCATATGTGGCTCCTATCCGTCGACGGTCTGGCCAAAGCGTGGCACGATCGGCCGGCACACGTTGTGCAGCATCTCCTGTGCGGTGCAGGTGAGGATCCAGTCCCGGAACTGCCCGAAATCCTCGCGGGAACGCTGGCCTTCGAGATACCGGATGGACGCTTCGAGATCCATGCGCGCCGGTGCGATTGCCATGAGTATACGCCGCATCGAACCATATCCACTCGTCGTGAGGAATCCGAGCTCCCGAAATATGCCGATGCCCGACGAGACAGCCCCCTCATCGATGTTCGTCTTATGGTCGCTGTCGCGGCAGAGCTCGGCGATGTCCGCATTGTTGAGGGAGATGCTGCCATCGAAGCCTGCAGCCCTCGAGGCCCTGCTCTCGTGCATGAGGACCTTGTAGAGCACCACGAGGTCTTCCCGCTCCGGCGCCTGGGCGCAGATGATGCGCTCGTTGATGCGGGCATCGCGGCTGCCGAAGAGCAGATGGATCGTCGCGGGCTTCCCATCCCTGCCGGCACGTCCGCACATCTGGTTGAACTCGGCTTCGCTGAAGGGCATGTGGTAGAGGACCACATGGCGGATGTCCGGGATGTTGACGCCCTCGCCGAAGGCCGATGTCGCGACGATGCAGGTGAGGTCCCCTTCGCGGAAGGCACGCTCGACCCGTGAGCGGTCTGCACGGGAGAGGCCCGCGTTGTAGTAGCCGATATGCTCTGCGAGGTCGCTCAGGCAATGCCGGAGCATCCTCGCCTCCTTCACGGACTGCTCGCGCGAATTTACATAGACGACGCACTTCTCTCCCGAGGAGACCAGGTGCACGAGCGCAGCATCGCGGTCGCGCAGCTCGCGCCTGTCATCAATGGTGAGGTTCGTGCGGGCTGTCCTGTCGATGAGGACCTGCTGGTCCGGGATCGAGAGCAGCCGGCAGACCTCTTTCGCTACGGGCGTGGAGGCCGTGGCGCTCACAGCCAGGGCGCTCGGATGCCCAAGCGCTTCGAGGATGTCAGGCAGGTCGAGATAGGCCTCGCGCTGGCCTGAGCGTGCAGCGCCAGCATGGTGGGCCTCGTCGACGACCAGAAAGCCGATCCGTCCTCCCTCAGCAAAGCGCTTCCGGTGGATGGAGAGGAACTCAGGCGTCGTCAGCACCACATCGAGGGCGCCATCCACCAAGGCAGAGAAGATGTCTTCCCGCTCATCCTTCTCCGTTGCGCCGGTGAGCACCCGTACGCTCATGCCAAGCGAGCCGAAGGCCTCCGAAAGGTGGAAGGCCTGGTCTGCCACGAGGGCGCGCAGCGGATAGATGAAGACCGACGCCCTGTGCTCGGCAAGCGCCATCCGGGCCGCATGCACATGGAAGATGAGCGACTTGCCCCTTCCTGTCGCCATCACGCAGAAGCAGGACTTCCCTTCTGCGAGGAGACGGAGCGCCTCGCGCTGCGCTGGCAGCAGCTCATGGTCGCCTATGAAGGTGCGGCAGAGCTCGCGCGTGAGGGCATCTGGGCCAAGCTCCGAGAGCTCCTGGCGCCGCCCCTGGGCACCCGTCTCCTGCCGCGTGGGCGATGAGGCCTGTGCGGTCTGGCGGATGACCTGGATGTCAGCTGTGAGCTCATCTGCATGGGCCGCCACCATGATCTTGCGCACCTCGGCATGATACGTGACGCCTGCCAGGACGTACGGGGCAAGGGCTGCCGCTATCTGGCTCCTGAGATGCCCGACCGCCATCCCATCCGCCTCGACGAGCGCAAGGGAGGCCACATCGGGATCTTCTGCATCAGGACGGATCTGGAGGATCTCGCCCAGGCTCACCGGGCACCCTCCTCCCGCCAGGCGCTTCAGCCCCACCATCTTCGTTATGAAGCTCTCCGCCTCGGCGATGCCCAGATGCTCAGGGGCAGAGAGCACATCGGCAGAGCGGTCGAAGAGCTCGTCTGCCAGCTGCTTTCCGCCATCCTCTGGTGCTGCATCGCTTGTCCTGTAGAGGATGTCCTTCACCATGAGCTTCGGCTTCGTGCGGCCCTGCCAGGTCTCGTTCACGGCCTCGAAGACGAGGTCCACCGCCCCGTCATACGAGGCCGCCTTCTCGATATGCGGGGTCCGGAACATGATGGCAGGCACCGCATGGGTGCCATCGGTCGCAACGAACCGCAGATGGTCCCCATTCGTGCCGACGCGTGCCCTCCCTCTCATCATGACCCCGCAGGCGCCCAGAAGCGGCTTCTTGTTCCCCATGCCGAAGGGCTGGAGGATCTCGAGCGAATTGATCGTGCCGAGGTCGATTTCGGACAGGTCGACGATAGCGGCGACCTCGCCCCGATCCTCGAACTGCTCGGCTGGCAGCGCATCCATGATCGCCTCCATGCGGTCACGGAAGGCATCGATGTTCGCGGCATCGAGCGTGACACCAACCGCGCCGGCATGCCCACCGAAGCGGATGAGAAGGTCGGAGCACTGCTCAACTGCATGGAAGAGGTCGACCGAGCCGACCGAGCGGCCCGATCCGCGGGCGACGCCGTCCGAGATCGTGAAGAGGATGGCCGGCACATGGTACCTGTTCACCATGCGGGAGGCCACGATTCCCTTCACTCCCTCATGCCAGCCTTCGCCGCCGACGACGATGATCCGCCCACCGGTATAGAGGGCGTCTGCCATCTCCATGGCCTCGTCGGTGAGCGAGGCCTCGATCTCGCGGCGCTCGTTGTTGATGGCCTCGAGCCTGCCGGCAAGGCGTGTGGCCTCCTTGGGATCGTCCGTGAGCAGGAGCTGGAAGGCCACATCGGTCGACCCCATGCGTCCTGCCGCATTGAGGCGCGGTATGAGCGAGAAGGGCAGGCTATCGCTCGTCACCTCGTTGAGCTTCACGCCAGAGGTGGCAGCCAGAGCGACGATGCCAGGGCGGTCCGTCTGGCGCATGCGCACAAGGCCATCTGCCACAAGCGCCCGGTTCTCTCCCGTGAGGTCCATCATGTCGGAGATGGTGCCAAGTGTCGCGACCTCGGTATAGTGCCGCCAGAGGTCGGGATTTCCCCGCCTGCACCCCAGCTCCTGCACGAGCTTGAGCGCGACGCCTGCGCCTGCAAGGTCGCGCGAAGGGCAGCCTGCCTCGAGCTTCGGGTCGGTCACGGGGACCCCCTTGGGCACGAGATCTCCCGGCTCATGGTGGTCCGTCACGACGACGTCGACCCCTTCCTCGAGGAGCCATGCGACCTCTGCGCCTGCTGCTATGCCATTGTCCACCGTGATGATGAGGTCTGGATGCGCCTGCTCCTGCACCCGGGCGAGCGCTTCCTTCGAGAGGCCGTAGCCTTCCCCGAAGCGGTTCGGAATGAAGGGCGAGACCGTGCCTCCGAGCGCCCTCAGGCCCAAGGTCAGAAGGCAGGTCGCACTCATGCCATCCACATCGAAATCGCCGAAGACGGCGATATGCTCATCCGCATCGAGGGCGCGCTCGACACGGTCTGCCGCCTCCTCCATGCCCGGGATGACCGAAGGATCGAGCCAGTCGCGGTCAAGTGATGGAGCGAGGAAGCGCCGTGCTTCCGCTTCGGTGCGGATGCCACGGGCTATGAGGACACGTGCCACCAGAGGTGGCACGTCCAGCGCTTCTGCAAGCTCCGCCTCGGCCGCAGCATCCCCCGGGAGCACATCCCAGCGCCTGCTGTCCTTGAGGCCAGCCATAGTGCCTAGACCTCCGGTGCCTTCGTCACCCGTGCGCCAGAGCCATACTTGGCAGCGATCTTGGCCCACTTGGGCTCCCGTGCCTTCCAGATGCAGAGGATCTGGGATGCGACCGCGAAGCTCGAGTAGGTGCCGAGAATCTCGCCGACGAGCATCGCGAAGGCGAAATCGCGCAGGGTGGACCCGCCGATAGCGAGCATGGCGATGACCGGGACGACCGAGGTGATGGTCGTGTTTATGGTGCGGACGATCACCTCATTGATCGAGAAGTTCGCAATCTCGTCGTAGGTGTGGTGCACGCCGTCAGAGAGCTGCTTCGCATTCTCGTCGATGCGGTTGAACTCCACGACTGTGTCGTAGAGCGAATAGCCCATGATCGTGAGGAGGGCCGCCACGACATTCGGGGTGACGGGCATCTGCGTCCAGGCATAGACGCCGATCGTGATCAGCAGGTCATGCACAAGGGCGATGACGGCAGAGATCGACATCTTGAACTCATAGCGTATCGAGACATAGACGATGATCGCAGCGATTGCAACGAAGAAGGCGATGAGGGACGACCGGGTGACATCCGCTCCCCAGTCAGGGCCGATGGTCGTGACCTGGTAGGAGTCGTCGGCAAGCCCCAGGGTCTGGGCGACCTGGGAGGCATGGTTGGCGGCCACCTGCGGGTCGGTCGTGCCGGAGCGGACCAGGAAGCCCGCCTGCCCATCGGTCACAGCCGTCTGGACGGTCGCCTCACCTTCATCGGCGCCCGCCAAGGCGTCACGCATCTGCTCGATCGTGATGTCGCCCGTCTCACGGAAGTCGATCTCGGTGCCACCGATGAACTCGATGCCGAAGACAAGGCCGCGGACGCAGATGCCGACAATCGAGAGGACGATCAGGATGCAGGAAAGGGTCAGGAAGGCCCTCCTGTGCTTCATGAACTGGATCTCCTTGCTGAAGTGGCTACGCATGGGCCACACCTCCCTTCACGCCACGCTCGACACGGACACGCTCGGCCTCCTCGAGGTCTTCGCGGATGCCCCAGAAGCCGGGATGGCGTTCGATGGAGGACTGTGCAAGCAGGCGCAGCGCTGGTGCCTTGAAGCAGAACATCGTCACGATGTCGCAGACGACGCCCAAGGCAAGCGTGAGGCCGAAGCCCTTGACGGTGCCAGCAGCGAAGGCGAAGAGCGCGATGGCGGAGACGAGCGTCACGATATCAGCATCGAGCGACGTGCGGATGCCGTGCTTCGTGCCGGTGATGGAGGCATTCTTGACCGACTTGCCCATCCTGATCTCCTCGCGGAAGCGCTCGAGGACCAGGATCGAGGAGTCTGCAGCCGAACCGGTCGTGAGCACCATGCCCGCAAGGCCCGGAAGCGTCAGGCTGAAGAGCCCATTCTTCGAGAGGATTGCCAGAAGCCCCAGATAGAGGACGGCGAAGCAGGCAAGCGAGCCGAGCGTCAGGATGCCGAGGCCACGATAGAAGACGAAGAGGTAGGCCACGACAAGCGCGACGCCCACCGCGATGGCAAGGATGCCCTGATGGAGGGAGTCCTGGCCAAGCGTAGGTCCGACGACGCGGCTCTCCGAATAGGTCAGGGTGACGGGAAGCGACCCGGAATCGAGGACCGTCTTCAGGCTCTTTGCGGAATCAAGCGTGAAGTTGCCCGAGATCGAGACCTTGCCATCCGTGATGGCCGACTGGACTGCAGGGGCGCTCTTCACGACGCCGTCGAGGACGATGGCGATCTGGCCCTTCGTGGGGGCAAGCTCGCTCGTCACGTCGCCGAAGATCTTGGCGCCTTCGCTGTTGAAGGTGATGTTCACGACATATTCGCCCGACTGGGTCTGCTGGACCTCGGTGCCGTTGATGTAGGAGCCGTCCATGAAGGCGGTGTAGGAGCCCTCGGCGAGCTTCACATCCTCCTGCCCATTGCCCAGCTTCAGCAGGGCATCAGCATCGCCGATATCGTCGAGGCGCACGAATTCGAGCTGGCCGGTCTGGCCGATCGTCCGCACGGCCTCCTCTGCATCGGTCGCTCCTGGGATCTGCACGAGGATGGAGTTCGAGCCCTGCTGCTGCACGGTCGCCTCGGAGGCTCCCAGCGAGTTCACGCGGCTCTGCACGATCGAGGTGGCCGTGGCCATCTCATCCGATGTCGGAGCCGATCCATCCGACTTCGAAGCGGTGAGGATCACCGATACGCCACCCTGGATATCGAGGCCCTGGTTGATGGAGCTCGAAAGCGGCGTGAATGCGATCACGCAGGCGATGCAGACGGCTGCGAGCACCACAAGCGTGGATGCCCAGCGCCGTGCGTTGCCATGAAGCCTCTTCTTCTGGGGAGCCTTCCTTTTCTGAGCGCTGCCTGTTCCTTCTGAGGCATTCCAGCGTGCAACGCCGGAAGTGGGGGCGCCCTTCCCCTCTTCTCTCTTCTTAGCCATGCCTGTCATTTCTGTCCCGGGGCCAAAGGCCCTCCGTTTTACTAAACAGACCTATTATAGGGACTTCCATGCCAGAAGCAGAGCTTTTCACAGGGAGGGCACCTAGAAGTCCTCCGCGGCCCCCGAATTCATCCACTGGGACTCGAAATCGGCATAGGTGCCTGCGAAGATGGCAGCACGGGCCTGGCGCATGAGATCCAGCAGGAAATAGATGTTGTGCATCGAGAGCAGTATCGCCCCGAGCATCTCCTGCTGCTTCACGAGGTGATGGATGTAGGCACGCGTGAACCCTCCCGTGCAGACCGGACAGGTGCATCCCTCGTCGAGCGGCCCGTGGTCATGGGTGAAGCGGGCGTTCTTGAGGTTCATCCTTCCCTCATGGCTGAAGGCGGTCCCCATGCGGGCCGTACGAGTCGGCAGCACGCAGTCGAACATATCGACGCCGCATCCCACCTCATGCACGAGCGTCGTCGGATTGCCGACGCCCATGAGATATCGGGGCTTGTCCTTCGGCATGTATTCGCCCACCAAAGGATCGAGCGTCTCGCACATCACTTCGTGGTCTTCGCCGACCGAATAGCCGCCAATCCCATAGCCAGCGAAATCGCCGCACTCCTCGAGGTGGCGAAGCGACCGCAGGCGCAGGTCCATATGCATGCCGCCCTGGATGATGCCGAAAAGGGCCTGGTCCTCGCGGGTGTGCGCTGCAAAGCAGCGCTCTGCCCAGGCGCTCGAGAGCTCGACGGCACGCTCGACGAAGGAGCGCTCTGCCGGATAGGGTGGGCACTGGTCGAGCTGCATCACGATATCGGCGCCCAGCTGCTCGGCGATATGCATGTTCTCCTCGGGCGTCCAATGGATGTAGCTGCCGTCGTAGTCCACGGCGCGGAAGGTCACGCCCTCATCCGACAGCTTCGTGAACTCCCCGTGGGAGAACACCTGGAAGCCGCCCGAGTCCGTGAGGATGGGACGGTGCCACTGCATGAACTCGTGGAGCCCGCCCATCTCCTCGACGAGATCGGCCCCAGGACGGTTTGCCAGGTGATACGTGTTCGCAAGGATGATCTTGGCTCCCAGCTCCTCCAGCGTGGAGGGGAGGATCCCCTTGACCGTCGCCTTCGTCCCGACCGGCATGAAGATGGGGGTCGGGATGTCGCCGTGCTCGGTATGGATGAGGCCGGCCCGCGCATGGGTCAGCGGGTCCTCCGCCTGCACCTCGAATGTGAAGTTGGGATTGCTTGCCACAGAAGATCTCACTTTCAAAAAAACTCAGCGGGACGATGCCGCTTCTGCCAGCACCTGCTCGATCCAGACGGCGACGCCGTCTTCCTCGATCGTTGGGCACTCCTCGTCGGCCTGCTCCTTGAGCTCCGGCGTGGCGTTGCCCATTGCGACGAAATGCCCCACATGGCCAATCAGCGGCAGATCGTTGCCGCCATCGCCGAACGAGACGGTCCTTTCGATAGGAACCCCAAGATATGATGCCAGGACCTCGGCGCCCGTGCCCTTGGTGACGCCCTTGAGGGTGACCTCAAGCTCGGCCTCCCCCATCTCGGCGTACTCCCAGATGCCCTGCTGCTCCATGATGCGCTCGGCGACCGCCATGTTCTCAGGAGATGGGAAGGAGCAGTCCATCTTCTCCACCCCATCGGTGGCACGTCGGAGACCAGGAAGCGCGCTGGGCCGGTTGTGCCATGCAGGCATCCGCCCCGTCTTGAAGGAGAAGAGCTTCTTCACAAGCGGGACAAGGCCCTTGCCTCCCGCATCAGGCGTACCTGCCGCCATATAGGAGAACCCGCCCATCTCGGCATAGGTATCCTCGCCAGTATGGATGCGCCAGAAAGCCTTGAGCGGCTTCAGCCTCTCATAGAGCGCAAGGGCGTCCTTCTGCGGGATAGGCCGGCGGATCAGGACATTGAGGTCCTTGTCGGTCACGCAGGCGCCATTTGCCGTCACGAAATAGTCCATGCAGCCGGCATCCGTGACGCAGCCACGGACCAGCCCACGGGGCCTGCCGCTGCAGACAGCGGTCGCAACCCCTGCCTTGCGGAGCGCCTGGAGCCCCGCGACCACACGGGGCGATATGCCCTTCACGTGATCCAGAATGGTTCCATCCAGGTCAAACAAGCAAAGCCCGACGCCTTCAGGGCATCGGGCTGTTGCTGCTAACCCTTTGTGATCTTGGGGTGCCAGGCTACTTCTCACCGAAGCCATTGTCGATGAGGGCAACGAGGGTGTCGAGAGCCTCCTGCTCCTGGTCGCCGTCGCAGGCAACCTCGACCTTGGTGCCAGCAGCAAGACCAGCAGCAAGGATCATCATGATGGACTTCGCGTTGACCGGTGCAGAGCCCTTGGTGAGGTCCTGGATGGTCACGTTGCAGGGGAACTTCTTTGCAGCTGCAACGAACTGGGAAGCCGGACGGGCATGAAGGCCAGTGGCGTTGACGATGGTCGTCTGCTTGGAAACCATGGTTTTCTCCTTAAAGAACGACATTGAGGCGCGCGGGACCACCCCGCTATGCGCATTTGATATTACTTTAACAAAAAGGCTATGAGAGTGACATATTTTCTTGTGAGTGGAAGAATTCTGGACTTTTCCGCCACAACATCGGGAGAATGATGGAGCAGCTTGCCCATCTGGCTACATTCTGGACGCAAAATGGTACAGAATGTTCTCATTGGGCACTCACCCCAAGATGCATCGAGGAGCCAGAAGATCATGCGTGATACCGCAGATGATGATACGAAGCAAGAGGGCGCAGGCAGGAAGGCCTCCCGCCATGGCCGCCATGAGGCACCCAAGGGCAGGGCTGCGCACCGTGCCCGCCCGAAGAAGGCGCCTGCGGCCCAGGGCCAGGAGGGCGCCAAGAAGGGCAGGAAGAAAGGTGCGGGACCCATGGCTCCCGTCACCGGCGGCTATTCTGCCATGAGGAAGGTGCGGCAGGCCTCGAAGGAGCATTCGAATGCCCGCAACGAGCTGAAGAAGGCCGAGGCTGCCCTGAACGAGGACAAGAAGACCCTCGATCACCGCATCGATATCGCCCGCAGCTATGACGCGATCGTGGCAGAGCAGACCAAGGAGCGCACGGATGCCGAGCGTGCGGTGAAGGCTGCAGACGAGCGCCTCGCCGAGCTCCAGAAGGAGCACGACAAGCTCGCTGACGACCTTGCGAAGATGAAGGCCGAGCATGCAGAGGCGATTCAGCCCTACCAGAACGTGATGGAGTCCACCAAGGGCCGTGCCGACGACACCGCCAAGCTCCTCGCCGAGGCCAAGAAGAACGCGAAGGCCGCCCAGTCCGACGCCGCAGACGCCCAGGCCCGCCGCGAGCAGCGCATCTCTGCCGCCAACAAGGCCTACGACAATGCCCAGGCCCGCCTGCGCAAGCTCACGAGCGACTTTGAGACGCTGAAGCCGGATGCCGACGCTGGCGCCATAGCCCGCATGGAGCAGGAGATCGCCGCCGAGAAGGCCCATCTCGAATCCACGAAAGCAGACATCCCGACCGTGACACAGGAGGCCCAGAAGAACGTCGACGCTGCCCAGCGCCATCTCTGGAACCAGCAGCAGGCGCTCGAGGCTGCCGAGAAGGCTGCCGAGGAGGCCCGCGAGGAAGCCAAGAAGCGCAAGGCCGAATACGACAAGTGCTATCAGGCCTTCCAGACCGAAGAGGCCACCCTCGATAACGATGTCGTGCAGCGCGAGATGGCCATGAGGGATGCGAACAAGGACAAGGATGCGGCAAAGGCCCGCATCGAGGCTGCCCAGAAGCTCCTCGACGAGGCGCAGGACATCCATGACACCCCTGAGGTCACGCGGAAGCTCGCCGAATCGGTCAACGAGCAGCAGCGGCTGGTCGATCTCCAGAAGCGTGCGGTCTCCGACCTTGCCCGCTCGGAGAAGCAGCTCCGCACCTCGACCAGAAAGCAGCGGATCACCTTCGTCGCCCTCATCATCCTCGTCGCTGCCGTCATCCTCCTTGTCATCTGGTTCCTCACACATTAGGCGAGATCTCGCACAGGATCGAAGGGACACAAGAGAAGCCCTGGGGCCCAAGCCCCAGGGCTTCCTTCGTCTTCAGCCGATTCGCGCCGTGTAGGGGCCAGCCGATCTCGGCTGCCGGCAAGCCCCATAAGCAGGCCAAGCAGCCGCCTGAGCCGCCTGGCCCGAGGAGCTTCTTCCCGCTGCGCGGGATGGCTAGATGATCAGCATCGCATCGCCGAAGCTCAGCATGCGGAACCGGTGGTCGATGGCATCCTGGTACGCATCCATGATCTCATCGCGGGTCGCGAAGGCGGAGACGAGCATCATGAGGGTGGAGCGGGGCACATGGAAGTTCGTGATGAGGGCATCCACGACGTGGTAGGTGGAGCTCGGCATCAGGTAGAGGTTCGTCGTCGCATTCTCGCGGACCACGAGGTCGCCCTTGCCGGCAACCTTGGCCGAATCAGGCGCATCCTCGAAGCGCTGTGCCACCATCGGGGGATCTGCCACCGGTGCCTCGGGATCGAAGGCGCTCTCGAGCGAACGCACGCTCGTCGTGCCGACCGCGATCACGCGATGGCCTGCCTTCTTCGTGGCATGCACTGCATCGACCACATCCTGCGGCACATGGTAGCGCTCGGTGTGCATCACATGCTTCGTCGGATCGTCCTCCTCGACGAGGCGGAACGTGTCGATGCCGACCTCGAGCTCGACCGTCTTCCAGCCAATCCCCTTCTTCTCGAGGCGCTCGATGAGCTCGGGCGTG
The DNA here is from genome assembly GCA_900313905.1 of uncultured Actinomycetes bacterium. Classification (GTDB taxonomy): domain Bacteria; phylum Actinomycetota; class Coriobacteriia; order Coriobacteriales; family Atopobiaceae; genus Olsenella_L. Next base: position 3,470 of record OMTG01000076.1, on the reverse strand, counting down.
AAGTGGAGGCCGGCCGTCGGCGCTGCCGCCGAATGCTCCTCATGCATCGCGTAGACCGTCTGGTACTTCTCCGGATCGCCTTCGTACTGGGTGATGTAGGGCGGCAGGGGAACATGCCCCGCCTTGTGCATCGCCTCGTCGAGCGTGAGGCCCTCTGCCGGCTCGAAGCGCACGATGCGCCCTCCCCTGCTGTCATCGACGAAGTCGACGATCTCGCCTGTGAGCACGACCGGTGCCGTCTCGGGGGCATGGGCGCCTCCCGGACGGTATTCCACGACATTGCCGGGCTTCAGGCGCTTCCCGGGGTTCACGAGGCATTCCCAGACGCGGCCCAGAGGATCGAGGTCCTCGCGCCGCTTCAGCAGCAGGGTCTCCGAGACGCCGCCGGTCTGGCGCTTGCGGCCGACGAGGCGTGCCGGCATGACGCGGGTCCTGTTCGCGACCAGGAGGTCGCCCGGCTCGAGGTAGTCTGCGATATCGGTGAAGATCCTGTACTCATGCTCTCCGGTATCGCGATGGAGCACGAAGAGCCGGCAGGAATCGCGCGGATCTGCCGGCTCCTGTGCGATGAGCTCGTCAGGCAGCGGATAGTCGAAATCGTCAGTACGCATCAAGATCATGTCTCCTTCTCAGGCCCCAACAGGCGGGCCGCACCATCGATCGCTCAGGAAGCCTTTGCGGACTGGCGGGCGGCCTTGCGGGCATCGCGTGCCTCATGCCGCTCGATTGCTGCCTCTGCTGCAGAGAAGCGGCAGCCGCAATAGTTCTGCCGATACATCCCCAGCGCCCGCGAATCCGTGACCGATTCCGGATAATGGGGCCGGAAATCGCGCCAGACCTCCTCGAGCCCGTAGCGGGGCGCCAGCCTCGAGAGCACCTCATAGCAGGCATCGAAGAGCTGATAGGGCGAGACCACGAGCGTCGTCGAGATGTAGCGGAAGCCCTGCGCCTGGGCTATCCGGCAGGATTCCTCGAGCCGTACCGTGTAGCAGGCGCGGCAGCGCGCCTCCCGCTCGAATCCGCAGGGGGCAGCCTTCCTCTCCCAGAGGTCGCGCCGGTCGTCTGCAATGATGACAGGGATGTGCGCCGCATCCTGTGCCCAGGACATGAGCGTCCCGAGCCTCCGGTCATGCTCGGCTTTCGGCTGGATGTTCGGATTGGTCCAGCAGATGGTCGGCTCGAAGCCTTCCTCGCGCAGATATTTCACCGGCTCGAGCGAGCAGGGCCCGCAGCAGGCATGCAGAAGCAGGGGTATGCCCATAGCCATCCTTCCAGACATTGCAGCATTTCAGGGTAGCATCACCGCCGGGCAAAATCTCTCCCCGGAGCATCCGCAAAGATGAAAGCGTAAAATCCGCGCATCTGGGTAGCATAGCGAGAGATTCATCCCGTCCCCCATCAAGAGCAAGCGAGGTGTCCCATGCCCGATCCCAGCGCATCCAATCCCAATGCCATCCCTCCTGTCATCGACAGCAAGCCGCCCCTTTCGGGCAATCCGCAGATCCCGAAGGAGGAACGCACGATTCCCTCGATCGAGAGCCGCCTGCGCCATAACATCCTGAAGATGCCGGAGGAGATCCGCCAGGCATCCGGCATCGTGATCTACGGCCGGCGCATCAAGAGCCTCGTCTTCACGACCGACCTTGCCATCATCAAGAACTGCGATGCGGATGCTGTGTTCGCGGTCTATCCCTTCACGCCCCAGCAGTCGATCTCCAATGCGATCATCAGCTGCGCCAGCGTTCCGGTCTTCTGCGGCGTCGGTGGCGGCACCACCCGCGGCATGCGCACGATCTCGCTTGCGAAGGATGTCGAGTCGCAGGGCGCCATGGGCGTCGTCCTGAACTCCCCCATCTCGAACGTGAACCTGCTCGGGGTCTCACGTGCCGTCGATATCCCTACCGTCATCACGGTCGTGAGCAAGGAGACCGATATCGATGCCCGCCTCGCGGCAGGTGCCGCCATCCTGAACGTGGCCGGCGGCAAGGACACAGCGGAGATCATCCGCTCCATCCGCAAGAAGCATCCGAAGGTCCCCATCATCGCAACCGGCGGCAAGAGCCCGGAAAGCATCCTCGCCACGATCCAGGCAGGAGCCAATGCGATCACCTATACGCCGCCTTCGGTCCAGGAGCTCTTCTCGACGATGATGGCACGATACCGCCAGTAGCACCAAAGGGGCAGCCGCAGGGCTGCCCCTTCTTTTCGCCCTTTCAGCCCAGGAGCTTGACGCCACGCTCCGTGTCCTCGACCATGGTGACGCCCGGGGTGGACACGATCGCGCGCACCATCTCCCAGTCGCCGACGCAGCCGGAAAGATTCAGGATCGCGCACGCGGCAAGATCGGCCTCCATCATGAGCGCGGCGCCTGCCCAGGCAAGAAGCGCTGTCACGACAACGGTCGGCGCCATGAGGACGACGATGAACTGGCCCTTGGGAAGCCGGCAGCCGGCAGACCTTGTATAGAGCATCCCTGCCTTCGCGCCGAAGCTCACGTGGCAGGCTCGTCCGCCGAAGATCTTGAAGAAGAGCCCATGCACGAGCTCATGCACGGCAAAGGATGCGGCGAGGAGCGCAAGCGAGAGGGCAAATGCTGGAAGTCCGCCTGTGAACCCTGTGCCAGATACAGCACATACGCAGGCCAGCGCCACTCCGCCTGCCGCCACGACCAGCCAAGGCTCCCAGGCAAGGCGGCGCAGCAGCGCCTCGTCCCCGAAGATGTCGATCTCCCCTATCTCATGGAGGCCTTCCTCCATTGCCTGCCTCCCCTGCGCTGCATGCTTTCAGCACGTGCGGTCCATTACTTGCGTTCCATTCTGCCATATTCGCTTCCGGCTGGCTTACAATATGTGTGCCATATCGCCGATCATGAAGGATGAATTACATGGCAGATGAAAAGACGGGCGGACTCAGCGGACGTCCGCAGTTTCCGAAGCGTGCTGTCATAACGGGCGGCATGCCCTATGGCAACAAGAACCTGCATTTCGGCCATATCGGAGGGGTCTTCGTGCCGGCGGACTTCTTTGCCCGCTTCCTGCGCGACCGCATCGGCCGCGAGAACGTGATCTTCGTGTCCGGAACCGACTGCTACGGCTCCCCCATCATGGAGGGCTTCCGCAAGAAGGTCGAAGACGAGGGATACACCGGCACGATCACCGACTACGTGCAGGCGAACCACAACAAGCAGAAGGAAGCCCTCGATGCCTACGGCATCAGCCTCGATATCTTCGCAGGATCGGGTCTCGAGCCGGCAAAGCCCATCCATGCGAAGCTCTCGAAGGAGGTCCTTACGAGGCTCTATGAGAAGGGCTGCCTCCGCAAGATGTCCACGCGCCAGTTCTACGACGTTAAGGCAGGCCAGTTCCTCAATGGCCGCCAGGTCATCGGCAAGTGCCCCGTCAAGGGCTGCAAGAGCGAGAAGGCCTACGCCGACGAGTGCGACCTCGGCCACCAGTTCGACCCCGAGGAGC
>OMTG01000068.1 GCA_900313905.1 uncultured Actinomycetes bacterium | reverse complement strand
CGTGCGACCCTGAAGAGCTTGCCAGAAGAAGCGCTGGCGCTGATATCGTGATGATTGCGAACAATCCCTATCCAGCTTCGGTGGTCGAGAGGGCAGATGTCCTCAAGATGATCGCTGTCGCTTTCACGGGCATCGATCATGTCGGACTCGATGCCTGCAAGGCCAAGAACGTTATGGTGTGCAACTGCGCCGGCTACTCCGATGTCAGCGTGGCCGAACTCACCTTGGGGCTCACGATCGATGTGCTGCGCAAGGTTGCAGCGGGGGATGCAGCCGCACGCTCGGGCAAGACCTCGAAAGGCCTGGTCGGACGCGAGATTGCTGGCAGGACCGTCGGCATCGTCGGCACAGGGCATATCGGCACCCAGGCCGGACGGCTCTTCAGGGCATTCGGCGCCCGCGTGCTGGGCTATGCCCGCCATGAGAATCCCGAGGCGACGGCAGCAGGCATCGAGTATGTGGACAACCTCGATAAGCTGCTCTGTGCCAGCGATATCGTAAGCCTCCATCTTCCGAACACTGCCGCGACGCGCAAGTTGTTCACGGCGGAGAAGTTCGCCCTCATGCCGGAAGGCTCGGTCTTCATCAACTGCGCCCGAGGCGCCATCGTCGACAATGAGGCGCTGGCAGATGCCCTGAATTCTGGCCACCTTGCTGGTGCCGGCATCGATGTCTTCGATATGGAGCCGCCTCTGCCAGAAGACTACGCCCTGCTTCATGCGAAGAATGCGGTCCTTACGCCGCATGTGGCATTCCTCACCGAGGAGGCCATGGAGCGCCGTGCTGTCATCGAGTTTGGCAATGTCGTCTCCTGGCTGGATGGTGCGCCGGAGAATGTCTGCGCCCTCTGATCTGCATCCTCCGCACAAGAGAACGCGCCGGTGCCCTGTGCGGATGCCGGCGCGTCTTCTATGTGCAAGAAGCTTTGTGGCTACCACAGCTCTTTGTGGATGCGGTCTTGGGGAAGCTCGTCCAGTTTATGGGGAGCTGGCTCCTTTGCGGGATGTCCCAGGACCAGCAGGGCTTCGAGCTCCATTCCCTCGGGGAATCCGAGGCGCTCCCTCAGGAATTCCTCGGTCGAGATCCCTTCCTCCTCGGAGGGACGGAGGCGCACCTGCAGCCAGCAGGAGCCAAGGCCCAGAGCAGCTGCTGCAAGATGCATGTTCTCGAGGGCGACCGAGGAGTCCTCGATGCAAGTATCGGATTTCGTGGTATCGCCGAGGACCGCGATGGCGGCAGTGGCCGTGCGGAGCATGGCGGGGCCGCCTTTCCGGCAGCCAATGAGGGAATGGATGCGTGCTGGGCCTTGGATCGTGATGTAGTGCCTCGGGTGGATGCCCTTGCCGGTCGGCGCCAGCATGCCGGCTTCCACGATCTCTTCGATCTCCTCATCGCTCACGGGCTCGTCCGTGAACTGGCGCACGCTCCTGCGTGCAAGCAGCGTATCCATGAGATCCATAGCTTGCTCCTTTGGCCGAATGTCTTTGTGCCAGTGTAGCCGTTATGCGTTCATGCGCTTGCGGTCGAGCTTCCCCCTTGAACTTTGCGGCCAGAAGCGCACGGAGGACGTCGGGATTGACGTTCAGGACGGTGCGGAAGACGCCCAGGAAGACGCCCATGATCCAGTCGATGCCAGCAAAGATCGCGACAGACTCAAAAAGGGGCCCGAGCGGCACGCCATCATCGTGCACGAGTCGGTTTCTGCTCCAGGGATGACGGCAATGGCAAGCGAGAGCTGCATCGAGATGATTGCGATGCTGGCCAGGCAAGGGACATCGAACGTGATGTCCTGGAGCTGGGCGATCGGGATGGTGATGACACTTATCGCAAAGAATGCAGGGGAAGGCTTGTGCTCTGCAAGCTTCCGATCCAGTTTCGAGATGAGCATTGAGCTTCGACGGATGGACACCATCTCGCTGCGTTGTTCCACATTCGCATCAAAGGTCGTCAGCATTCAAGCTCCTCGATCCTTCTCTGCTCCCTGCTTTATCTGGAATCCGTGGAAACCATGTCAGTGCCTTTGCATTGTCCTGCTCCCTGCTCGTATCAGGACTATGGCCTGCTCTACCAGAAGGCATGCTGTTTTGTGGGTTCAGCTCTGCCTGAAGTGCTTCGCCTTCTTGGGGCTATCCGCTGCGAGCCAGCCCCTCTTCTTGGAGATGCGGTAGGCAACTGCATAGGCGGCCAGCTGGATCGCGAAGCCTATTGCCAGATCCTGGGGCGTGGCATCGCTTGCGAGGGCATTTGTGCCCTGGATCAGGGCAGCTGCCAGGAAGGCAGCCACATTGTTTGCTGCATGGATTGAGATCGCCGCCTCGAGGCCGCCGGTCTGGAGCACGATGATGCCGGCGATGATTCCATAGAGGCCGGTGCTGATGAGCCCATAGAGGTTGTAGCCATGGCACATCATGAACAGCAGCGCTTGCAGCACCACGGGGATGATGGCTACAGGGATCCAGCTGCCGAGCACCTGCATGAGGGCACCCCGGAAGACATATTCCTCCGTCAAGGACTGGAGCGGCACGAGGATGAGGATCACGAGCAGGAGCTCTGTGCTGGGAAGCTGGAATGTGGGCATGCCGTCGAAGAAAGAGGTGGCTGCCATCTCGATCGCTGTGCCGAGCACGAAGACGGCAAGCATAGGCAGGAAGAGCCTCCCTATGCGCTTCCATCTGAGATGTCCTTCGACGGAGCTCAGGCCCCTCAGGCCACCGAGGCCGCAGATCTTGAATGACAGCCCTATGCAGGGGAGCATGCAGATGATGCTGCCGCAGAGGATTCCTAGCGTAAAGGGATCGATGCCGTCGAGCGAACCATTGAGGCTCTGGAGGCTGGGGCCGCCTGCCTCTGCAGGGAGGATGCCCAGAAGATCGATGCCAGTCAGCCTCCAGACGGCAAAGGGCATAACGAAAGCCAGAACGCAGTAGAAGAGAAGCGCAAGAAGCAGTGCGAGAATCGGCTTCCACCAGAGGTAGCGTTCGGCATTCCTCATCTGGACAAGATAGGTCTTCGGCAGTTTCATGCGGGCTCCTTCGTCCTGTGGCAGAACCAGCTTCATTTTCCACCGTGCACAGCCGGGATGCAGATGAAGCATGCAGAAATCGGCTACCGATGCAATTGCTGAGAGGAGATCCATGCCTCTCTGGGAGATGGTGGGGCAGACAGCATCATGCCGGATGCCCCTCTGCCTGGCCCATGGCAGGAGAGGATGTATGACAGATACGACGGAAAGAGGACAGGTATGATAGATGTCGTCCATCTTATCCGGTAGGCTCCTTGCGCGGCAGATTCAGAAGAAGGCCCAGCTGAAAGGAGCCATTATGGCAGATGGCAAGGAGAAGAGAGTCCATGTGGTGACCGGAGGAGGATCGGGCATCGGCCGCGCTGTTGCCGAGATGCTTCCCAAGGACGATACAGTCCTCATCACAGGCCGACACAAGGACAAGCTGGTGCAGGTGGCAAGGGAGCTCAACGCGCGGGGTCATCATATCGAGGCTGCAGTCTGCGATGTATCGAGGCGGGAAGAGGTGGCATCGCTCGCTGCCTTCGCTGCATCTTTCGACCACATCGCCACCGTTGTGCATGCAGCAGGCATATCGGGCTCGATGGGGAATCCTGAAGCGATCGTGCGGATCAATGCGCTGGGTACGGTCTATGTGAACCAGGAGTTCTATAAGGTCATGCATGGCGGCTGCATCGTGGATGTCGCTTCCAATTCAGGCTATATGCTGCCGAAGATGCTGGTGCCTGAAAAGCGCTATCCGCTGGTCCTTGAGGATGAGGAAGCATTCGTCTCAGCCCTGGTGCACCGCGCCGCGCTTGTGCCGGGAGAGGGTGTTGCTCCCCAGATTGCCTATATGATCTCGAAGAACTTCGCGCGCTGGTACAGCGGGCAGTGTGCGCTCAAGTACATGCGAACACGCCAGATACGTGTCTTCTCGGTGAGCCCCGGCTATGTGGAGACGCCGATGACGGAGAAGGAGAGGGGGAAGGCCACCGATATCCTTCTGGGCTATTCGGGACCGGGGCGCGGGGCCGCGCCTGAAGAGCTTGCCTATCTGATCTGCGCTCTTGCGGATGAGCGATGCGGGTATCTCATGGGGACCGATGTGCTCTGCGATGGCGGATGCGTGACTGCCGGATACCGCATGAGCGTGGCGACCGACGAGAAGAAGGTGCCAGCGCCGGGCGGTGCCTGGTAAGCTTCCTTGGCAGGCAATGAAACAGGGGCCCTGGATTCTTCCGGGCCCCTGCTGCTTTCACTGTGCCGTGTAGCCACCATCGATATAGAGGTGGGTGCCGGTCGTGAACTCGTTCTCGACGAGGAAGACGACACCGTGGGCGATCTCCTCGGGCTTGCCGAGGCGTCCCAGGGGATGGAGCGAGATGAGGTGCTGGATACCCTCGTCGCCCTGGACATCCTCGTTCACCATGCCGGTCCTGATGTAGCCGGGGTTCACGGTGTTGACGCGGATGTTGTACTTTGCCAAAGCGAGCGCTGCTGATTGCGTCATCAGGTTGACGCCACCCTTGGCGGCATTGTAGGAGGGGAGCATGGGGTCGCCGACGCATCCCTCGATCGAGGAGGTGTTGACGATGGCGCCACCGGTGCCCTGCTTCTCCATCTGGAGCGCTGCATACTTGATGCCGTAGAAGACGCCGGTCAGGTTGATATCGATGAGCTTCCTGAAGGCGGCCCCCTCCATCTGGTCGATGGGTGCACCATCGCCGATGCCGGCGTTGTTGTACATGATATCGAGGGAGCCGAAGGTATCGACCGCGAACTGGATGAGCGCCTTCACATCCTCCTCGTCTGACGTGTCGGTCTTGCGGAAGGCGACGGTGTCAGAGATCTCCCTGAGGTGCGCCAGGGCCTCCGCGCCACGCTTCTCGTTGCGTGCTGCGATGACGACGTTGGCGCCTTTCTTGAGGAAGGCCTCTGCCGTCGCAAGGCCGATGCCTGATGTGCCGCCGGTGATGACGGCAGTCTTTCCTGCGATATCGAACATATGCCGGTCTCCTTTGCTGAAATGCTGTTCTGCAGTGACCTTTCAAAGCGTAGGGGACCGCAAGAGGAATTCAGGCAATTATCCGTCAGCGTGCATATATGCGCTGCAGACGACAGGAAAAGACTGTTTTCCGACAAGAAATTTCAGGCTCTATACAGTTTCAGGCTCTGAGGACACCATGTTCTTGATCTGCTGGCTGCATCCGGAGCATGCGATCGCCTCCGATGCGAAGTTTCACAACGAACTTAGGTTGGTGACTCCCCAATAGGCTTGCCCTGAGGCGCAGCGGTCTGCTGGTGACTGGCAGCGCATAAGGAAGGCGGGGGAGCATTTCTATCCCAAGCACTCTTTCCAGTTGCGTGCTTCCCGAAGTTGGGATGGTGCGCGTATGCGAGTGACAAGAAGCATCAACAACAATGAGGTGGTCGACTTTGGCAAGCGCATCGGCTTCATCCATCCGTCCCAGGTCCATCCGCTAAGCTGGATTGACTGTACCCCCTGCGATGTGGTGCCTTCCCAGATCGAGCTGCCGCAGAGCACTCCGGAAGACGTGATGTCCATGGCAGCCGATGCAGCGGATCTTGCCAACCAGCTTCGCGTCAGCCAGTTCTTGCAGAACCTCGTCTTCACGCCTGCAGACCATATCGGCTTCACGCTCCAACGCTATGAGCAGGGAATCGTCGTGAAGCTTCTGCTCTGCCACATGACCGAGCAGCTCTGTCCCGAAGAGCTTGCGGTGGAAAAGCTGGTCCTCAATGCAATCGGGCAGAAGTTCAGCATCAAGCTTACATGCGAAGCGGCAGCTGCCATAGCAATACATATGGTGAACAACGAGATTCCCTCCAAGGACGCTGGAGCCTTCGACAAGGCAGAGCTGATCGAGCGCTGCACCAAGGCAATCGGAGCAGCCAGGCGTATCCGTCCGCAAGCTCCTGTCCCATGGCAGAGAACCGCTGCCCTGACTGGTCCGAGGGGATCTCTGCGATAGGCATCCTCTAAAATGCAGCTGCAGATGCCTCTAAAATGACATATAGAATTCCTCTAATCTGCAATCGAGGACCCTTCCAACAAGAACCGGAACAATCGTGGAGCACGGAAGCCTGAAACCTGAGGGCTATCGTGCCCGCATTGTCGATGGAATGCCAGAGCAATGTGCAGACGCTGCCCGGTGCGCAGGCAGTGCCTCTGATGTACTACCGTGATGCTGATGGGCTTGAAGCAGATGCTGTCATCGAGCTCAGAGATGGACGCTGGGCCGCCTTCGAAGTGAAGCTCGTAGAGAACCAGGCGCAGAGTGCTGCGCATTCGCTGAATCGGTTGGCGCGGAAGGTGGCCGCGAATCCGGCTGCACTCAATCCAGATCCGGTTTTTCTCACCGTGCTTGTCGGCGCAGGAGAATACGCACGATATGATCGGGAATTGGGGATCTACATCCTGCCCATCACCTGTCTTGGTGCCTAGCCGTCTGACCGGGCAGGGGCTGCCAGAATCCATTCGTCTCCGGGCGTGCTGTGCGCAGAGGATTTCATTCCCTATGCCCCTCTGCCTGGACGAAGCGCTTCGGGAAGAAGAGCCTATGCCTCTGCCAGAAGATGACGCCTGAGCTCTGCCATCTCATCTGCACTCACGCCGCACGCACGTAGGTAGCCTTCTGCCGAGCCATATTCCTGCATCACGAAGTCATAGGTCACGCCCATGGTCTCCGGATCCGATCCCATGAGCTTCCGGCGGATGCCGGCATGCTCGAGCTGCTCGGCGTAGTAGGGCTTCCTCAAGAGGTTCTCGCGGGTCACTTCGTAGTTCGCAATGCAGTCGAGCCTGTCGACGCCGGCAAGCGAGAGCAAAAGCATTGCCAGGACGCCCGTGCGGTCCTTGCCCTCGGTGCAATGAAAGAGCACGCAGGCTTCTGGCGGGGTCTCGAGGATCGCTTCGACGACCTTCAGGAATCCAGCGTGGTTCTCGAGGATGGTGCCATAGAAGTCGAGTGCCTGCGGCTCGCGGTCTGTCTGGCTCAGGAGGTCCATGCGGGCATCGGCGATATTGAGATCGAGCAGCGTGACATGGCGATAGGCGACATCGGCGGCGATGGGGACATCAGGGTCTTCGGCGATCTCCTCGCTGCCCCGAAGGTCGATGTCCATCCGCACTCCGTAGCCATAGAGGAAGGCCCGCTCCTCGTCGGTCAGATAGGAGATGCGGTCCGAGCGCACGAAGCGGTGCCAGGCGGTCTGCCCTCCATCCTTCGTGGGATAGCCTCCCAAGTCGCGTGCATTGGCGCAGGTGGTGAGCGGCAGGCGCTGCCAGTTCATCTCATAGCTCTTCATCAGGTGATTCCTCTCGTCTCAATCCCTTCCAGTATGCGGGAAGAAGCCGCAGGGCTGGGGCCAGAATGCTGAAAGGCTGACACTGCCTTGAAGAAACCATGATAGGGAGGAGCAGGAAGCATCTCATCCTTGCATCCCCGATTCTGAATGCAAAGCTGGATCCCTGCAGGGCGGATGCCTGGATCGAGATGCGTGTCCCCTCATGCCTGCCCAGGGCCAGAGCGATCCTGCTGGAGGCATGGCCCGCTCGCACAGGCCATGCCACGAGAAGCATGAAGACCCTCCACGCTGCATGAAACCGTTTCGGATGGCTTGGAGCTCTACGTCGCGAGATGCGTGGCAGAACTGCGTTTGTTGCGAAGCATCCATCGTTTTTTACAGAATGTCATTAACTCAGTATCTTATCCACTTACTTGGAATCACGATTATTAAACTTACTTCAACTAACTATTCAGATGGTTTAAAGGCTTTCTGGCAGAGCTGGGGAGAGAATGCAGCGCTGCCGGGGGCATGCAGATGGCCATCTGGCTTATAGGTGCAGATCGAACTATCTGGAGATGCTGATAGGCAGCGTAGATGTCAGGAGCTCTGGCCAAGATGATTGAGAACACTGGAGTTCGGGTGGGCAAGAGTCATCCTCTGATCGCCATCGTGGAAAATGACGCCGCAGCTGCACGTGAGCTCGCAAATGAGATCTCCCACCTCGAGCTCGTCTGGCGCAGCATGTCGAGCTTCACGATCCCTCTGGTGGTCGAATTGCCAGAGGGTGCAGACTCGAGAACTGTATGCCAAGGGAGCGACGAGCGCAGGACGCTGCGTGCAGTAGTGCATGCTTCTGCGGATGATTTCATCAGGTCCCTGAACGAAGGAAACATCCCTGATGTCCTCATGATCGACGAGGACATATTTGTGAGAGATGAGGAGCTTGCCCGTCTTCAGGATGCCCTGTCTGAGATGGTCGATATCCAGGTCATCTGCATGGCGGATTCTCCCGAGATGGAGAATCTCCTGTCAGGATCCATCCGGGTCTCCATCATCCAGAAGCCAGTCACGAAAAGCCGCCTCATGAAGGCCCTGAGCCGGGCGATACTGCAGATTGGCTTCATGCGCGAGCATGACGGGAGAAACCGTCCGCTCTGCCTGAGATATCGCGGCATCATCTATCTGGTGAGACCATCGGAGATACAGTACGCGGAGAACCGTGCACGGACGCTGCTGATCTATCTGGATGAGAAGAGCCATGGGGAAGCCGATCCCATCGCTATCAACATGTCCCTGGAGCAGTTCATGCAGTTCCTTCCCGGGAACTGCCTGCAGGTCCATAAGAGCTTCCTGGTCAATCTCGACTACGTGTTCATGTTTGCCAACGATGCGATCGTGCTCAGGTCGGGCAAGAAGATACCTGTGAGCCAGAGGCGCCGGCAATATGTGATCAGGGAGATCTATCGCTATGGGCGCGACATCTCATCCTAGCCAGGAGAGGAAGGTCCTGACAGGCAAAGCTCTTCCGGACTGTGCCGAATCTGCTGATGCAGGTGCCCAGCATCAAGGCATGCGCTACCTGCCCTTGTGCAGGATGGGGAAGAGGAAGGCTCAGTCGTATCAACAAAAACAGCCCCAGGCGCTTTGAACTGCGTCTGGGGCTGCATTGGTGCGAAGGGGTGGCGTGTCGCCTAGGCTTCTGTGGCGCCCTCTTCCTTCTCTGGCATAGGCAGGATCAGGTTCATGATGATGCCGACCAAGGTCGAGGTCGCCATTCCCGGCAGGGCATAGTCGCCGATGGGGATCGAGATGCCGGAGGTCTCCATGCCCACGCCCAGGATCACGACGACCGAGGCAATCATGAGGTTGCGGTTCTGGCCGAAGTCGACCTTGTTCGTGACATACATCCTCAGGCCGTTCGAGGCGATGAGGCCGAAGAGCAAAAGGCTCACGCCGCCCATGACGGGAGAGGGGATGGAACGGATGAGGGCTGCGAGCTTCGGGCAGAGGCCGCCGATGATGAGGGCGAAGCCTGCGGCATACCAGAAGACCTGGGTCGAATAGACCCTTGTCACGGACATGACGCCGATGTTCTCAGCATAGGTCGTGGTCGGAGGCCCGCCGATGAGGCCAGAGATGACGGTCGAGATGCCATCGCCTGCAAGGGAGCGCGGAAGCATCGGGCGGTAGTCCTTGCCGACGATCTCGCCGACGGCAAGCAGGTGGCCGATGTGCTCGATCACGACGACGAGGGCGACCGGTCCGATCAGGGCGACGGCGCCCCAGTCCCAGACGGGATGGTGCAGGGTCGGAAGGCCGATCCAAGCAGCGTCGATGACAGGCTGGAAGTCGACCATCCCCATGGCCATCGCGATCAGATAGCCGACGATGATGGCAAGCAGGACCGGAACCGTGCCGATGAGGCCGCCCATGCTCGAGAAGATGACGGCAGCGAAGAGCGTTATCGCAGCGACGAGTGCCCCTGCCTGATAGAAGACCGTGCTGCCATCAGCGGCGGTCGTCTGGAATGCCATCTTTGCAGCCGTCGCGGAGAGGCCGACGCCGATGACGACCATGACGGAAGCGACCAGGACAGGCGGCAGGAGCCGGTCAAGCCAGCCGGTGCCGACGAGCTTGATGATGCCGGCCACCGCCAGGAAGACCAGGCCTGCGACCACGACACCGGAGAGTGCCGCATCGAGGCCCTTGGAGGCGCCGATGATGAGGATCGGGCTGATGAAGGCAAACGAGCTGCCCAGATAGCTGGGAATCTTGTTGCGGGTCACGAGCAGGTAGCAGATCGTGCCGATGCCCGAGCACATGATGGCGAGGTTCGGATCGAGGCCGGTCAGGACCGGGACGAGGACCGTCGAGCCGAACATGCTCATCATATGCTGGATGCCCAGCGGTATCGCGCGGCCTACCGAGACCCGGTCGTCGACACCTATGATCTCACGTTCATGATGTGCCATAGAACTCCTTTCGTTCGAAGGCAAGACCGGTGCCCATTATGGGGATGGATTGGGCGCAGGTGCACGAGAAGCTGAAGAATTATCGAAAGTGCAACGACCTCCACGCTTCCCAATAACGCTCAAAAGAGACTCCTGAATGGGCTTGATGGCAGCTGTGGACACTCTGTGGAGGGCCACTGCACTGAGAACATGCAGGTACAGTTCAATAGTAACCAGAAGGTACTTATAGAACATTATTGTGCCTGCTTCCCAAATGAATGCATGTCCCGTAGAGTGACAGATGTCAGAAGGAGCCGGGGCGGGGAGCCCTGGCACGAAGAGAAAGGCACCGAGCATGAAGAAGATCGCTGTTGTTGCTGCAGACGGACGTGTCGCAAGGAAGGCCATCAAGGAGGCCGTTGACCGCGGATTCGACGTCACCGCATTCGGCCGCAGGGACGAGAACACGGGAGATGCCCAGACCTATGTGAAGAAGGACATCATGGACCTCGCGAAGGAGGACCTCGAGGGCTTCGATGCCGTGATCGACGCCTTCGGCGCCTGGACGCCCGAGACGCTGCCGCAGCACTCCACGACGCTCGAGCACCTCTGCCACGTCCTTGCCGGCACCGACGTGCGCCTCGTCGTCGTGGGCGGCGCAGGCTCGCTCTACCTCGACGGGACCCACACGGCGCAGGTACAGGACCTCGATTCCTTCCCCGAGGGCTTCAAGCCGCTTGCCCATGCCATGGGCGTGGCGCTCGATGAGCTCCGTTCCGTCAAGGACGTGAGGTGGACCTACGTCTCGCCTGCAGGCGACTTCCAGGCCGACGGCCCCCGCACGGGCTCCTACGTCCTGGCAGGGGAGGAGTACACGGCAGACGAGAACGGGGTGTCCGCCATCTCCTATGCCGACTACGCGATTGCCCTCATCGACGAGATTGAGTCCGGCCCCCACATCCAGGAGCGCATCTCTGCCCGCTGGTAAACATCCAGACATTCCCGGCATGCGGTGCTCTGTCCCGTTCTGGGATGGGGCGCCTTGCTGCATGTGGGCTGTTTCAAATGGGCCGTCATAACCGATACAATCGTCTGGAACGGAGAAATCTGGTGCCAGAGGAGGCAGATGCGATGGAACTGGCAGGAAGATGCCTCGCTGCTCTGGGGGATTCCCTTGCCTGGGGCATGGATGGACGGGGTGGCGGAGGATCCCAGATTGCTTGGCCTGCGCAGCTTGGAAGCATTGTCCATGCCGAACGTGTGAAGAGCTCAGGCGTGCCAGGCTCGACCATTGCGATAAGCGATAGCTCGGGTGAGAGCTTCGTCGAGCGTGCAGCTCGAGAAGACCTCAGCTCCGATCTAATCCTGGTGCTTGGCGGCTTCAATGACTTCAATTTCGATGTGCCGCTGGGAGCTTCCGGCACGACCGATATCCATGAGTTCCAAGGAGCAACACGCACCCTCATTGCGTGTCTTCGCAGCCGCTATCCCTCGACACCCTTTGTTCTCATCACGCCGCCACCTTCAGGAGGGGTCTGCGGCTGGCGGGGAGCGCATGAGAAGAATGCCCTGGGAGCTCGCGAGGGCGACTATGCGCAGGCGATGCTGGACATTGCTGCCGACGAGGGGATGCCTGCCATCGATCTCTTCGCCTCAAGTCCGCTCGACCCGTTCGATAGGAAGGTGCGGGAGCGTTTCATGCCTGATGGGCTGCACTATACGGAGGAAGGCTACCGTATCCTGGCAAGCTGCATCGCAGAAGGCCTTGCTGCTCTGTGAGCTAGTCTTTGCATCCGGTGGCAGAGGACGTCCTCTATGTCGGCACATTTTCTCGTGGGTAGCGCCAAGGCTTAGCATCATATGCGTGAAGCAAGCAAAGCTTTCCGGATGCAGGATGATGGAAAGTCTGCGCATGCGCTTACAGGATCATCTGGCCAGATGATAGGGTGGCTCTGCAACAGCCAGAGCAGGTAATCTTGGAAACGCACACCATCCGGTGATAACGAACAACACTGCCTCGTTATCGAAGGGGTGCCATGCCCAAGAACCGCATCCAGGAATTCATCTTCTCTGCCCATATGGTCTCCGTGATGGTCTACGGAATGATCGTGTACAACATCGCACTTGCGCAGGGAGGCCTCACATCGGCTGCCTTCCTCTCCGGCTTGCATGAGTTCCTCTTCATGGCGCCAATCGCGCTGGTGCTCGAGCTGCTCGTGGTATCGCCCCGGGCTGGCAGGGCGGCGCAGCGCATGGTGGGGGATGGGCCGAAAGCCCCCTTCGCTATGGTCGCTGCCATATCGCTGGTCACCGTGCAGTACATGTGCCCGCTCATGAGCCTTGCAGCCACGCTCCTCATCAAGCATCCGGCTGCTTCGGGCATCATTCCGGTCTGGCTCCAGACGGCGGCGCTCAACCTGCCTGCTGCATGCTTCTGGCAGCTTTTTTATGCAGGGCCATTTGTCCGCAGGATCTTCGCTCTCCTCTCTGCAGACAGGACATCCGAGAGAAGGCCTTCATCCCAGGCTGCCGAGCTCGATTAGATCCTCTCGGCACTGGGACGGAGCATCCAGGACAGCAGCTCCCGCTGGAGCCCGCAAGAGGGCTGCGCCTCGGCGCAGCCCCTCGGCCACAGCGGATTGGATGCATAGGGCTCCAGAATGAGATGGAGCCCTGCGCTATCAGCATGAAGCCGAGCACGATAGTGAAGGCGATGCCGATGAGAGTGCCTGCAATCCTTATGGTGAGGTGCAGAAGCTTGGCGACGATGCCTGCGGGCACGGCGATCAGGGCCGCTGCAGCAATGGGAACGAAATCCTGATGGTCCTTTGTCTGTTCGGCTACATCTAGGACGAGTTCTTCCGCAGCCGGGCATGGACTGGCTCCGGGCCCTTCAAGGCTGACCTCGAGGCATGCATCATCCACTGGAACATGGTGAGAAGGCAGAGGAGGCTTGGAGGTCTGATTCCCGTGGAGCACCCGAACCGGGCCGCCGAAATGGCAGCATAGCTGCTGAACTTTACTTATGAGCCCCAAGAATTGGGATGCAGCTCAATGCTCCCAGATCCTTCTCGATGCAGGAGACGACAGCCTCTTCAGCCTTGGCACGAGATGCCTGCCATGTCTTGCTGAGAAATGCCGTGTCTGCCTCCCTCTCTCCTGTGTTCATGATGGCCGAGAACGCTGCCCTGCTGCTGCCTGGTTCCAGGGCATGATACAGGCCCCGAGTGCACGACACTGATTGCCTTCGGGGTGTCTTCTGGCTTGGGGAAGTTCTCCGTGTCCAGCTCTAGAGGTCAATCATATAACCGCGAGAAGAGACACGGTCATGGATGGCCGTTAGGGAGAGCATGTCATTATGACCGCTGCCGATGGCTGGACTCATGGGATCCTGCGCGATGCCTGTGTGGATGCGTGCTTGATGGCTGGGCATGGATTGGTATCAGGCTGCGCAAAACTGACAAATGAAGTCCAAATATATATCTGCAAATTGACAAATATGATGTCATAAACAAATTGCAAACTGACAAATCTGGCACTTAAAATGGATAGCAAATTGACAAATATGGCACTTGAAATGGTTTGCAAATTGACATGGACAGGCTCATACTCTTGATTACAGAGAATATGGCGACGGGGGGTCGGCATGCTGAAGAGGAAAGCGCTCGACAGGTTTGAAGACTGGTTCCGTTACCGTACGAAGCAGGCGCTGCTGGTGACAGGGGCGAGGCAGGTAGGAAAGACCTACCTGGTGCGCGAATTCGCGCGGTCCCACTGGGACAATGTGGTCGAAATCAATCTATACGAGAACACTGCCGCGGCCAAAGCGCTGTCTTCAGCAACCTCGTCACGTGAGCTGTTCATGCGGCTGACGGCCTTCGTCGATGCTCCGATGGTGCCCGGAAAGACGGTCGTGTTCCTCGATGAAGTGCAGGAGTGCAAGGAGGCTGTGACTGCAATCAAATTCCTGATGGAGCGTCAGGACTTTGACTACGTGCTTTCTGGTTCGATGCTGGGTGTCGAGCTCAAGGGACTGACTTCTGCGCCAGTCGGCTATCTCTCTACCTTGAAGATGTATCCGCTCGACTTCGAGGAGTTTGCCTGGGCGAATGGCGTGTCTCCGGAAATCCTTGAGGAAGTGCGGAGCTGCTTCAGGGAGGCACGGCCAGTGGATGCCTTTATTCATCAGAGGATGGAAGAGCTTTTCCATCGCTATCTGATCTGTGGCGGCATGCCCGATCCTGTCCAGGCCTTCGTGCGCACGGACAATGTGAGCCAGGTACGGCTGCTTCAGGAAGCAATCGTCGGCCAGTACCGCTACGACATATCGAAGTATGCAGGCAGCCGGGCCCGCGTGGTGCGACGCATCTTCGACTTGATGCCCAGCGAGATCAGCCGGCAGGACAAGCGGTTTGTCGTCAGCGACGTTGAGGGGGATTCCCATTTCAATCGATATGACAACGACTTCATGTGGCTTACCGATGCGAATGTAGCCCTTCCGGCATATAACGTGACCGAGCCGCGCTATCCGCTCGCGACGAATCTCGAGTCATCGAAATTCAAGCTGTTCTCGTCTGACGTAGGCATCTTGACCTACCAATGTGGGATGGATGTGGTTCGGGATCTGCTGGTCGATCGTCCGGATATCAACTATGGGGCACTGTACGAAAATGTCGTTGCGCAGGAGCTCACT
The DNA here is from genome assembly GCA_900313905.1 of uncultured Actinomycetes bacterium. Classification (GTDB taxonomy): domain Bacteria; phylum Actinomycetota; class Coriobacteriia; order Coriobacteriales; family Atopobiaceae; genus Olsenella_L. The sequence goes on along the minus strand of OMTG01000068.1, from coordinate 23,226 downwards.
TGCCATGGGTTCGATCTGGCATATTTCAAGAACCGTGCAATCGGAGAGCTCGACTTCGTCGTGCAGACGAGAAATCGTGTCGTGCCAATCGAGGTCAAATCCGGCAAGGTGTACCGACGCCATAGCGCTCTGACCAAGGCGCTGGAGACAGAGAACTACGGCATAGAGCGTGCGATAGTCCTTCATGAGGGAAATGTCGAGCGCGATGGGAGGATTCTCTATCTTCCTGCATACATGGCGATGTGCCTGGAACCGGGCTTATGACAGGATATGTTCTGTGAACCGAACATATCAGCGAGCCTCTTGAAGTCGGACATGGGCCACGGCTGATGTCCTGAGGGCATTGCCGGTGCTGCCCGCAGATGCTGACTGTGAGTGTTTTGACCTGCAACCTGACAGAAACCCCGCTGCGGGAGGTCTGCAAACTGACATATTTGGTACTGAAGATATGCCGCGGATTGACAAGCAGCAGGCAGACGACACAGGGGGCTGTGCTCAGCACAACCCCTTGTGTCGTAGCGGATCGATCGCAATGGAACGGCGCATTGCGCTATCAGCATGACGCCGAGCATGATGGTGAAAGAGATGGGCCGGGCGGGGATAGGCAGGGCCTTGGGGGAGAGCAAGGCCCTGCCCCAAGGGAAGCATCAGAGCGCGTGGCGGTTCGTGCGGATGGCTGACTTCACGACGCCGTGCGCCATGCGGTAGGTGATCACCAGGTAGCCGCCGTAGACCAGGGCGAAGATGCCGATGCCCAGAAGCATGCTCCGCCACAGGTTGCTGTAGCCGAAGAGCGCGACGAGCTTCTCGACCTGGACCAGTGCGCAGAGGCTGTGCGCCATGCCGACGATGAGGGGCAAAAGGAATGCGAAGCAGATCTGGGAGCGCAGCGAGGAGAAGATGAGCTTCTCGGAGCTGCCGAGCTCGGAGAGCGTGCGGTAGCGCAGAGCAGAGTCGGAGGCAGCGGAGAGCTGCTGGATAGCGAGGATGGCGGCGCAGGCGACGACGAGGACGAAGCCGATATAGATGGCAAGGTAGGAGATGAGGCCGGTCGTCGTCACGCCCTCATTCCGCAGACCGTTTGCTGTCATGACCTGGACGCCGTTCTGGAGGCCGTTCGCCTTGGAAACGTCGTAGAGCGCCTGCTGCAGCTTGGCCACTTCCTCATCGCCCTGCTCGTCAGATACGCTGTAGCGGATGTCGAGGACCGTCTCCGTCTGGCCGGCAGCGCCCAGCTCATCGAGCTCTTCTGCCACGCTGTCGGGAACCACATAGATGCCAGGCGTCGCGCCCAAAGCGGAATTCACGAGCACGCACGATACATCGTCAATCAACGTGCTGCGCTCAGGCGTGAGGGTGGCGCTTCCTGCCTTTATGCTATAGCCTGCAGCGAGCGCCTTGTTCACCAGGCCCTCGATCTGGTCCATATTGCAGAGGTAGAGGTAGTGCCCATCCGAGAGGCTGACCGGCTCGAGGCCCTGGAGCGCACGGATGCTGTTGTAGTCGGAGATGCCGATCGTCTCAAAGGCATGAGCGTTCTCGAAGCCAGAGGGGATGCTCTCGCCGGTAAGCGCTGCCATGGCAGCGAAGGTGTTCTCGAGGGCCGTGCCGTCTGCAGAATTCAGGGTGGCGATGTGGATCTGGGCGGAGGTCCCCAAGGCCTTGAGATCGACGCCGGATGTCTGGAGCGCCTCTTCAAGCAGGGCATCGGCGCCCCCATTGTCGGAGGAGTAGACCACGGCAGATGCGCTGTAGGGGATGCTCTCTGCCAGCGAGGCATTGAGCGCGTTGCAGAGGCTCATGCCTGCTGTGACTGATGTCATAGCGAAGAAGAGGATGAGCGCAATCGTCCCCATGGAGATGGAGGCCGTGTTGATGCGTGAGGCGATCTCACGCATCGTGAACATATGGAGTCCTGACCAGTAATGCCTCTTCAGATGGGTGGCGAGCATCGTGAGGGCGCCGGCGAAGCCATAGAAGAAGACATAGGTGCCCACGATCATGAGCGCTGTCGTGATCCCGAAGTCCGTTGTGCTCGAAGAGCCTGCACCAGAGACGCTTGTGGGGAAGCCCTGGGTGGTGAGGCGCCAGTAGGCATACGCAATCAGCGCTGCGCCTGCAAGCGCCAGCACGATCGAGGCCGGGAGGTTCCTCACACGCTGCTTCTCATTCTGCCTTCCCGAGCTCATGAGGTCGATCAGGCGGACGCGGGAGAGCGTGAAGGTGTTGAAGACCATCATCACGACGAAGGTCACGGCAAAGCAGATGGCGGTGAGCGCTAGGGCGTCGAGCGAGAAGAAGAAGGAGAAGCGGTCGATCTTCGCTGAGAACATGCTGGCGGTGACGAACAGGAGCACCTGGGAGAAGAGCGCGCCGACAAGCAGGCCGACTGCGAAGGAGGCAAGGGCGACCATCAAGGTCTCGAGCGTGAGGATCGCGTTCACCTGGCCTGCACGCATGCCGAGGACCTGGTAGAGCCCGAGCTCCTTCTTGCGGCGGCGCATCAGGAAGTTGTTCGCATAGACCATGAGGAAGCCCATGATGAAGGCGAGGAAGACCGTGATGCCCCGGAGCAGGTCGCCAAGCCGCTTCAGGAGCTCGGCGACATCGCCCTGGAGGAAGTCTGCCTGGACCGAGACCGTATTGAAGGCATAGAAGACGGCAACGCCGAGCACAAGCGTCAGGAAATACACGGCGTAGTCGTGCATGAGCTTGCGCATGTTGCCGAAGGCGAGCTTAGCGAGCATCCTCGACCCCTCCCTGGACAGCGACGACCTGCATGATCTTCTCGAAGAACGTGCGGCGCGAATCGGTGCCGCGGCGCAGCTCGGTGAAGACCTTGCCGTCACGGATGAAGAGGACCCGGCGGCAGTAGGAGGCAGCGGTCTCGTCGTGCGTCACCATGAGCACGGTGGCGTTGCGGGCACGGTTGATGGCCTCGAGGCTCTCGAGCAGGAGCTTGGCGTTCTTGGAATCGAGGGCGCCCGTCGGCTCATCTGCAAGCACGAGCTTGGGGCGGGTCACGAGGGCGCGGGCAGCGGCGATGCGCTGGCGCTGTCCGCCTGACATCTGGTAGGGATACTTGTCGAGCACCTCCGAGACGCCCAGGGAGGAGGCGATGGCCTCCACATCGTGCAGGATCTGATCAGCCGGGACACGGCCGATTGTGAGCGGCAGCGCGATGTTCTCGTGGGCTGTGAGCGAATCCAAGAGGTTCGAGTCCTGGAAGATGAAGCCGAGCTGGGTGCGGCGGAAGTCGGCAAGGCCTGAACGGGAGATCTGCGCGATATCGGTGCCGGCCAGACGGATCGTGCCGGAAGTCGGCACATCAATCGTGGCGATGCAGTTCAGGAGCGTCGACTTGCCAGAGCCGGAAGGACCCATGATTGCGACGAGCTCTCCCTCCTGGACCGAGAAGCTGATGCCGGCAAGCGCCTTGGTCGCAGAGCCGCGTCCCCCGTAGACCTTCGTGAGATCGCGGATATCGAGCACGGCGGCTGTCCCATCGGTGACGGCTGGTACGGAATGTGAAAGCATATGGCGTGGCATGGCAGCTTCCTTTCTTGCTGTGATGCAGGCTTCCCTTCTGGTCCTCTCCATCATCTGACACAGAGGCCTTCTCTGCCATCGAAAGAGCTTACGCTTCCTTACACTTCTGTAAGGAAGCCCTCATCGGTTCCTGGCGGAATGGCTTTCCCCTGCATCGCGGCAATCGCAGAGCAGGGGCTGGATGCGGCTTTAACGTGAGATGCAGCCTGCGTCCCTGCAGGAAATTGGATCGATTCTTCGCTTATCGGCGCATATCGCCTGTTTGATGGGCAACAAGGCCGCCAGGCAGGCGATAATGGGAGGAAGTCTCCGGCCATCTGCCGGAATGCTGCTGTGCCACTCCTGCCCTTCCTGCTTTCAAGGAGCGTAGCGCCCATGTCACGAAGACCGTCGCATCTCGCACGCCTGCTCGCCATCCTGCTCGTTGCCGGAGCTGTCGCTATAGGCTGCCAGGCGAGTGCCAGCCCCTCCGGCACCCCTTCGGCCGAGCAGGCCACAAGCTCTGTGCAGGAGCAGGAACAGTCTCCGTGGGATGCCATATTCAATGGGTTCCTGCCTTGGCAGCCAGGATCTGCTCAGGATGAGGCGGCTGATGAGTCGGATGCGTCTCAGGAGGATGCGACCCCGCAGCATGCCGCGGCTCTCGGCATGCTGGCAGAGCACACGCGCTATGCCAGCCTCACGGATACGGAGAAGACGGTCTACGATGCCATCCTCTCAGGCCTGCGCGACCACGACGATGCCATCTCGTTCTCCTCATCGGGCGTGGACACCGACCGGCTTGGAGACATCCTCTACGATGTGCTCTTCGATAACCCGGATATCTTCTGGGCCTCCAGCAGCGCATCCTGGGAGCTGAGCGGTGGCACGCTTGTCCTGCATCCCGTCTATTTCTATGGACGTGCGGATGCGGAAGCCATGCAGGCATCCATCGACGCCACGGTGGAAGACATCATGGCAAACAGCCTTGCTGGTGCAGATACCGATGCCGAGAAGGCGCTCGCCCTCTCGAAATGGATTGCCGACAACACCACATACAACGACGAGGACGCCGATGCGGAGCAGAACATCGATTCTGTCTTCTCGGGACATGTCTCGGTGTGCGCAGGCTATTCGAAGGCGCTCTCGTACCTTCTCACGAAATGCGGCATCGACAGCCTTGTTATCACGGGGAATGCCACGAACAGCGACGGGGTGGCAGCTGCGCATGCATGGGTGCTTGCCGAGCTTGACGGCATGCTCACCTATCTGGAGCCCACGTGGATGGACAGCGATGGCACAGCACTGTGCTTCGAGTACTTCGGCATGTCGGATGAGGAATGCTCCCGCATGCATGAAGCCGATGGCGGAAACGATGTCTCCGGCCTCGAAGTGGTCTCTGACCACATCGCATCCTATACAGCCAGCTCAAGCACCTATTCCCGCGATTGGGCGGCGAGCTGCATCCGCGATGCTGCATCTCAGGGCAGCACCATGGCATCGTTCGTGCTGGAGGATGCCTCGGCCCATGATGCGCTCATGGCGGATGTGCAGGGCGCCCTCATGAGCGATGCCCTTGCCGGCACCCAATACGAAAGCCAGTCGAGCTTCCAGTACATCGACAATGGGACGATGCATGCGGTGACGCTCATATTCAGCTCCTAGCGCTCGCCATCCACGCCGTCAGACCTGAGCTCCTCATGGGAGCGTTCGCGCGGGAAGATGATGGATATGGCCGTCCCCACGCCTTCCTCGGATGACGCCACGACGGAGAGCCCCATCTTCTCGCAGAGCGACCTTACGAGGTAGAGCCCCATGCCGGTCGAATGCCCATGGGTTCGTCCGTTCATGCCGGTGAATCCTCGTTCGAAGATGCGGGGGAGGTCGGCTGCAGCGATGCCGCAGCCATTGTCCGCAACCGACAGGACGACCTTCTCCGCAGCAGTTCCCTCGTCCCTGAGCTCTGCTGCAAAGGAGAGCTGGGGCTTCCTTCCATCTTCTGAGGGGACGGCACGATAGCGGATGGCATTGTCGATCAGCTGGCCCAGGATGAAGTCCATCCATTTCGGGTCGCAGAAGATCTCGAGCGAGCCAGCATCGCCTTCAAGCCCCGCAAGGTCGATCCCCATGCCTGCCTCGATGAGCGCACGGGCCCTCGATTTCACGGCGCCGGTCACCAGAGCCTTTGCCTGGCAGCTGCGAATCAGGTAGTCCTGCTCCACCGATGAGCTCCGCGCGAAATAGAGGGCCTGCTCGACGCATGCATCGATGCGGTCGAGCTCGCGCGAAAAGGGGCGCAGCTCTCCGGTCTGGTCGTTGGCGATCATGAGGCGGGCGGCAGCAAGCGGTGTCTTCGCCTCGTGCACCCAGGTCTCGATGTAGTCGCGATACGATTTCATGGCCGCGTTGGAGCTGGCGGCTTCCTGCCGGGCAGAGCGCGCCACTTCCTGCATGGCCTGCCAGGTGAGCTCGCCTTCAGGATAGTCGGGCTCTGCGAGGTTCGTGGCGCGTGTCAGCGTGTCATCCCCGCCATCGGCGATCTCTGCCAGAGCATGCAGGAAGGCGCGTCCCCGCAGCCATTCCCAGATGAAGCCCACGAAGCCGAGCAGGGCGACGAGGATCAGGACAAGGAGCACGGCATCATGTGTCACCCCCATGGGAGGCAGGAGCATCCCGAGCAGGATGAGGGTGCCGAGATAGCACGCGACGCGCACGATATGGCTTCTGAGATAGGCAAAGAAGCTCATGCCTCCTCCAGCCTCAGGGCATAGCCCTGGCCACGGAAGGTCACGACAGCGTGGGGGAGCCCGAGCTTGCCCAAAGCCTTCCTGACACGGTTGATGTTCACCGTGAGCGTGTTGTCGTCCACGAAGGCATCGCTTGCCCAGAGGGCCTCCATCAGGTCCTCGCGCGATACGATGGCTCCCTGGCGCCGGCAGAGGAGCTCGAGGATCTTGAGCTCGTTTCGCGAGAGCTCGACCGTCTGCCCCTTGAAGCTTGCCTCCGAGCGCACGGTATCGAGCGTGAGTCCGCCTGCCGAGAGCGTGGAGCTCGCCTGGGGCCTGCCACGCCTGAGGAGCGCCTCGAGATGGGCAAGCATCAGCTGGGGGTTGGCCGACTTCGCGACGAAGCCATCGGCTCCCATCGTGAGGCTCATGAGCTCATCGAGCTCGGAGGTCCTGCTGGTCAGGACCATGATGGGGACCTGGCTGGTCTTGCGGAGCTCACGGGCCACATACTGGCCATCAGTGCCGGGAAGGCCCAGGTCCAGGATCACGGCATCAGGTGCCGCCGCCTCGATGTCCTGCGGAAGGCGGTCGAAGCGCTCGGCACACATCACGTCGTGTCCGGCATTGGCAAGCAGCAGCGAGAGCTGCTCCCGCACGGTGGGGTCGTCCTCCACGAGATAGATCTTTGCCATGGCCCTGCCCTCCTGAGCTGCCGCCTTCCAGTCTACCTTAGCGCATCCAGGCAGACGAAGAAGGCCGGCGGCCCGAAAGGGGGCTGCCGGCCTTGCAGAATGGCAGGCGCTCAGAACGCTTCCGCTAGTCTTCGTCCTTCTTGGTGAAGAGGGCAGCGAGCTTGTCCAGGAAGCCCTGGTTCTGGGTGTCGTTGGTGGTCTCATCCTCGCTGTCCGAGCTCGTGTCGTCGTCCGCCTGCGTGACGCCGGACACGACGTAGACGAACTCGACCTCGCTCACGTTCGTGTTCGAGGGCTCCACATAGGAGTGCAGCTGATAGTTGCGGCCAAGCTTCTCGTCGATGGTCTGCTGCACCTCGTCGAGGACCTTCTGGTCGATGCCGCTCACGGCGTCCTTCACCTGATCCAGATAGCTGGAGAGCGTCGAGGCGCCATCTTCAGCCTGGCCAGAGCCGCTGGCAAGCTCATCGAGCCCATCGGCGAGCTCCCAGGCACCAGAGTCAAGCTGCTGTGCGCCGGAGTTCAGCTGCGTGGATCCGGAGTGCAGGGTGTCGAGGCCAGCCTTCAGGGCCTTGGCGCCCGAGGCAGTCTGGCCTGTGGCATCGGAGAGGGTCGAAAGGCCCGAGCTCAGGCTCTGGGCACCTGCATCGACCTCGTGGGCACCGGCGTTGGCATCGGATGCGCCGGATGCAAGCTGCTGTGCGCCCGTGTTGACCTGCTGCGCTCCGTCATCTGCGGATGCAGCGCCTGCAGCAAGCTGCTGTGCGCCGGCATTCACCTGCTGGGCACCTGTGTTCAGCTTCGTGGCGCCTGAGGAGAGCGTGTCGAGGCCGCTCTTGAGGGCTGAGGCGCCGCCGGAAAGCTTCTGAGCTCCGGCAAGCGCCGACTGGGCGCCGGCATCGGTCTGGTCAGAGCCTGCGGCCAGGGCATCGACCGCACCCCTGATCGTGAGCGCTCCCGAAGCATCTGTCTGGGTGGTGAGGGAGCCGACAAGGTCGGAGACGTAGCCCGAGACCTGGTTCGCGCCATCGTCGAGCGCCTTCAGGCTCGAGAGGTCCACACCCTTAAGCTGCTGCTGGACACCGTCGACCATCTGCTTGGAGCTCTGGACCATGGAGGAGGATTCCTTCATGACAGACTGGGACTGGGCGAGCACGCCCTGGATGCCTGAAGAGGAATCCGTGCCCTCGACTGCGGAGAGCGCGCTCTTGAGCGCTTTGGCATCGGTCGAGAGCTGCTGGCCAGAAGACGCGAGGCTCTGCATCGAGGATGAGAGGCTCTGGATCGTGTCGAGCGAGGTCTTGGCATTCGTGGCTGCGGTCGTGGCGTCAGTGGCGGCAGATGTCGCATCGGAGGCAGCAGAGGCAGAGCTCGTGGATGCAGCCTGGACATCTGCCTGGGCAGCCTTGATGGCCGACTTCTGGGCATCGGTCAGCGTGCCGTCACTCAGGAGCTCTGTGAGCTCGGAGGAGGCAGCATCCGCGCTCGACTTCGCCGAGGTGGCTTCCGTGCCTGCCTTCGTCGCGCTCTGGGCTGCCGTGGCAGCGGTCTGGGCGGCAGTGCCCGAAGCGGTGCCAGCCGTGGTCAGGGCATCGGTGAGGCCCGAGACGCCCTGCTCGATCGTCGTGAGATCGGTCTTCACGGCCTCTGCCTTCTCAAGCGCAGTCTGGGCATCAGAGGCGACTGTGGCGCTTGAGGACTGGATCTGTCCGAGCTGGCTTTCGATTGTGGCGAGCGATGTCTTGGCCGAGGTGAGCTGCGAGCGCACCTGGGAGAGCTGGGTTGGCAGGGTCTCAGACAGGCTCTGATAGAGCTGGTCCGTGCCGGCAGCCACCTGCTTCGCGCCGTCTTCGAGGGCAGCGAAGGAGGAATCCTTCACTGCGATGGCGGCCTTGAGGCCAGCTGCACCCGTCTTCACCTGGCTCGTGCCGGAGGCAAGGCTCGAGAGGCCCGAGGAGAGGCTCGCGGCACCGTCAGAGACGGATGCGCCGCCCTCCGCCGCGCTCTTCATGCCATCCTCTGCCTGCTGGGTGCCGTCCGCAAGCTGGCTCGTGCCTTGCGCGAGCGTCTGAGCACCAGTCGAGAGCTGGCTTGTGCCTGCCGCAAGGGAGCCTGCGCCCTGTGCCAAGGTGCTCGCGCCGGAAGCGAGCTGGCTTGTGCCGGCTGCCAAGGAGGTCGTGCCGGAAGCCAGGGTGGCAGATCCTGACGCTGCGCTCTTGGCACCAGCATCGACCTGGTCAAGGCCAGAGGAGAGCGTGCCTGCGCCGTCGGCGAGCTGGCTTGTGCCGGACTCGGCAGAAGCGGTGCCTGCTGCGAGCGAATCGGCGCCTGAAGCCAGCTGGACAGAGCCAGACTGGGCAGACTGGGCGCCCGCCGTGATGAGGCCAAGGGCCTCCTTCAGCTGCGTTCCGCCATCAGCAAGCTGGCTCGTGCCATCCTCGAGCTTCTGCGCAGCATCGGTGAGATCGCTCGTGTCGTAGTCCTTCACATTGAGGTCGAGCGTGATCGGCAGGGCAGAGATCTGCCAGCCAGAGTAGGTGAAGTCCTTGGCATCGCCCGTGATGTGCCAATCGCCATTCTGGCCGGGGAGCAGCACATAGGTCACGAGGGTGTTGTTGCCGACCTGGGCAATGGTGCCATCAGGCGCCTGGTCGAGCGTGAAGCTGTCGTTTGCGAAAGTGCCCTGTGCCTGGACGAGGAAGCTCTTCGCGAAGTCGGCTGTCTTGGAATCATCGTCCAGCCCATCGATCTTGAGGTCGATATCGAGCTTGCCGGACTGGCCTGCGAGCTCCTCAGGCGTGACCTCCTTGCCATCGAGCGTATAGGTGACCGAGATGGACCAAGGCAGGGTGGAATCCTCATCGAGGTTGCCCTGGTAATAGGTCGGCTCGTCGGCCAGGGTCGTGAGCGTGGTCTTGCCGTCTGCGTTCGTGAGGTCCTCGTTCGTCGAGAGGTTCGTCACGTCCTCATAGGTGCCCGGATCTGAGAGGGTGATGGCATCCTTCGTATCGAAGGTGTTCACGACGAAGATGCCGGACGTCTTGCCGGAGGCGTCGGTCTTCGAGTAGACGACCTCCTTCTTCGCGGTCTCGCTCGTGGAGACGGTATTGCCGGAATCCTGCTCGGACGCATCGCTTGTGGATGAGCCATCTGCCTCTTCGGCCAGGGCCTCGATTGAAGCGACGGGCCAGGTGCTCAGGGTGAGGGCTGCCGTGACGGCGCCGACGGCGATGCGCTTGCCCCAGACGGGCTTCTTTGATGATTCGTATCTCATGGAAAACTCCTTAGGATGTGGTCGATCGGGAAGGGAAGGTCGTGCTTCAGGACTCCTGGGGCAGGGCCGATGCGGCAGGGGCGGAAGGCTCGCCTTTGCCAGAGCCTTTGTAGAAGCCAGCGTGCAGGGTGGTGTGGCGGACGAATCCGTCGAAGATCCGGAACAGGAGCGGCAGAACGAAGAAGATCTCGATTACGGAGATCAGGGCGCCACGTGCGATCAGCATGCCGACCTGCTGGATCATCGGGCTCGAGACCGAGAGATAGATGCCGAGGCAGGCGATGATCAGGATCGAGCTTGATGTCATGATCGGCTGGGCCGTGCGCTCGACCGAATCGACCGAGGACTGGAGCTTCGGGGCGGTCTTGCGGTGCGCCAGGTAGTCTTCCGTGTAGATGATCGCGTAGTCGACGGCAGCGCCGAGCTGTACGGCATCGATCACGAGGAAGGCGACGAAGTTCACCGTATCGCCCATGAAGTAGGGGACGGCCTCATTGATCCAAATCGAGAGCTCGATGGCGACGATCAGAAGGATCGGGATCGAGATGGACTTGAACATCAGGAGCAGGACGATGCCAATGGCGGCGATGGAGGCGAAGCGCACGGTCATCGAGTCGCTCGAGGTGACGGAGCGGATATCGTAGTAGGAGACATTGCTGCCGACGAGATGGGTGTCTGAAGGGTAGTACTTGGCAAGAAGGCCACGTACCGTATCGACGAGGTCGAAGCCTTCCTTCGACTCGTCCGGGATCTTCGAGGTCAGAACAATCCTCGAGTAGCCGCCCGAGAGGAGCTGGCTCACCTGGGACTCGTCGCCGAGGCCAGTCGGCAGGGCGTTGCCGGCGATGGTCGACCAAGAGACGACCGACTTGGTGGTCGGCAGGGCCTTGAGATCGTCGACGAGCGCCTGCTCGTCTGCCCAGTGGCCTTCTGGGACCATGATGGCCCAGGTCTGGGATTCGCCGAAGGAGCTGTTGATGAGGGCAGAGTCGATGTTGACCTGGCTGTCAGCAGCAAGGTTCGAGCCCTGGCCGTAGGTGAAGGACACCGAGCCAGATCCCAGGTAGGCCGGCACGGCAAGCACAAGGGCGATGATGAGGGCTGGGATGGCGCCTGCATGGCAGACCTTCGACATCTTGTGGAAGGACTTGAAGAACGGCTTGTGCATGGTCTTCTCGACAGCATTGCGCATCATGTAGAGGATGCAGGGCATGAAGAGGGTGATCGAGAAGAAGGAGCAGACGATGCCCTTCGCAAGGGCGATGCCCATGTCGGCACCGATCAGGAACTGCATCGCAGCGAGCGAGAGGAAGCCGAAGAACGTGACAGCCGCCGAGGAGAGGATGACCGGGAACGATTTTGTCATGGCCTGGACCATGGCCTCGAACTGGTCAGGCTGCTTCTCATGCTCCTTGCCGAAGTTCGTGAGGAGCACGATCGAGTAGTCCATCGAGACGGCGAGCTGCAGGACCGATGCCACGAGCTGCGTGATCGAGGAGATCGTGCCGCGGAAAATGTTCGTGCCCATGTTGAGGACGATTGCGATGCCGATCGTGATGAGCATCACGACAGGATGCAGGAAGCTGGTCGTGTTGAGCATCACGATCACGAAGACGGTGATAACGGCGATGACCATGATCTTCGCCATATCGGTATTGATGGTCGCCATGTTCGCAGCATTGGCTGCAGCGGATCCATCGATTGCGACCTGCTCGGCGCCGGGGATTGCCTGTGCCGTGGCACGGATATCGTCGATCTCGGACTGCGTCACATCGTCGGTGAGCACGACCTGGAACAGGTAGCCATTCCCGTCATACCAGTCTGAGATCGTATCCTGGTCCTGGACCTCCAAAGGCTCCGAGAGGTCCACCTCATCGCCGAGCCAGCTGACCGAGATGACGCCTGACTTGGTCTTGAGCTCGTCGGCAAAGGACTGTGCATTGGCCTGGCTGATGCCGGTGACATAGACGCGTGCATTGGTGATGTCATTCCCATAGACCTGCTTCATCAGGTCCAGGTCCTGCGATGACTGCGCGGATTCTGGCAGATAGTCGCTCATGTCTGCATCGATCTTCACCTGTGGTATGCAGGCAGCGCAGATGCACGCAAGCACGAGGAAGCAGGCTATCACCAGCTTCCGGTGCTTCAGCACACCGCGAAAGAATCTCTCCATTCCAGCCTCCTTGAAATGTGGATGTCCTGATGGATACACTTCAGTACCAACAGCTGCACATTAACGAACAACTGTGCAATTTCTACCCTTATTTAAAAATATGCTGAACACCAGATGGAAAAGCGACAATGATGTGAAAGGCTGTGTAAAATTGGATTCACAGGGTTCGTGTGTCAAAGTCAGGCTTCTGCGAGGGGCCTGCCACAAAGGAGAAGCTTATGGCGGACAAGCCCGAAAGCAATGAGGAGAAGGCATCTGAGGCTCCGGCATCCAAGCAGGCCAAGCGTAGCCCGGAAGGCAACAACCGCAACTCCCTGCGGTCCCTCCACCTGCTCGAGCAGAGCTACCTCAACCTCATCATGAAAAAGCCTGTCGACAAGATCACGGTGGCTGATATCACACGGGAGGCAGGACTCAACAGGGGCACGTTCTATGCCCACTTCAGCTCCATCTCGGAGCTCGAGAGCTATGTGCTGCAGCACCTCGTCGACCGGTTCATGAGCATAGGATCCTCCTGGTTCGGCATATCCTTCGTCGAGAACCCGAGGCCGATGCTGGACCAGATCGGCGCCTTCGTGGAGCAGCATCGCACCCTCATCACGACCATACGCAAGAATTCGAGCTCCAACCCCTTCATGGAGGCGCTCGAGACCAACCTGAGGATTCGTATCCACGATGATATCGTGGAGGGGTTCGAAGGCGACAAGGAAGCGGCAGACATCGCCCTCATCACGACCGACTACATCGTGCATGGGATACTGAACGTCTACAGCAACTGGCTCTCTGGCTACTATGAGACGAAGAGCCTGGAAGAGGTGAACCGCAGCCTCGAGCCTCTGATCAAGGGGACGGGCACGATGCTGGTGGCGACGGCGTGCTACCAGAATGAGCGGCAGAAGAAGGCTGCTGGCTTGGAAAAGTAGCACACATCAGACCAAAAGATGGAATCGAGAGGGCAGGGGTGCACAGTCGCTCCTGCCCTCTTTGCGTGCTGGGATAGTCTGCCGACAGCCTCCGAGCTTGGCCCATCTTGCCTGTTTGCGCATAGGTACGCTGTCTTATACTTGGCAAGGTAGCTACTGATGTTCTTGATTCTGCACCTCGTCTGACTGAGAGGTATGAGCGTGGCCAAAGGCATCATCTATGTCATGACAACAGTTGTCCCTGGTCTTGTGAAGATCGGGAAAACAGGTACTTCCAATTTCGAGAATCGCATGTATGCCCTTGAGCGCAATGGCTATTTCAATGTAGTGGGGCTCAAACGAGAGTTCGCTATCGAAGTCGAAGACTACGACGAAAAAGAGGATATGCTCGACGAGATCTTCTCCAGATCACGCGTGCCCAACTCGGAGCTCTTTGCATTGGATATCGATCTTGTGAAACAGCTCCTGTCATCCTTTGAAGGAAGGCAGGTCTATCCAAAAGCAGAGAGCAAAGACGAAGTCTTCGACAAAGCGACCGAAGAGCTCAGCGCAAAGGATTCATGGTCTGTGGTCCCTGATGGAGAATATTACCTGAGTCGCAAAGACAAGACGCATGGACATGTGGAAGCTACGATGCAGGTCAAAGATGGTTCATTCATCGTGAAATCTGGAAGCAGATGTTTGCCTGTGCCGGAGGGACATTGGATGCCCGAAGCCCGAAGGACTGCACATATCGAAAGCGGAGTTCTTGCAGAAGATGTCGCATGCAATGCACCGAGCACGGCAGGTTGGATTGTCTTGGGACATTCGTGCAATGGCTGGACGTGTTGGAAGGACCAGAACGGAAAGGCGATTGACCAGTTCCGGAAGAGGAAGTGAGATGCGTTGCCCGAGATGCAGAGATAACCATACATGCATCTTCAGAGCGGCAGCATCTGCACAGATATAAGTATCCTCAGTTCACCATACGATGTTGCGTGTCTCGCCCCATTGAAGCGGATGGGAAGAGACAACGATTTTGCTGCATGGTCAAGCAGGCTTGCTGGACGTGTCACAGCGTGCGGTTCCCGGATTGACTGTTAGACCAGCTCCGCACGGTGTAGTTCGGATTGAATTCGATGATCCAAACATGAGATAAGGCTGCTCTCGGAGGGGGACAATACCGATCAACTGAAACGGGCGATTCGGAACTGGCATGGGCCCATATAGAGACCATGAATTCAGCGAAGCTCATGCCATTAATACTAAGCGATATTGCCTGTTAGATGCGATTTGCGGAAAATACAGCATTGAAGGATGTCTGGGAGGGAGGCTGCCACAATGAGAGATACGGTCAATCCTCGCGTCATCGAGTGGGCGCTCAAGCGCTGCGGGAAGAGCCCAGAAGATCTCAGGAGCAGCGTTTCTCCTCGTGTGGCTCAATGGATTGCAGGGAAGGGCAAAGGGCCTTCCGCCAAGCAGCTCGAGAAGCTTGCCAAGGCTACGCATGTGCTCGTCCCCTATTTCTTCGAGGAGGACGTCCCGCAGCTGTCTCTGCAGATTCCTGACTTCCGGACACTTGACTCCAAACGTCCCAAAGAGCCAAGTCCAGAGCTCTACGATGTGATCAACCAGTCCCTCAGCCGTCAGGACTGGCTGCATGGCTTCCTCGTGGATGAAGACGCGGACAAGCTGGAATTCATTGGTTCGTGCAAAGACATGGACAGGGCAGACTGTGCAGCAAAGATGCGTGCTCTGCTGGCTTTGGATCCTGCTTGGGCCAGAAGCCTGAAGAGAGATGAAGCGGTACGAACGCTTCGTGAGGCGATTGAACGTACTGGCGTCTGCGTCTACGCGGGCAGCTATGTGGGCAACAGCACAAACCGGCCGCTTCGGGTGGATGAGTTCCGTGGCTTCGTGCTCTCGGACGAGTATGCACCGGTCATCTTCATCAATACGAATGATGCCAGCTCTGCGCAGCTTTTCACGCTTGCGCATGAGTTTGCACACCTGCTATTCGGGGAGTCTGGTGTGGATGACATCGGGCTCGGCTTCTCTGGTGGGAAGATGGAATCCGACTGCGATGCTGTCGCTGCCGAGTTTCTTGTTCCTGCTGCGCTCGTGCATCAGACATTTGATGCAATGGGGAAGGATGAGGCTATCGAAGAGCTGGAAAGGCTCACCAAGGTCTCCGAGATTGTCATTCTGAGGCGTGCCAGAGATCTTGGGCACATAAGCTGGGCTGAGTTCACTGAACGCTACAATGATTATCACGACAGGCTTCATGAGGCTCTCGTTCACAAGAAGGATAGAAGCTCTGGCGGTGGCCCTCGCTTCTATACGCTGCAGAAGAACCACTTGGGTGAGCG
The DNA here is from genome assembly GCA_900313905.1 of uncultured Actinomycetes bacterium. Lineage (GTDB taxonomy): Bacteria > Actinomycetota > Coriobacteriia > Coriobacteriales > Atopobiaceae > Olsenella_L. Next base: position 7,559 of record OMTG01000068.1, on the reverse strand, counting down.
CTTCCCCGAGACCATCTTCATAGCGCTGAAGTCTGAGTATCTGCTCTATTCCGATGCCTATCAGCTTACTGGACTCTCCGCCAAGAGCTTCAAGGAGTTCTTCCAGCGAGAGGGAATGTACGTATGATGCCCAATACCATTCAGGACCTCCTTGCACATGACGTTGCCAATCCACGGTTTGTGTCATATATCCTGGCTTATAACAGCTGCATTGTTGCGCAGGAAACCTCATCTCAGGTGAACGGGAAGGTATCTCTGGTTGCATATGTACACACATTTCGATGATTGCTGCAATGACATGCACGAGCTCCCGTGCGCAGGGAAGGCAAGATTCGTCCTCGTAGATAGTGTGGCTTAGAAGTTTAAAGCAGGGTTGCGTCGCTGCTGGGCACTTCTTCCTGCGTTGGTTTCTGCTGCTTGCCTCCGGTTCTCGAATGACGTCTGACGGAATGGCTAACGCTAATCAGATGTTGACATCAGCGGCCATTACCAGCCATCCATCTTATCGGCTCATGCCATCAAGTTTCAGCATATATAGCAGGCGGGTATAATTATTGACATGTTTCTGCGAGCTGATAGGGGATGAATGGCTATGGGAAGGCCGGAAGACTCATATGTGAAGTTGCCGGCAATTGCCCATGCCACCCGCTTGGGCTACAAGTATGTCTCTTTACGAGATCTCGAGCCTGGCGTGGATTATGACAAGGGAACGAATATCTTCTATGAAGCGTTCCGTTCATCAATTGAACGCATAAACCGAACAGCAATTAGCTATAGCCGTGCCGCCTATCTCGTCCAGCAACTCAGGGTGGCGCTTTCTTCTGAAGATCTTGGGCGTGCTTTCTTTCGCTATCTCCATGCAGGGATTGAAGGGTTGCGGCTCATCGACTTCGAAGAACCCATGAACAACACCTATCAGGTGGTTACCGAGCTGCCATACGAGAACGGCGAGGATAACTTCCGGCCCGACATCATCTTCCTTGTGAACGGAATGCCGCTTGCCTTCATGGAGGCTAAACGCCAGAACAACCGTGAGGGCATTATGGCGGAGCGCGACCGTATGCATGAACGTTTCCGCAATTCCGCCTTCCGCAGGTTCGTGAATATCACGCAGCTGATGCTCTTCTCAAACGACCAGGAGTACGACGATACGGACCGCAAGCCCATCCAAGGCTCATACTATGCATGCAGCGCTTATGGCAAGGTTAAGTTCAACCACTTTCGCGAGCAGCGCCAGCAGGAGATTGCCGCTTATGTTGGTCCTCGTGATATAGATACAGAGCAATACATCCAGGAGGATAACAACCTGCCGCAGATCTGGGGGACACCGGAATGGATGAGCTCAATCGACCCTGCGACCCCAGCAAACCGCATCATCACGTCACTGCTTGCGCCAAAGCGTCTGCTGTTCCTCTTGCACTATGGCTTCTGCTACGTCGAGAAAGTGAATGAGCAGGGCGTGAAAGAGCTCCAGAAGCACGTCATGCGCTATCCCCAGCTCTTCGCTACGTTGGCCGTGCGCGATACGCTTGATGCCGGCAGACGCAAGGGTGTAATCTGGCATACGCAGGGCAGTGGCAAGACAGAGCTCTCCTTCCTGCTCACGCGCTATCTGCGGGACTATTACAGCGCTCAGAACCGTGCATCACGGTTCTTCTTCATTGTGGACCGGCTGTCGCTTGCCACGCAGGCCAAGGAAGAGTTCGAGGCGCGTGGGGCGCATGTGGCGCTTGTCGACTCTCGAGAAGGCTTCGCCAAGGCGCTCAAGGAACCGGGCGATGCCACAGGTACGGTCGAAGCAGACCAGCTTCCTGCTATCACAGTGGTGAACATACAGAAGTTTGCCGAAGAGGCTCGTGTCTCAGGGTATGACTATGACCTCGACGTACAGCGCGCCTACTTCATCGATGAAGCTCATCGTGACTACAAGAACGGAGGGGCTTTCCTCACCAACCTTGTGACCTCCGATCGCGACGCGGTAAAGCTTGCTCTTACGGGGACGCCACTCGTGGGCACGAAAAAGAACAACGACACGAAGAAAGTCTTCGGTCCCTATATCCATACCTATTTCTATAACCAGTCCATCGCAGACGGCTATACGCTGCGCCTACTGCGTGAGGACGTTAAAACCAGCTTCCGAGTGAAGATGCAGGAGGTCATGCGCGACCTCAGAGAGATTGACAAGCTCGTCAAGACCGAGGATGTGTTCAAGCATCCGAAGTATGTCGTCCCTCTGGTGGAATACATCGTGGATGACTACATCCAGTCCCAGGTGGCTCTCGGTGACGAGTCGATAGGCGCCATGATTGTGGCACATTCATCAGCACAGGCGCGTGCCATCTATGCTGAGCTGCAGAAGCTCGATCAGGATTTCTCGAGTGCTCTTGTGCTCCATGATGAGGGTACCAAGCAGGAACGCGAGAAAATTCAGGATGATTTCAAGGCTGGAGCGATTGACTTCCTCGTCGTGTACAACATGCTGCTTACCGGGTTCGACGCACCGCGCTTGAAGAAGCTCTACCTCTGCCGCACAATCAAGGCGCACAACCTGCTGCAGGCCCTCACACGCGTGAACCGTCCATACAAGGATATGGCTTTCGGATACGTGGTGGACTTTGCTGACATCACCAAGGAGTACGACAAGACCAACCGCACTTATCTTGCGGAACTCACGCAGGAGTACGGGGATGCAACGAAAGAGTACTCCAGCCTCTTCGAAGACCCTGCGCAGGTGGAGACGGAGCTTGCACACATCCGCGATGTGCTCTTCCCATACACGACTGGCAACGTGGTGGAATTCCAGGCCGAGATCAATGCCATTGACGACAAGCACGATCTCTATGAGTTGAGGGCCGTTCTCAAACGCTATCGAGAGCTTCGCAATGTGGCTCAGATGCTCGGATACGAAGAGCTGTATGAACAATTCGATCTCAAGCGTGCTGGCGAGCTACTGCGTGAGGTGGATAACCGCATCCAGCTCATCAACTACAAGGAAGCCATGAAGCTCCAAGACATGTCCACTGGCGCTGTGAATGTCCTGCTTGACCAGATTGAATTCAGCTTCAGGAATGTCGGAGAGAACGAACTGGCTGTGGCTGACGAGTTTACAGGTCGACTGCGGAAGACCTATGCTGCTTTCGCTTCCAATCGTGATCCAAAGGATCCCGAGTATGTAAGCCTTCTCGATAAGCTCCGGGAGAAGTTTTCCCAGATGGATATCGAGGAAATGACCACTGATGATATGGTTGCGAGCATCGAGGAGCTCAAACGTCTCAAGGCGGAGATGGACGAGCTGAATCGACGCAATGAGCAGCTTGCCAAGAAATATGGCGGCGACATGAAGTTCATGCGTGTGCACAAGAAAGCAATGCGCACTCCACCGCCGCTTACCACGAGTCCCGCGAAGCTTTTCACCATATTGTCAAAGGTAAAAGCTGGAACGGATGGCGAACTGATGCACAATGAGCACCTTCTCGACAATGAGGGGTTCTTCAAGAGGACGGTGCGCAGGCTCGTGCTCATATCATGTGACAATGCAGGTGTGGATGGAGCCATGGACACGATTGACCGCGTCGCAGGAGATATTTCGCGCGAGTACTTCGAGGAAAAGAGAAAGGCGTCTTGATGGCGAAAGAAGAGGGACAGCTCGAGCAGCCTGTGGATCAACAGGTGCTGGCTGACACGAAAGCGATGATTGATGGGCTCAAGACGGTCTGTGCCAACGCTGGCCTCGCTAATGACAGCTCTGAATACAAGATCATCACCGAGGCATTCCTCTATAAGTTCTTGAACGACCGTTTTCTGCATGCGCTCCGTACCTCAGGCGGTTTGGGAGAAGATGCAGAGGCGGCATACACGGCCATGGATGAGCCCCAGCGTGAGAGGCTTTTGGGAAAGCTCGAGGCGAATGTGGCCATAATACGCCCCGAATACCTTCTCTCATATCTGTTCAACCGCAAGGGCAAGTCAGGTGAGGGCGCCTACGACGGAAAGCTTGCTGAGGCGAAGAGCTTCCATGAGGCGTTTGATGGCGCGCTCAACGGCATTGCAGACGACAATGTAGAGATTTTTTCTGTGCGCACAGGCGAAGGGCAGCCCATACGCCTGTTCAACGGAGTGTCACGCTTCATAGTGGAGGAGAATCGCCGCGACAGTTTCTGTGAACAGCTTGTGGACCGGCTTGCGCGCTTCTCATTCGAACGGACATTCGATCAGAAGTACGATTTCTTTGCTGCTGTGTTCGAGTACCTCATTAGCGACTACAACAAGGATTCAGGCACCTATGGCGAGTATTTCACGCCGCATTCCATTGCCACCATCATGGCGCGCATCCTTGTGCCAGAGGGCGACAGTAACGTGACGGTTTACGATCCGGCAGCTGGCACTGGTACGCTTGTACTTGCCGTGGCACACCAGATAGGAGAGGGCAACTGTACTATCTATACGCAGGACCGCTCCCAGAAAGCCAATGAATTCCTGCGCTTGAATCTCATACTGAATGGTCTGGTGGCTTCGCTTCCCAATGTGGTGCATGATGATACGCTTCTGAATCCTCGACACCTTACTCGTGACAAGAAGAGCATTCAGCAGTTCGACTACGTCGTAAGCAATCCGCCCTTCAAGAGTGATTTCTCCGATACGCGCGACACGCTATCAGGCGACTCCTATCGATCACGTTTTTGGGCAGGGGTGCCTAATATACCCAAGAAGAAGCCTGAAGGCATGGCTATCTACCTCATGTTTCTTCAGCACATTCTCGTAAGCTTAAAGCCTGGCGGCAAGGCTGCTGTTGTCGTTCCGACCGGGTTTCTTACTGCCAAAAGCAGGATAGAGAAGGCTATTCGGAAGCGACTCATAGATGATCATATGCTGCGCGGTGTGGTTAGCATGCCAAGCAACATCTTCGCAAATACTGGTACCAACGTGTCGATTGTGTTTATCGACTCATCAAAGAACTATGACCATGCATTGTTGATGGATGCCTCCAAGCTCGGCGAGAAGCGCAAGGTTGATGGCAAGAACCAGCGCACCTTTCTTTCCGATGAAGAGATCGATTGCATTGTAGGTGTGCTCAACAATGGTGAAGAGCAGGATGGTTTTAGCGTTCTTGCAAGCTACAAGGACATCGAGGCTAAGGATTATTCCTTTAGCGCAGGTCAGTACTTTGAAGTGAAAATCGAATATGTAGATATGACGCCAGCTGAGTTCGATGCTGAGCTAGCCAAGCACACCGAAGCTCTTGAAAGCCTCTTTGCGGAAGGTGAGCGTCTGCAGAAGGAGATTGCTGACCAACTTGGGAGGCTGCATTTTGAGTAAAGTCAAGCTTGGTGATATTGCAGACATCGTGACTGGCCCTTTTGGGAGCATGCTCCACAAGAAGGATTATGTGTCAATTGGAACACCAGTCATCATGCCGCAGGATATTGGGGACAGGACACTTTCACTGGATGAAATAGCACATATTGGTCCTGAAGATGCTGCCCGACTAGCACGTTATGCGACGGTCGAGAACGACATTGTATATGCGCGACGGGGTGATGTCGAGAAACATGCTTTCATCGATGCAAATACTGCCGGCGCCCTTTGTGGCACGGGTTGTCTCAGGGTGCGGGTTGACGCACGTAAGGCTGATCCGCTGTTTGTTTCCTTCTATCTGAACCGCCCAGAAAGCAGAACCTGGATACGTCAGCATGCCGTGGGCTCAAATATGCCAAACATTAATACGGACATCCTAAGCGATCTCCCTCTTGATTTGCCAGACAAGGGGCTACAGCGACGTACCGGTCTTCTGCTGAAGACGATTGATGACAAGATTGAGAACAACCGCAAGCTCATGGCTGAGCTGGAAACTACGGCTCGACTCGTGTATGACGAATGGTTTGTGCGATTCGATTTTCCCGATGTTGATGGCCGCCCATATCGGTCTAGTGGCGGTGCGATGGCCTGGAACGACAAACTCAAGCATGAAATTCCTGCAGGATGGAAGGCCCGAACATTCGGAAGTCTTGTTTCATGTAATGAGAGACAGTTTGCAGAGCTGCCGGAGTCAATTTTGTATCTCGATACAAGCGGACTGACGAACAACAATCTTGCTGATTACCAAGTTTTAAATCGACGAGAAGAGTTTCCTAGTCGAGCAAAGAGACCGGTTAAGGATAATGACATTTTGTTTTCTACCGTAAGACCGGACCAATGTCACTTTGGGATGCTCAAACATGTGGCGCCAAATGTCGTGGTATCAACAGGCTTTGCTGTCATTACATCTCGCGTTGGAGCCCGATTCAGTTCTGTCCTGTATCTCTTTCTGACGCAGAAGGCAGTGTTAAAGTATTTGCAGGCAATTGCGATTTCAAGCACTTCATCATATCCTTCAATTGATCCATCGGACATCCTTAATCTTGAAGTTGCTGTGCCGCAGAACATGGATGAGATAGGCGCTCTGGCTGATTACCTTGATTTGCTCTACGAATATCGATGGACGCTTCAGAGCCAAAATCATGAGCTTCAGTATCTTCGCAACTTCTTGCTGCCTATGCTCATGAATGGACAGGTTCGGGTCGAATAACTGTCACACGGTATTGAGTTAAGACGGACAATATGACGTGTACGGTATTGTCAAGCCAAGGCAGTCTTATCTTGATATAGAGTAAAGAGCAGTGCCATATCTGCAGGTGCGGATATGGCACTGCTTGATACCCTTTCTTTGTCGAGTGCTAGTCGCTCACATCTGAGTCGAGGGTGATGCGCACCGTGTAGGCCGGATAAGCCTTCCTGACTTTCTCCAGCACCTCGTCGTGCACGGCCATGCGGTCGGGTGCATCGAAGTCCACCACGATATCGAAGGTGATGAGCTGGTTCTCGCAATCGAGATAGAAGCCATGGATCTGCGTCACATGCTCTTCTGACAGAGCCATCTCGGTCACCTGCTTCTCGATGCTGGAGGCCTGGCCAGAGGAGTTGTGCGAGTAGATGCCGACCGTGGCCAGGATGACCTCGCCTCCGGTCTTCTGGAAGACTGCCGCCTGGATCCTTCTTGTCATCTCGTCGATCTGGCCTGCGCTCATGGTGTCAGGGACCTCCACGTGGATGTCGCCTACGAGCGTCTCGGGACCATAGGAGTGGAGCAGCAGGTCATAGGCACCCATAACATCGGGATCCTCGCGGACGGTCTCCTTGATGGTATGGGCAAGGTCGCCGCTGATGCGCTTGCCCAGGATCTCGGAGAGGGCTTCCTTCAGCATATCGATGCCGGCCTTCACGATCACGACAGAGATGATGGCGGCAACCCAGGACTCGATCGAGATGCCCCAGATAATGTAGATGAGGGCTGCGCCCAGAGTGGATGCGGAGAGGACCGCATCGAAGAGGGCGTCAGACCCCGATGCCACAAGGGCATCGGAGGATGTGCGCTCGCCCTGATGCTTCACATACCTGCCTAGGATGAGCTTCACGGCCACAGCCGCAGCCACGAGGACGAGCGTCAGGACCGAATAGTCTGCCACTTTGAATAGTAACCTCTGGCGGTACCGTCTATCATCTATAGGCGGTACCGCACTCTA
>OMTG01000175.1 GCA_900313905.1 uncultured Actinomycetes bacterium | reverse complement strand
TGCAGCATGGGTCCGACAGGAATTCGTGGCCTTATGCTCTATGTGCCGAGCCATTTCTTCTCATTGGGGCATGCTGCCTTCCTGGATATCGCCGTGCAGGCAAGCCAGCCAGACAGCGGCAAAGAGCATGCCGCAGATCAGCAGCTGGTGCAGCACAGATGCAGCTGCAGCCAAAGGCCCCGCCAATGCATCCTGGACGAGCGTCCATCCAACATGGGCAGCTGCCAATGAGCGCAGGGGCGATGTGCCGATGAAATAGCAGACCAGCCCATACCCCAGAACAGCAACGATCGCTGCACGCCTGCCTGCCGCAAAACCGACGAGGATCAGAAGGAGGCAGCACGATAGGCCATAGGCGCAAAGCGCCAAAAGGAGGCACGCATGGAAAGCCGTGCCCAGATCATCAAGGATCCCTTTCCGCCAGAGCATGGCGGCAAAGCCAGAAGCAAGCACGCACGACCACACGGCAGCCAGAAGAGAGCCTGTAGCAAGGGCATGGCGGAGCGATTCCGCAATCCCCTCCCTTCTGACGACCAGAAGGGGCGATGTCACATCTTCCAGGGAGCCGCCCAGGCAGATGACCAGGGCAGGCGTATAGAAGAGCGCATTCTGGACAGGATGGAAATAGGCATCCGCAGCATCTGCAAACACGATCGGCACATCAGCCACGGGTACAGACCGGTTGCCGAGAAGATGCAGGAACAGCACGGCGCCTCCGGACAAGGCAGCGATGGGGAGCAGGCGATGCAGCGCCCTGAGCGCATGCCTGCTCATAGCGTATCGCCCCGCACAAGATGCAGTGCCACCAGAAGCAGCAGCAGGGCAGCAGCGCTTATCAGTGCTGGAACCAGGAGCGCATCCTGGAGGGATAGGCTCTGCGCCCTCGATGTGGATTCGACGAGATTGACAAGAGGGTTCAGGCGGGCTGGCGCTATCTGGCCCATGGCAACGATGAACACCATCGGCGCTGCCAGTATTGCCAGCGAAGACTTCCGGAAAAACAGGGAGAGCGCGCAGGCGAGAGCGACAAGGGCAGCGATATACCACGAGTCATACACCATATAGGCAAGGTTTGCAGCATAGGGAGAAAGGCCTGCAAGCGCTCCAAAAGGCAACGTGCCAGAAAAGTCGGAATAAGTCCTCGGGCCCGCTGCAGAGGCATAGATGCTTGTCTGGAAACGGTCGATGCTGTCAGCAGCGGGAAACGCAAGGAGCTCCATCAGCTGAGACACCACCATGACAGCAAGCACATAGATGAAGGCACAGATGAAGGAAGCAGCAACCGCTGAGGCCAGATAGGTGCTCCGACCCATGCGTCCCACAATCGACGGATAGCGCCCCCGCCTGATGTCGCTCAGCACGATATCGCCGCCCAGAAGGCAGGCAAGCGTCGGAAGCACGAAAGCGACGAGATACACCCATAGATAGGTGTACATGCTCTCGTAGTTGCCCATCCAAGCAGTTGCTGCAGAGGGAACAGCCGCCCGATCCCATCCCCAGAAACGCAGGAGCTCTTCGAAATAGACGACTGCCAGCCCTGCCACGCCCATCAGGAGCGCCAGGCGGCAGCGAGGAGAATGCCGCACCATGCGCAGATGGAATCCTATCGCAGCGCCCAAGGACATCTGGCGCCTCCTTCCAAAAGAGCAGGCAGGAGCAGATGGCGCAGCATCTGCTCCAGGCCATTTGCACTTGCGCTAGCCGTTGAGATTCTGCCATCCCTTGACGGTATCCACGATGGGGCCATAGCCCAGCTCGCGACCATAGAGCGTCGCATACCCGCTATAGTTTCTGCCGTCTCCCTGGTAAGCGCTCCAATACTGGTTTCCAGGGTACACATCGATGGCAGCACCGATATAGTTGCCATTTCCATCATCGACCCAGAAGTGGACACCTGCGGGCGAAGAGGAGCTCAGCTCAATGTAATAAGAACGTGATGAGCTGTACTTCGTGCCAGCAGCTACCCAGGTCTTGCCCTGCCAGGCGCTGAGGTTCGATTCGAAATATGCTGCAGCCGCCGGAGCTGCAAAAGAAAGTGCAAGAATCAATCCAAGCAATGCGGCCGCTCTTGCGTTCTTTGTCCGCTTTGACATGAATGCCCTATCTGTCGTAGCTATTGATGTGGAATCGATGTGGGGCCATCGAAGACGTTTGTTCACACAATTGACAAGATACAGCTTTCTGAAAGATGGCTCTGTGCAAGGCGTGCCAAGGATGCATCAATATATCCTAGACGCGCAGGCCTCCATGTCTCATTCACTCTCCTTATAGGCATCATTTGTTATCTGCATGTCACAAGCTTAAGTGACTTGTTTCTGAAGAACACCTGAAGATATCTCCCTGTCGGCAGACGGTATGCATCAGCACACCCAGCGCGATGCAGAAACATCATGATGGCTACTGCAGAAGAATTGCAGAACTTGCAGGTCTCAGATTGTATCGAGAGCGCTGGCGCAGGTGCCAAGCTGGGCGATGCCTTCCTTGCACACAGAGGCCATTGCCTCAGCACCCAGAGTCGCTGCAGACAGATTCATGGAAAAGGCACAAGATCCATGGAGAGCGCGGCCGCAGAGCCATCCATGCAGCTCAGGGTGCCAAGGCATTCAGATCCGTGGATAGCGTCTCCAGCATGCAGGAGCTGGCGAGGCAGTCAGCCAAACATTGCAGATGAACATCATGGGCGCAGAGGGAGGCCGCCGCGCTCGTCCGCAAGCCCGTCTTCGCCTGGATGACGCTCTCCTGCACCATCTTGTTGATGGCGATGCTGCCGGCTGCATGCATGATGCCCGAGACAAGGAGCTTCAGCCAGAAACCCTTTGCATCACGCAGCAGAAATGCCCATCGGGTCCTCCGGGCACAGGGACCGTACGCAAGCACCCGTCCTCGGCAATGAAGGGCGCCAAGGCACCCGCGGCTGCAGCCGCGCCAGGGGTCTTGCGGGCATCCATTCTCTTGAAG
>OMTG01000178.1 GCA_900313905.1 uncultured Actinomycetes bacterium | reverse complement strand
TGAGTCTGTCTCGCCGTGACAGGTCAGGAGGCTGCTTCCATCACATCGTGGCGCCAGTCGAGAAATGCCGCCACCGAGCAGAGGAGCAGGATGTAGCCGAGCGAGGTCGCATAGGCCCGGAAGGTATCGGGTGGGGCTATGAGGACAAAGGCGGCGCTCAGGGCAAGGGACGCGGCAATGAAGCCATTGAAGACGGGGGAGGTCCCGCGCTTCGTGCCGCTCCGTGCCTTGCCGGCATAGGACCAGGCACCGATGCCGAGGACGATGCCGAAGGCAAGGCTTGCATAGACATAGAGCGCATCAGGCTTCACGATCGTGAGGGCAAAGATGAGGGCTGCCACCAGAAAGGCAGCGACGCGGGGCTGCTCCTGCTTCATGTCCCAGCCTGAAGCCTTGAGGCGGATGATCATCTCGGCGAAGAGGATGGCTGCAATCACGAAGAGCGCAAGCGAGAGGGCCAGAGGTATTGCGACCGAGTTGAGGGTTATGAGGAGGACGCCTCCTGCTGCGAGCTCAAGACAATGGGCAAGGCCATTGACGAGGAACCAGCGGATATCGAAGGACTGGGATAGGGCATCGGTGACCCTTCCTGCCATGAGGCGGAGCGGGAGCTTGGCTGCAGCCTTCTTGGCTCCTGGGCGTGATGCTGTGACTCCCTCGAGAATCGTGGGCAGGCTCTGTGCAAGCGTGGCGGATATCTCGGATGTGGTCGAGCCAGCACGCGCTATGGCGGAGAAGAGGTCGTCAGTGAACTCCTGGCGCTGCTCCAGCGAGACATCGTCCAGCCATTCATGGAGGACAGAGGCGAACCAGTCGCTCTGTGCATCGGGCGAAGAGGTGGTATCGAGCTTGCCATCTGCAAGCTGCCAGCTCAGGAGCTCGTGCTGGAGCACGCCGTCGGCAGAGCTTCTGACGACCTTGGGCTCGATTGCCGGCTCGAAGATTCTGCCAAAGACGCTGAAGGTGGGGATGATGCGGTGGACCTTGGCTGACCAGGCTGGCAGCGGGTCCTTGCTCACGAGATCGGGGCAGAGGCCAGGGCCATCGAGGAGATAGATGGCATCGATCTGCGAGAGGCTCTTCTCGTCGAGGGCATAGGTTGCAATCTGGGCAAGGTTCGCGCCTTTCGAGTGACCTCCGACGAGGAGCCTTGTACCTTCCTTCTCGGCATGCCTCAATGAGGCGGCCATATAGGCCTGGGCCCGCTCCTGTGCCACTGTCTTCTTGAAGGAGAGCTCGAAATCCTCCTTCCATCCCAGGATCGTCGAATCAGTGCCTCTGAAGGCGACGAAGATGGTGCCATCGGGAAGCACGAACTCTGAGGCGGAGAACTGGGTTCCTTCCGATTCAGGCACGGTATCCACGTAGTGGCGGACCAGGATGGAGCCGAAGCGGACGCTTCTGGCAGCCTGCTCGAAGAAGCCTTTCCCTTCGCTGTTGAGCCCCTTGGGCACAATTGTGTCCGGAGCCTTCTTGACACAGCTCTCAAGGCTGATGCCGGCATCGTTTGCAGCTTCTGGGATGGCAGAGAGATCAAAGTAGGCAAGCTTGCAGAGGACGAGGGCATCTGCATCGGCAAAGGGCGAGACCGAGAAGGGGATATCCCCTCTCCATCCGAGATAGGTCTCTATGTTGCATCCATATCCCATGGTGCTGCCTCCTGTGCCCTCTGTCCCTGCATCCATTCTATGAGCATCCTCTCTGAGGACAGGGGAGATGGCGGATGCGGCAGGCGGACGGAGCTGCAGGCTGCATGGGCGTGGCTGTACGAATAAATCTCCATTTTCGGAGATAATTTCAAGAAAAAATCTCCGAAATTGGAGATAATTTCGACATGGGCAGAGGAGGCCATATGCTTGAGAGAAAGATGCGTCAGAAGCTTGAGGCGTGGAAGAACTCGGCTCGCAGGAAGCCATTGGTGATCTTCGGGGCACGCCAGACGGGCAAGACTACATCGGTGCTCGCTTTTGCACATGAAGCCTTTCAGGATGTGGCCTATATCGACTTCTACCGGCAGCCGCAGCTGAAGGCGGCCTTCCAGGGCAGTCTTGAGCCTGCAGCCGTTCTTGCAGCGGTAGCGGCCCTGCTTCAGAAGGATATCGACTGGAATCACACGCTCCTCTTTATGGATGAGATACAGGCCTGCGACGAGGCTCTCACGTCACTGAAGTACTTCTGCCAGGACATGCCAGACCTGCCCGTCATTGCGGCGGGGAGCATGCTTGGCGTCCATGTAGCACGCAATGGCTCATTTCCTGTGGGCTACGTGGATATGCTGACCATGCATCCCATGGATTTCGAGGAATTCGCCTGGGCACAGGGACAGAAGGCTGCCTTCGATCTGGCGAGAGCCTCATATGGCCAGAGCTCATTCTGCCCCGTGCATGACCAGCTCATGGAGACCTATCGCAATTATCTGCTGGTTGGCGGCATGCCGGAAGCGGTGCAGGCATTCTGCCGGGATGGCGCTGTCTCTTCCGCACGGGACGTGCTGGAAAATATACGTACGGCATATGTGGCGGATATGGCAAAGTATGCTGACGCTGCGGATGCAGCGAAGATTCTCCAGACATGGGAAAGCCTCCCGGAGCAGCTTGCGAAAGAGAGCGGGTCGACAAAGTTCCAATGGAAGAAGGTTGCGATCGGGGCCAAGGCCGAGCGCTATGGGACAGCGGTCGACTGGTTGGCGGCATCGGGCATCGTATCGCTGTGTACGCAGGTCACAGACGGGATATCGCCTCTCAAGGCATTCGAGAACCCGCGGTCATTCAAGGTATATGTGGCTGATACGGGGCTCCTCGCAGCGGCATATCAGGCACGTCCATCGGATTTCGATGGCACCGACCACAGGAGCGCCCGATTCCGCGGCGGCATGGCGGAGAACTATGTGATGCAGCAGCTGGTCAGCACTGAGACGAAACCATATTACTGGGGCATGCAGAGCACGTATGAGGTCGAATTCGTGGTGCAGATGCCATCGGGCATCGTGCCGGTCGAGGTCAAATCGGGTGCGCATGTTTCTTCGCCGAGCGCGTTGCGGTTTGCTGACAAGTATGGCAGTCCCGAGGTGATACGGGTCACCGCCAAGAACTTCGGGAGGAGCGATTCCGTCCGGAATGTGCCGCTCTATGCGGCGCTCCTGATTGGCGAGGAGGCACGCTCGGCGTGAGCATGCCGTTCCATAGCGAGCCATGCCTGGGAACCGGGAGGGCTTGAGGCTCGTCCTCATGGCGGCAACAGCTGAAGCAGGGACGCTCTTGCTGGTGACTGCTCCGAGCCAAGAGCAGAGGCTCCGGCTGATGCCGGAGCCTCTGTGCGATGCAGCCTGTTTTCGTGGCTCTATGCCAAGCTGTGGCGGCCGACCCACTCCCAGAGGGTGACGGGGCGTCCATCCATCAGGACATTCGTGCCGTCGAGCTCGGTCTTCACGGTGTCGTGGTAGGCATTGATCCAGATGAAGTGGCCGACGTAGCGCTGAGGCTGGCCATACTTGTCCTTGTAGCGGCCGGTCTCGTCCTCGATGTGGTCATAGCAGGTGACATGCACGTCCTTGGCGCCGATGCGCTTCAGGTGCCGGTAGTCTGCCAGGGCATGGGTCTCTGCGTCCACTAGGGGATCGTCTGCTGCCTGCACGAACCAGAGCGGCGTCTTTGCCATGGCCTTAAACTCCTCCTCTGAGGCAAGAGACTCCACCCAGGGAGCGCAGACCGGCACGCCGGCTGCGAAGAAGCCGGGATAGTCCACGACGAGCCTGCATGTCATGAATCCGCCGTTCGAGAGGCCGCCCACATAGATGCGGTCCGTGTCGATGCCAGGGTGCGCTGCGATGAACTCGTCGACCAAGGCCTTCAGGGCCTTGGTGTAGATCGACTGGTTGTCGTCTGCGATGTTGCCGTCGCCCGAGTCCATCCAGTAGGTGGGGGAGCTCGGTGCCAGGACATAGGCAGCGCCTCCCAGCTTGCCCTGGATGTCGGGGCCTGAGAGGGAAGTGACTTTGTTGCCCATGACGGTACGGTAGGGCTCGTTGCCCTCGCCTGCGCCATGGAGCCAGAGGAGAAGCGGCACCTTCGTGAGCGGCGCGAGCTTCTGACCGAAGGGTCCTGGAAGGGCGCGGCGCTCGTTGATGGCAGAAAGGTCGGGCGTGAAGAAGCTATAGTTCATATCGAGGCCAGCAAAGATGCCAGAGCCGGTGAGGTCCCAGCCAGCGAGGTCGGGGCAGATGTCACCCTCATCTGTATCGAAGACAAGCCCTGCGAGCGGAGCCGCCCCCGGCGTGCTCGAAGCGATGGCCTGGGTCTGCGTGATGCGGAAGCAGCTGGTGCGGATCCTGGAGCCCAGGACGCCGCCGTCCATGCGCTTCGTGAGCCTGATCTCAGGCAGCTCGAGCGCTACATGGGTGCCTGAGGGCTGTGCAGTGCCCTCGGCATCAGATGTATAGGCATCGAGTATCGGGACATAGCCGCGGGACGGCAGGGCAAGCTTGTCGTCGTGGTGTTCTTTCGCGAGCACGACTTCGCCGGTTGCGGGGTCGCGGCGCTCGACGAAGACATTGAAGGTGTCTTTGCCGATGAACTCGCTTCTCGCCTCTTCAGGCAGATCGAGCACGAGCTTCGAGATGTAGGCGCCCATATCGGCAGCGCTCGTATAGGTACGGTATCCTGCCATGCATATCCTCCTTCTTGAAAAAAGAGGCTCCGGATGCGGAGCCTCGTCCTTTCCGTCCAGTTCTGTACCCAGCAGGCCTCAGGCGTGTGCATGGACCTGGGCAAGTGCGTCTTGCCAGCCATCCCGCTTCTCCTGCCGCAAAGCTTCTGCCATCTTCGGCTCGAAGACCGTGCGTCCCGTCGCCTCGTGGATGAGGTTCGTGGGGTAGAGGCCTGCCGCATGTCCTGCGACGAAGGCGGCGCCTGCCGCTGAGAGCTCGCGGAGCTGGGAGACATGGACCGCAGCCCCTGCGATGTCTGCCTGGAACTGCATGAGGTAGAAGTTCTTCGTGACGCCACCATCTGCCTGGAGCACCTTCAGATCGAGGCCTGAATCTGCCCTCAAGGCATCGAGGACATCGGCGATCTGGTAGGGGATGCACTCGGCGCAGGCCTTCACGATCTCTGCCTTGCCGGTCGTGCGGGTGATGCCAGTGAGCATGCCGGTCGCTTCCGTATCCCACCAGGGGGCGCCTAGGCCCGTGAAGGCAGGCACGAAGTAGGCTCGATCGCGTGGGTTGGCGCGGGCGATCAGAGGCTCGACCTCGCTTGGGTCGGAGATGAGGCCGACATTGTCCTTCAGCCAGGAGATCACGGCACCCGTGTAGTTGAGGTTGCCTTCGAGCACATAGCTCGTCTTCCCATCGATGTTCCAGGCGATGCTCGTGACGAGCCCATGGGTGCTTGCCTTCGGCTCTGCCCCGATCTGCATCATCACGGACGATCCGGTGCCGTAGGTGGCCTTGACGGAACCTGCCTCGAAGCAGTCCTGGGCAGCAAGGGCAGCCTGGGAGTCGCCGAGGATGCCGGTGAGCGGTATGGCTTTCTCGAAGCGGCCGTCGAAAGTGGAGGCCCCGAAGCGTGCATCGGAAGGGAGCACTTCCGGCAGGAAGGATGCATCGATTCCGAAGAGGTTCAGGAGCTCGGGGTCCCATGTGGCGCTCTTCAGGTTCAGGAGCTGGGTCCTCGAGGCATTGGAGGGTTCGGTCACGAAGGGATGGCCCTCGCAGAGCGAGAAGGCGAGCCAGGAGTCGATTGTGCCGAAGCAGAGCGTGCCGGCCTCTGCGGCCTTCTGGACAGCAGGGATGTTCTGCAGCATCCAGGACATCTTCGCTGCCGAGAAGTAGGGGGAGAGCGCCAGGCCGGAGCGCTCCTGCACAAGCTCTTCTGCATCGGGATGGGTGCGCTTCAGCTCCTCGCAGAGCGCAGCGGCTCGCCCGCACTGCCAGACGATGGCACGGCAGAGCGGCTTTCTCGTCATGCGGTCCCAGGCAACGCAGGTCTCGCGCTGGTTGGAGATGCCAAAGGCCACGATCTCCGATTCGCTTGCATGGGCATCGGCGACTGCCGTGCGCACGCAGGAGCAGACATTGGCGAGGATCTCCTCTGGATCATGCTCGACCCAGCCCTGGTCGTTCACATATTGGCGATGGGGGAGGGAGGTGGAGGAGACCACCTTGCCCTCCTGGTCGAAGAGGAGCGCCTTCGTGCCCTGGGTCGACTGGTCGAGGGCAAGGAC
>OMTG01000066.1 GCA_900313905.1 uncultured Actinomycetes bacterium | reverse complement strand
CACAACGGAATCATCAGGGATGCCGGAGCCGTCTCCGAATCCTACAAGGCAGATGTGCGGGACCCCGAATACCTCGAGAGCATGGAGCTCGTGAACAACCTCTGCTCCTGGCTGAAGAGATACCTCTGGCGCTTCACGGGGATGTCGATGTCCAACATGCAGAGCTACCTCAACTGGTATGTCTACCTGTTCCGGGTCAACCAGGCCAGGGACAGGTGGCCCGAGACTGCAAGGGTGGTCCGCCATATGCTCATGGCCGATGCGAGTTTCCGCAGCTCGACGTAGGTCTGGCGGCCCTCATTATCTAGACTGTCAGAATAGGATTTATCTCAGGTCCGTCGTGGCCATGTTTGCAGATTAAGTGCCTCCATTTCGCCTCAGAGTTCATTCCCCTGATAGGAAGGCCATCCCATGCGACAAGATTCTGAAGCTCCGCAAAATAGTACTCATGGGACACGTTCATAACTTTGAACATGTCATATCCCATACGCATGTAACAAGAGGACAGGTCAAGGTGTCCATACTTATCGATCCAATAATCCACAGGCACCTCACATATTCTGGTATCCGCGGAAATGGAAGATGTTGAATTTGCTGTCATTGGGTCCAGTCTGGTACTGTGCGAGAGACTCAATGCCAAGGCAGGAACAAATGACTTTACAGACATTCCGTTTGGCCAGGCTCGATGAAGGAGACTTGTCATAGCCATTGCGAGTATATCCAACTGCACCGATAAGCAGATCGGCCAACTGGATAAGGTTGCATTCGCCAGATTCTACCTCTTCAACAAACTGAACGGATGTTCCAAAAGCCCTCGTGTTAATTAAACATCTTCTGAGTGTAGGCACTCGGGAATGATCATCCTGCCTCCTGTCGAGGAAGATCCTGTACCTCGCCCGTCGGTCAAGCCAATTGTTGAACACCTGATAGTAGGTCTTCTGAAATTTCACTTCATCGTCAGGAAAGTCAGTCTCGTCTCTGTCTACGAGCACGCACCGGAACCTGACTGAATCATCAGTGAAAAACAATCTGATGATTTCCTCGAAGAAGGCTTCCTTGCTCGGACACACAGTCTTCCATCCAAATTCCCCCTGAACATCATACTTGTAGCGCAGGGAATCGATCCGGCGAACAACCCTCCTCTTCTCAGAAGTGGGGCACATGACGCCTCCAACAACCATGATTGAGTCCATCCTTGAGGTAACTCTGCTCTCGTCGCAGTAGACGTCATACTGCCCCGTCGGACTCGATGGAACCATTCCCCTCGGATATTCTTCTTCTTTGATGGAATTGTCCCACACCGCTCTCGTACCCATCTTGACCGCCTCCTCGTATAGCTCATCCTGTTGTGGAACTATCCTTCGGGAAAGCCAAGCGAGCTGTCCCGTCTCTGCGTCATGATCAACCCCAAGAAAGGCTCCAATCGGCCCGATAATGTATTGAATACACCAGCACAGACTCAGGTTAGTCGCGGCATTGGCCAAGGTCAGTTCCGAGTACCTCGAAACAGTTCCAGACTTGAATGGCAATCGGAGTTGTCTCTTCACATCCCCCAATCACCAATCGTTTTAGACCTAATACATTTCCCTCTTCAGGCCACTATTTGGGCATACTTCAAACAGTGTAACACCCCTGACTATGATGTGAGTCACTGCCGCAGGCATCAAGACGGATGGAAGATTCAGCGTCATAGCATAATTTGATAAAACCATGCGCCGCACAGTGCCTCATGCATTCAACACGGCCCGCTCTTGATCCCAACCCAACTGTCCTGCCGCACATTCGTGCATCTTAGCGCAGTATCCGAGGCGCTTGACTGGGAACATGTGCATTCCGAGATGGTTAAGGTGAGCGTCACGCTGAAGCTGCTTCAAGCGGAGTATGCCAACCGCTGATCGGAGGGGTATGCGGCGGCGATGTCCTATGGCTATTCCGCTCACACCGCTTGATGAAATACAGTCATGTACCTGGAGGTCCCTGCTGCCAATCACGCGGCTTATGGAAGGCCGCCGCATCATTCGCGGAGCTACATCCCGGCGACCCCGGAGGCTCATCATCCATGCCCATATCGCTCGGGGAGTTCGCATCCCAGGCATATGGCTCATCTGCCCTCTACGAGCCAGCCAATGCGTCGGAGCGCGAAACAGACTTGTCGGAGCGGGGTATGGACGTGGACGGCACGGGGGGACATCTGGATCTAGGACCTATGGGGCTGGTCCAAGTTCTCCACCGCAGCCCCCTCTCATCAACCACAATGCCCCAGCCAGACGATACATCTGGCCGGGGCATCAGCTTAAGCATTGCTGCGGCTCTCAAATTCCGCAATGAGATTTGAGAACGGGATGTACTCCCTATGGAAGAGCTCTTCCAGCAGTGCATGGCGCTCTGGATCTGGCTCATATCTCCTTGTGGAGAACTCCAGCTCGGCGTCGATCCCCAGCTTCCGTGCAGCGACTACGACAGCACCACGTGCTACAGCCTCTGTCACATCACGGGCAATGAAGGGGACATCGATGAGGTCTGCCTTGAGCTGCATCCAGAGCGGGTTTCTCGCAGCAGGACCTATCACCTTCAAGCTCACATTGCTCTTGAGCCCTCTGCCATCTGTGATGCAGTCGCAGAGCCGCGCGAACTCCATGGTGGTGCCTGCATGCGTGGCGAACACGAGAACATCCCGGTAATACTCATCAGGCACATATCCCAGGCTCTTGAGCGACCACTCGAAGGAGAGCCCTACAGAAGGCACGAAAGCATACGATGTGAAGAGCAATGCTTCGACATATCGTCCGTTCGTGATCTGCCGCTTCATCGATGACTCTGCAAGCGAAGGATGCTCGTTCAGAAGGAGCAGACCTTCTGAGGTCCCTGTCGAGTTCAAGGCTTCAGACCCCGCCTTGAGGCTGCAGGCTATGGCCCCAGACATGTGGTCATGGCCTGAGACGCAGACCTGGCATCCCTTTGGAAGGCCCGTTGCCTGGCATATTGCATCCAGGATCTTGTCTCGGGCAGACCCGCTTTCCACCAAGGGAGCAAACAGGTCCTTTGGCAGCCCGTAGTGGCTGAGGATCTCTTCAGACATGCAGTCCTGCTCGATATCGTAGACAGAGGTCCTTGAAGCAAGGGTGCGGCCCTGCCCCAACTCGCCTGACAGAAACCAGGCGACAAAGTCCGCCATTGTGAGCCAGGTCGCATCCTTCAGATTGGCACCATGGTCGCGCATCCAGAGGATCTTGAAGAGGGCGGAGTTCGAATGGGTAGGGATTCCCGTAATCCTAGAGAGCGTCGATGAGTAGCCAGAGGCTATCGCTTCCTGCGCATAGGACTCGCCTCGATTGTCATACCAGAAGATGGACTTCTCGGAATAGCTGCTGTCTGCATGCACCAGCACCCCAGATTCACCCACGCTGGCAACCGAGATGAATGCTATCTCCCCTACCTGCTCCTTGGCTGCCTCTACGCAGGTGGAGAGCAGATCCAGGATTCCTTGCACAAGCGCGTGGATGTCGTAGTCGGTCCTGTCTCCTGCCGCAATCCTCGGACTTGGCATCCGCTCTATATGGATGGGCCTGCACGAGGGAGCTCGCAGAGCACTGCCTTCGTGTTAGTGGTCCCAGCATCGACGCCAATCGCGAATGGCAATTCTCATTACCTCGCTTTCTACTACTCGATGTGCTGACTTGAGGAGGGCAAAGGAATGCAGGGTCCTGCTCCCTCTGTTCTCCACGAAGCGCACTTACTCCTGGACCTCAGCCTGAGGATGGGTCTGGGCATAGGTGAGCTTGTAGGTGAGGAACACAAGCCCAGCCACGACGACAGCGATGACAATGGCCGTGACGTTGCCAGAGAACACCTGGTAGATGAGGTAACGGAACGGGTTTCCACCGTCGAGGAATGCGGTGATGTTGGCGATGCCAGCAGCGGACATATCATAGCCGACCGTGGTGGCAAGCTGGGTGATGAGAGGAGAGGCTGCAGAGCAGATCAGAAGGTCGCCGATGAGGCACGGGATGGCGATGATGACAGCACGGACGATGTTCTGGTTGCAGGCAACGACGATCATCGAGCAGAAGACAGCGAGTTTCGAGAGGTCAGCAACAGGCAGGGTCTCGTTGCCCGGGACGATGAAAGCAAGCAGGATGGCAATCGGGATGAGCAAAAGGCCTGTAGCGATGATGGCAGGGTTGCCGATAGCGACAGCGATATCGAGGCCGATGTAGAAGTCCTTGCGGTCCGGGAAGCGCTTTGTCATGAACTCCTTGACGCCGTCAGACACCGGAATCAGGCCGTCCATGAGGATCCTGACCATACGCAGGAGGATGTACATGACAGCACCGAGGTAGATGGCAAGGGAGAGGACGTTCTTGAAGTCATAGCCAGCGAGGATGCCAGGCAGGATGCCGAGCATGAAGCCGACCATCATAGGCTCGCCAAAGATGCCGAAGCGCTTCTGGATGTGGACCGGGTCTGCCTGGAGTTTGTTTGCCTGGAATCTTGTCTCTCTCCTTTTTGTCTGTAGCGGACATGGCAGCCGAGATTCTGTGGAGGAAAGAGATCCGAATCGATACCAATCCGTGGACTATATTGTCGGACGGTACGGAAACCGCGAAACAGGTGCTGCAGAGACGGCGAAATGTTCAGGATGCACCAATCTGGTGACGGCGATGCCTTATGGCCGGTCGAAGCTTGCGAGATATTCGTCCACGTCGAACTTCCTGGGCTGCATATTCCATGGAAGCAGCTCCGGCTTCTTGATTCGCGGATTCGGATGGCGCGGGTGCCCGTCCTTCGTGCTCTCCCCCATCTGGAACCAGTTGCCTCGGTGCCCGGACCCCTTGAAGATGGCCACGATTAGCCGAAGGCTTTCCACCATATAGGGACGCTTCTCGATCAGCCCTCCCCAGGCGGCCCATACTCCAGCTTCTTTCATATACGGCTTTGCCAAGACGTCTGCAAACGCCCTCAGGTTCTCTCCCATCACAGCCCTGCTGGCTTCAGCTTCGTTTGGCAGAAGGTCGGGGTTGCCGCTCCGATCGGGCCAGAGGTTCAGCACAACGTAGCCTTTAGCACCGAGGCGCGCAACAGTCTTTACGATGTTGTCCATCGTCTGGTCAGATTTCACGAGGCCGGCACTGCTCGGGTTCGCGCCGATAACGATGATGTTGTCACCCGTCTTGGATGGCTTGCCCAAGATATAACGGCAGCTCTTGCCATCGCAGCTCTCCCGGCAGACAGTACCATCTGCAGCCTCGCGCTCGACCGTGTCATCTGTGGTGATGCATTCTGGATAGCGCTTTAGGATATCTTCGGCGAGCCCCTTCATCGGCACTTCGCCGACATGCTTGACCGACGCTCCCAAAATCCCGGTACTGTTGTCTGCCTCTCCATGGCCCATGGGGCTACATGAATCGAGAATCATGGAACTGCCATCAGGCTGGCTCAGCCTGGATGAGGTGAGATTCTCCTGAATCTCCCCCTCCGTACGAGGGATGTCCTTCCAGGACATCTGCTCCTGTTGCCTACGCGCGTGCTCTGTGGCCAGCTGCTTCATATCCATATACATCCCTCCAATGGATTCCTGCGCTCCATCATTCTAGGACAGCTGGTAGCCACCCGGAATTTCGTGTCCATGATTCACGTGGGTATTTGTGAGCTATAAATACCCATAGATGTATCGGGACCCCAATCAGGTGCATGCAAAAGCCGCACCCCAGAATTATCCGAGTTCGGGGTGCGGCTCTGTGCAATCAGGAGCTTATGTGTCGCCTATAGGCTCTTCCTTTAGGCGAAGGTCTGTGCCGTAGGGGTCGTCCAGACCGTGAGATCGGACTCGGCTTCAGCGGATACGGTGACCGTATAGGTGAAGGTGGAAGTGGTGGAAGGGTTCGTGTCCACATAGCCTGCCCATACGTCGTTGCCATAGAGAGTCGCTTCCTCCTGCTTGTCGACCTGGCTTGCATCGATATTCAGGTTGGATATGGTGCCGCCTGCTGGTGCCATGATGCAGTATGCCGTGACCATCGAGTAATCATGGTCCTCAGGTGAGGAGCCTGTGATGGCAGCCGGAAGCTCATCTTTCATCTGGTCGAGCGTCGTCGTATTGCCCAGCGTGACCGTGACCGTGTAGGACTTGCTGCCATCGGAATTGACGGTCGGCTCGGACACCGTGCTCTTCATATCGAGATACCAGTCGAGCTTCGAGCCTGTCTTGTCCGAGACATAGAAGCCTGTCACAGGATGGGTGGGATCCTGGCTCACTTCGCCCGCTGCGCCAATCTTGGCAATGGCAGATTCTGCATCTGCATCATCCATGTAGACGAGGAATCTCCCTTCGTGCATGCCCTGTGCAATGGCGGACTCAATGCCACTCAGGGAGACGTGCCCCATATTGCTGAGGATCGTGTTCAGGGCGAGCCCTGCAACCTGTGCATAGAAGGGATCCTGCTCATCGTCTGCCAGGTAATAGGTCTGGTTGAGGAGGATCTGGGCAGCATTGGTGCCGTCGACCTTTGTTCCATCAGAGGTCGTGACGCCACCAGCCAGCTCGAGCAGGCTCTGGAGGAAGACAGGATCGACCGCAATGACGCCGTCGACCTGCTGGCCGGATTCCTCTTCACAGCATCCTGCCATGAGCTGTGCAGCACGCGGGAAGCTCGGTACTGCCGTCACATCGCTCAGCGCCTTGTCTGCATCGGTCTCCATGATCGAGACCGTGACGTTGCTCTCCTCATCTGTGAGAGGGATGGCCTCCTTGCCTGTGCTCCCGCTGGCCACGCCGAAGCCGCCAAGCGAAATCTGCCCATTGTCGATCGTCACGACTGCATACGAGTCTGGAGAGCCGCCCGTCGAGCGAATCTCGGAATTGTTCTGGACGACGACCAGATAGTTCTGCGCCTCCTCAGAACCGAGCATGGCAGGAAGCTGCGGACCAATCTGCGCCACATCCGTCGCAATCCTGTTCACCTCATCGAGCTTCTCGCGTGCATCCGAGAGCGGTTCCTGAAGCTCGTCGGAATCAGCATCGCCCAGCGCATCGACAGCGCTTGCTGCCTGTGCGATCTCTGGCTGCACTTCGGTCAGCGTGTTGCAGAGAGTCGTGAGCGTATCCACATCGATGCTCTTGTCTGCGAGGAGCGAATCCATCGAGACGCCGTCCATCGCATCTGCTGCAGGCGTCATCACGCCGTCAGAGAGGTCCTGCATCACATCGACCAGCGTTACCACGCGTGTCACATCGCCACCGATCACAGGAAGCTTTGCCGATACGGTCCAAAGCGGGGAATCGGTCTCGTTCTTCATCGCAGACACATAGTTTGCAAAGCTCTCTGCATCGCTCTTGAGCACGGCGGTATTGCCATGCTGGAGGGATGAGACGAAATCGGAAGTCGTCGCCATGGCGCTTCTGGCAGAGGTAGCCACATTCTGGGCACTCTGATAGAGGGCATAGCCGCCAACGCCGGCCACAGCAGCGAGCGCCAGGACCACAACGAGGACGAAAGCAAGAACATGATGATGCTTCTTCTTGGGTGTGGGCTCAGGCTCCTCTGCACCACCTTCGTTGTACCATTCATCCTCAGAGAGGTCCGGCATCACATCGAAGGGATCGTCCCAGTCATCGGACGGGGCAGATTCGATTGTTGTTGCCATATGATCGAGGCCAGCATCGTCCTCGTCGAAGCGTGCGCCCGTAGTCGTGGTAGTGTCCTGGTCTTCAGCCTCCTGCTGCTTCCGCTCACGGCGGGAACCATGGGCAGAGGCGCCCTGCCCCCGATGATGCTTTGTCTTGCTGTCATCCTTGAAATGACGGCCCTTGGAATTCTTGCTCATGCTATCTGCTCCACCTGTTCGCCCTCATTGCTGGGTTCCCAGTTCGTTGTTCATAGAAGGCCGGAATGCTTGCGCTCTTCCGGCAGAGGATGCATCTCGCAGGCCTTCCTCAGCAGCCTCTCGTGCCCGATGCGGCATGCATAGCCTGCAATGAAGCATTGCGGCCATCCTCCATCATGTGCTTGGTACGCCGGACAGCTGCCGGTGCTGAAGTCTGCTGAAGCCCGCAGGCCCCACGTCCTTGTCCAGAAGCATCTGGTCAGACCTGAAGCCTATGCCTATGCATCATACCGCTCTGGACAGGCATTCATGGCACGATAGCTCAAACTCCTCAGCGTGCAGATACACATCATCCCCGGTACGGATAGCGGCGTCAATGGCTGCCGTCCTGCATCCTGTAC
>OMTG01000020.1 GCA_900313905.1 uncultured Actinomycetes bacterium | reverse complement strand
GCGGCAAAACCAATGTTTCCAATTGCATTTAGGTCCCTTTTTTACAATACCGGGATTTCCGTGCGTCGTATCACAGTCTCATGCCATCTGGCTGACCCCTTGAGGGAAGGGGAAGCCAGGGCTTTCCTGTTTGTGGATACGTGCACGGACGGCTCGACGCAGCCTTCCGCGCGCATGGTTTCAGGGAGGGGATCATGGGAACGCGCATTTCGGAACATCCCATTCTCGGCGTGCCTGAGAAAGGCAGGCTCGTGAGCTTCACCTATGATGGGCAGACGCTCCAGGGCTATGAAGGGGAGCCGGTCGCCATGGCTCTCAAGGCTGCAGGTGTGATGGTCCATCGCTATACCGCCAAGCGCCACGAGCCGCGCGGCATCTTCTGTGCCATCGGCCGCTGCACGGACTGCGTGATGGTCGTGGACGGCGTGCCGAACGTGAGGACCTGCATGACGCCACTGGTGGAGGGCATGGACGTGAAGACCCAGTATGGTGCCACGGCCGAGCCTTTCGATAAGGAAGAGGCAGCAGGAGAGGGAGGCGCCGAATGAAGCGCTATGACCTGATTGTCGTGGGTGCCGGCCCTGCTGGCATGTCTGCCGCGATCGAAGCCGCCAAGCGCGGCGCCCATGTGGTCGTCTTCGACGAGAATGCCCGTCCGGGCGGCCAGCTCTTCAAGCAGATCCACAAGTTTTTCGGCTCCAAGGAGCACCGTGCGAAGATCCGTGGCTTCGTGATCGGCCAGCAGCTGCTCGACGAGGCAGCCAAGCTCGGCGTCGACGTGGAGCTCGATTCCACCGTCATCGGCCTCTATCAGGACAAGGAGGTCGTCGTCCGCCAGGGCGATGAGGTGAACCACTTCAAGGGCGATGCGATCGTCGTCGCCACGGGCGCAGCCGAGAACATGGTCACCTTCGAGGGCTGGACCCTTCCTGGCGTCATCGGTGCCGGCGCTGCCCAGACCATGATGAACCTGCACGGCGTGAAGCCGGGCGAGCGCATCCTGATGCTCGGCACCGGCAACGTGGGCCTCGTCGTCTCCTACCAGCTGAAGCAGGCAGGCTGCGACGTGGTGGCCCTGGTCGATGCAGCACCGCATGTCGGCGGCTACGGCGTCCATGCCGCGAAGGTCGCCCGCACGGGCGTCCCCTTCTATCTCTCCCACACGATCAAGCGTGCCGAGGGCACGGACCACGTGACGGGCGTCACGATCGCAGAGGTCGACTCCCACTTCCAGTTCATCCCGGGCACCGAGAAGCACTTCGATGTGGACACGATCTGCGTTGCTGTCGGCCTCTCCCCGATGTCGCAGCTCTTCAAGATGGATGGCTGCACGGTCGTCGATGACCGCAAGCGCGGAGGCCAGGTGCCGGTCGTCGACGATCTCGGCGAGACGAGCATCGAGGGCATCTTCGCCGCAGGCGATGTCTCTGGCATCGAGGAGGCATCCTCTGCCATGATCGAGGGCCGCATCGCCGGCCTTGCTGCTGCCGACTACCTCGGCTACATCGACGATGCAGAGATGAAGCAGGAGGTCGCCTCGAACGAGGCAGCGCTCGATGGCCTGCGCCAGGGCATGTTCGCTCCGAAGAACCGCGGCAAGGACATCAAGGAGACCGAGGAGGGCATCCCCGTCTCGCAGAGCCTGCTCACGAAGGGCTATGTGGCAGACGACGAGATCGAGCGCTTCCCGGGCGTCACCCATCGTGTCGGCATCCATCCCGTGATCGAGTGCACGCAGAACATCCCCTGCAACCCCTGCCAGGATGTCTGCCCGAAGCACTGCATCAAGGTCGGCGACCATATCACGGCCCTGCCGCAGCTCGAGCCGGATGCCACCTGCATCGGCTGCGGGCTCTGCGTCGCCTCCTGCCCCGGCCAGGCCATCTTCCTCGTGGACGAGGAGAAGGAGCCGGGATACGCAGAGGTCACCTTCCCGTACGAGTTCCTCCCGCTGCCTGAGAAGGGCGAGCGCGGACAGGCGCTCGGGCGTGACGGCGAGCCGGTCTGCGAGGCAGAGGTCGTCTCCGTCAAGCGCACGAAGGCCTTCGACCACACGGCCGCTGTCACGATCAAGGTGCCCAAGGACATGGCAATGAGGGCTCGATTCTTCAAGGCTGCACCTGTCGCAGCTGAGGCTTGAGAGGGGTGCTCCAGATGAAGGATATTGACGACCGCACGAAGGACCTTGGCCCCTTCGAGCCGAAGCCCGGCGATGATCAGATCATCTGCCGCTGCGAGGAGGTCACGCAGGGCGAGATTCGCCGTGCCGTGCATGAAGGGCTCTTTGAGATCGCAGAGATCCGCCGCTACCTCAGGTGCGGCATGGGGCTCTGCCAGGGACAGACCTGCGCCCGCCTCGTGAAGGGCATCGTGGCCCGCGAGCTCGGCGTGAACCCGGATGAGCTCGAGCCGGCAAGCTCGCGTGCTCCCATGCGTCCTATCGAGATGAGCGTCTTTGCGAAGGAGGGTGACCGTGATGAGCAATGAGGGAACGACGGTCGATATCCCGGACCGCACCGCCGATGTGATTGTCGTCGGCGCTGGCATCATCGGCTGCGCCACTGCCTACTACCTTGCCAAGAAAGGCAGCAAGGTGATCGTGCTCGAGGCGTCTGATGTGATCGGCAATGGCGGATCGACGAGGAATGGTGGCGGCGTGCGCCAGTCCGGCCGCGACCCCCGCGAGCTGCCGCTTGCGATGTACGCCGTGAAGAACCTCTGGCCGACGCTCTCTGAGGAGCTCGGGAGCGACGTCGAGTACTGCCAGGGCGGGAACCTCCGCCTCGGCAAGACCGACCGCCATATCAAGATTCTGCAGGGCCTGCGTGACAAGGCCGTTGCCCAGGGCCTCGATATGCGCATGATCTCGGGCGACGAGGTCCGCGCCATCAATCCGTACCTCTCTGACGAGGTCATCGGCGCCTCCTGGTGCCCGACGGATGGCCATGCGAATCCGCTCAAGGCCACCTATGCCTACTACATCGCAGCCCGCCGCCTCGGCGTGCGCTTCTACACCAGCATGCCGGTCACCGAGCTCCGCAAGGTCAGGGGCTCTGTCCGCAAGGTCATCTGCCCGGAGGCCACCTTCGAGGCCGACCGCGTCGTCGTGGTTGCAGGATATGCCTCCCGCAAGATCCTCGCCTCTGTCGGCATCGATATCCCGATGTCCAATGTCCTGATCGAGGCGCTTGTGACCGAGATGGAGCCCCCGATGTTTCGCCAGATGCTCGGCACCGCCGATGCCGACTTCTACGGGCACCAGACCAAGCATGGCTCCTTCGTCTTCGGCGGCGATTCCGGCTTCGAGGACACGAACAAGGACAATGGCCACGATGCGACCTCGAGCATCACGGCCCCTGCCATCTGCCGTGGCATCCTGCGCTACATCCCGAAGCTCGCCAATGCGAAGATCGTCCGCACCTGGGGCGGCTACGAGGATGTCTGCGCGGACGGCGTGCCGGTCCTTGGCGCCATCGACGAGGTGCCCGGCCTTGTGGTCGGCTGCGCCTTCACGGGCCATGGCTTCGGCATCTCCCCGATCGTGGGAACCCTTCTTGCCGAGGTCGCCCGCGACGAGCCGACGACGCTCGACCTCTCTGCCTTCCGCTACGACCGCTTCAAGGCGCATATCTAGGCTTTCCCGGGGCAGGGGCGAGCCCCTGCCCTGTCAGCTCTTCCCTTTGGATCAGCATGCCGGACCAGCTTTCCGGCACGACGAAAGGAACACGCAATGGATACCAGGATCGATTTTCTCTATCTCAGCGAGCCTGACATGATCAAGGCTGGCGTGAAGGACATGCCTGCCTGCGTCGACTGCATGGAGGACCTCCTTGTCACCCTGGCAAAGGGCGACTACGTGATGGGCGGCGAGAACCACAACTCCCATGGCACGATGATCATGTTCCCGGACGATCCGAAGTTCCCGGGGATGCCGAAGAACGGCGAGGATCGCCGTTTCATGGCAATGCCGGCCTACCTCGGCGGTCGCTACCAGATGGCAGGCATGAAGTGGTACGGCTCCAACATGGAGAACAAGGCCAGGGGCCTGCCGCGCTCAATCCTGATGATGATGCTGAACGACAAGGACACGGGCGCTCCGCTTGCCCTCATGTCCGCAAACCTCCTCTCCGCCTACCGCACGGGTGGCATTCCCGGCGTCGGCGCCCGCTATCTCGCTCCGAAGGACGCGAAGGTCGCCGCCATTGTCGGCCCTGGCGTCATGGGCAAGACCTCCGCTGCCGCCTTCGTGGCCGCCCGCCCCTCGCTCGACACAATCAAAATCAAGGGCCGCGGCAAGCGCTCGCTGGACTCCTTCGTCGCCTTCGTGAAGGAAGAGCTCCCTTCCATCAAGAACATCGTGGTCTGCGACACGATCGAGGAGTGCTGCAAGGACGCTGACATCGTCTCCTTCACGACGACCGTCGCCGACGATATCGCGACCTTCCCGAAGGTCGATGGCTCCTGGATCAAGCCGGGCGCGCTCGTGTCGATGCCGTCGGCAGCCCTCTTCGACGAGGAGTTCCTGCTCGAGAGCAAACTCGTCGTCGACAACATGGGGCTCTACGATGCCTGGGAGGAGGAGTACCCGTATCCGACCTACCCGAAGATGGGCATCATCGGCTGCGCCTTCACCGACCT
>OMTG01000065.1 GCA_900313905.1 uncultured Actinomycetes bacterium | reverse complement strand
TGTCTGCGCAGGGGCTATGCTGCAGGCATCTGCCCACAGCTTTTAGGATTGAACCGGTTTTTTCTGCCTACTGCAGTTCCAGAGGTTCGGCAGCACGCTCCGCGGCTTCCAGCAAGCCTTCGCCACCATGATGGACAGGAACGGCCTCGACGTTCGCTTTGTGACGGGTCATCGGGTCATGCCAGCGGCTCCATGTCCTCGATATCTGCGATGGCCTCTGCCCAGACGCAAGGATGACCGCAACGCTTAAGGTCGAGGAGAGCTTCGGCGCCGGCTGGGAAGCCTACGGAACCGGCTCGTTACGTGTAATCCTTTGCGAAGACCCGCAGCGAAGGCCCGAGCCCGCAATCTCATCCACCTTGGAAAGGCTGGATACAATGCCGCCCACCGCCAAGATGAAGGAGGCTATGGATGCGAGTGCCTGTAATGTCCTAGCAGCTCTTCAAGCGGCCCTTCAAAGCGACGTTCATGCTCATGCAGACGGAAGGCATTCGAGTTCCGATGGAGCGATGCACCATATCCGCGCCAGCGAGTTGTCGGCCTATCGAAGTCATGATCGAACTTGGATTCATGGCCGTATAGTACTCTCTAGCGCTGTCATTTCCTGCAAGGCCGAACGCTCTTTAACGAAAGCTGGCATAATGGCGATTTCCCGCAGACGCGGTACGGATATTCACATAGGGAGCCTTGTATTTCACAGCATCGAAGTGCAAGGGCGCTCATCGGTGTCCGCCGATATTCCTGAGGGTCACCGGCGCGGCATATACATCTACCAATTCTCTGATGGGAGATGGTACGCAGGGAAATCTGAAGATGTCGTCACAAGGTACGTGCAGCACCGGCACGAATGCAGGCACAACAAAGGCAGATTCGATGTCGAAACCATGTGGTTTTCGGAGGTCACAGGAAACGATGCAGCCGAACTCGATGCTGCGGAAACCACTGTTATCTCATCTCTCGAGAAGCAGGGCTACGACCTCATCAACCTTATGAAGACCAGAACGCCGGGTGGGTCAGGCGACATAGTGACCAGTGAGGCCCCGTATTATGGGCTGCGCCTTCCTTGGACCCGAGAGGACAGGCCTCGACGACAGCATTCGCTGCTATCAGGGAGCACGCTTGCCGAATACGAGACAGCTAGCAAGAACAGACGCTTTGAAGAGCTTGCTTCAAAAGACTATTGGCCGGACCTCATGCCGCTGCTGCATCGGTATGTCGATGAGACAATCCCCATGCCGGACGCGACGGCAGGGACGCTCTGGGTCGCCACCGCCCTCCCCTCTGGATCTTCCAACTCCATACCACGAACCGTTTGCATAAGCTGCGGGAACGTCGAGACGCTTGTCATGTTCGAGGAAGATGGCATCCCATACGGCTTCTTGAACATCAGGGAGGATGCTCAGCACGGCTCGGTGCTTCCATTGAGCTTTCCTAGATCCGAGGTCACAAGGGATGACTACGGGAGCGCCCCGGACATCAAGCGAATATGGTTTGACGGCTTGGACTGGTTCGCAGATCTACTGGCTGAGGACGGAGTTCTTGACTGCGCCTACCGCCTCAATGTCGAGATGATGCGCAAGGGGCCGACGATGTACCGCCGCTTTTGCAACCCTTGGCTCGTGCGTTCGATTTTAGACTCGAGTCACAATTAGAGGCTCGATTCGAGCAGGTACGGCAGAAGCGGAAAGCCACGCAGGACGCAGCCGCACCAGATGCGACAGCTCCGGATATAACCTCTCGGACCGCGAAGTCACTCGCAGCCGGGACTGGTTTCGTTGGGATGACCACAGAACGCTTTATCAAAAGAAAAAGCCAAGACGGACAACCGTCTTGGCCTGCTGATTTATGGTCGCGGGGGGCGGACTTGAACCACCGACCTCCGGGTTATGAGCCCGGCGAGCTACCAACTGCTCCACCCCGCAATATTGGGTACGCCTGTGCGCAAGAAATAAATATAGGGACTCGTCGGCCTTTCGTCAAATATGTGAACGTTTCTCCACAATTCATGCAACCGCTCCTCCACCGGCTGCGGGAGCATCCGCATTCATCCCGACGCGTCCACCCTGCCTGGGTACGATACTGCAAGAGCACATTCGAATCGAGGCATGCAGTATGGACTCTGCTCTTTCGCTTCTGATTGGCTATCTCTTTGGCTGCTTCCTGACAGCCGATGCGGTCTGCCGTGCATCGGTGCACAGAAGCGCCTTCGATGTCGGCGATGGCAACCCCGGCATGGCAAACGTCGGGCATATGCTCGGCACGAGGAAGGCACTCCTGGTGCTCGCCGGGGATATCCTGAAATCCCTTGTCGCGGTCCTTATCGCCTGGACGCTCTTTGGCCACAGCACCGAGATCGCACTCTGGTGCGGGCTCGGTGTCACAGCAGGGCACAACTATCCCTTCTGGCACCATTTCAGGGGTGGCAAGGGCGTCACGACGACCTGCTCCACGATCATCCTCGCCCATCCCCTCTTCGGCATCCTCTCCTCGATCCTCGGCTTCGCGGTCGGGGTCGTCGGCTTTGGATACCTCTGCATCGGAGCCCTTCTGATACCGTCGCTCTTCCTCGTCTTCCTCTTCCTGACGGGTGCCTCTGCAGCCTCCCTCATCCCGGCCGCAGTCCTCACCCTCTTCATGTTCCTCGCCCATATGCCAGCTGCCCTGGGGATCAAGGACGGCAGCACGCCGCATGCAGCGATTGCCGACAAGACATTGGAGCTGCTCCATCTGAAGAAGCGCTAGCCCCTCACACAAGCCAGAGGCTGAGCGCTATGAGGAGCTGGGCTGCATAGTAGGTGGAAAGGCTCCAGACCCTGATATCGGCCCGCTTGCGAGAGCCGAAGGAATTGATTGCCAGAAGCGTATCAGAGAGCAGGAAGAGGGCAGCACCAAGAGCGAAACTTGCAGACGATGTGCTCCTCCCCTCCATCCATGCTGCCACGGCGCAGCTCATCATCGCGCACACGCAGGCAAGATAGAGCGCCCCTGCCCCGGCACGCTTGCCCTTCAGCCGCACGACGTGTACGAGGGCCTGTGCAAGGATGCCCGCAAGGACGATGCCTGAAAGCAAGGCAATCCAGGCCATTGAGCCTGTGCAGGGCAGGAGATAGGCAAGGTAGCAGAGGTGCCCTGCCAGGAAGAAGAGCGCCCCGATCGTGAAGAGGTGCTCACGCACCGCCTTCGCGCTCCGCTCGGAGCGGAGCCCTCGCCCGCGCACGAAGCGCAGGGCATGGAGGATGTCACCCATCATCCCGAACGCAAGCCCGAAACAGATGAGGGAGGCTCCCCCTTCTGGATGCCCCAGAGCACCGAGGATGCCGAGCAGGACGAAGATCCCCGCCGCCACCCCTTTGAGGGCAGCAGCTGAGGCATAGCGGTGCTTCAGATCGGCACGTATGAAGAGGGCCTGCAGGCAGGAGCCAGCCACCACAAGGAGCATGGGCAGACCGGACATGGCAGAGCCTCCTTCGGTGGAGCGTCAGTCCTGCGGGAACTTCACGCCGACCTGCCGGCGGATCTCATCCATCACGGCAAGCGAATCGAGCGTCAGCTGCCGGTGCTCAGCAACTGTCTTCAGGGCAGCAGCATCGCCCCGCACTGCATCGACGAAGGCTGCAATCTCGAACTGCATGTCGTTATCCGGCATCTCGATCTCGGTCGTCGTGGCACCTTCCCCTCCGACGGTCCCATAGACCATCCCCTTGTCCACATAGGGCGTGAAGGTGAGCGTATGGGGGCAGCTCGTCTCCTTGAAGGAGAGCGTTCCGGCATCCCCCTCGATCTGCGAGGCCAGATAATCATTCGAGACCTTCCCATAGGAGAGGTCCACGAGGAAGCCTGGATAGGTGAGGATGGCCTCGCCTGCCAGATCGATGGTCCGGAACGGATCGTCTGCACCCTTGCCAGCCACCTCGTGGGTGACAGCAGCGGCCTGCACCTTCTCTGGGGCGCCGAAGAGCGCAAGCGCCTGCTCGACGCAGTAGACGCCGATATCCATCAGGGCCCCTGATGCCATATGGGGGTCGAAGATGTTCACATGCTCCCCCGCCTTGAGCTTCCTGATGCGGGAAGTCACTTTCGAGAAGCGGAAGGTCGCAAGACGCACCTCTCCGACCTGGGGAAGCGCCTCACGCAGGGCCTCCATGCCGGGACCGAAGGTGTTGCGCGCTGCCTCCAGGGCGACGACCCCCTGCTCATCTGCCAGATCGAAGATCTCACGGGCAAGCCGCCCGTTGGCGGCAAAGGACTTCTCCACGAGCACCGGCAGCCCTGCCTGGATGAGCGTCTTTGCCTGCTCTGCATGCAGGGCATTGGGGGAGCCGATATAGACCGCATCGACCTCGCCCGAAGCGGCAAGCGCCGGAAGCGAGTCGAAGGCACGCGTTGCCCCATGGGCAGATGCGAAGGCCTGGGCATCCTCGAGCTTCCGTGAATAGGAAGCGACATAGACGGTATCGGGCACGTGGGTCAAGGCATCGAGGAAGCGCTCCGTGATGGCGCTCCTGCCGATGGTCGCAAACCGCATCTTCTCCATAGGAAACCTCCCCAGACGGGCATATCTTCTGCCCCCCCAGCATACCCAAAGATCTGCCTTGCAGCCAGAAGTCAGCATGCCCAGCGGCAGAGGTCCGCGCTCTGTGCCATACTTGCATTCGTGATATCGAACCGCTCTCAAAGACAGGAAGAAGAACATGGCAACAGCTGATTCCTTCACCGATTCCTACGCATCGCGCTCGGAGGTCCCTGAGAAGTACACCTGGGACCTCACCTCCCTCTTCGCAGATGAGGACGCCTTCCAGAAGGCCCTGGAGGAGGCCCGCGAGCTTCCCCAGGCCTATGCCTCCTGGGAGGACAAGGCCCTCACCTCAGGCGAGGAGCTCCTCGCCTACCTCAGGTTCGACGATGAGGCGACGATGCAGTTCCAGAAGGTCTGGAACTATGCAGATAGAAAGGCCGACGAGGACACCCGCGTGAGCCGCTGGCAGGACATGGTCTCCCAGATCGTGAGCCTCGCCTCTGCCATCCAGGCAGGCAGCTCCTGGTTCCAGCCGGCACTCCTTGCCCTCGACGACGAGACGCTCGCTGCATGGTATGAGGAGACGCCAGGCCTTTCCCTCTACAAGCTCGCCCTCGACCGCATGCGCGCGCTCAAGGCCCACACGCTCTCCCCGAAGGAGGAGGAGCTCCTCGCCCAGGCAGGCGTGCTCCAGGCACAGCCGAATACGATCTTCACGATGCTGAACGATGCAGACATGAAGTTCCCGGATGCCCTCGACTCCAAGGGCGTGGCACATCCCGTCACCCATGGCTCCTATGTCGCGCTCTGCCTCGTCTCTCCTGACCGCACCCTGCGCGAGAATGCCTACCACAGCGTCTATGGCTCCTATGCGAAGGTCAAGAACACCGCTGCTGCGATCCTTGCTGCCCAGATGCGCCAGCTCAAGTTCTTCGCCGATGCCCGCCACTATGCAAGCTCGCTTGAGGCATCGCTCACCCCCACCGAGGTGCCCGTCTCGGTCTACAATGCCCTGATCGACTCCGTTCATGCGCATGTGGAGCCGATGCACAAGTATCTGGCCCTGCGCAAGAAGGTCCTGGGCGTCGACCATCTGCGCTACTGGGACATCTACACCCCGATCGTGAGCGCCCCTGAGCGCCATTACACCTTCGAGGAGGCCTGCGACCTCATGTACCGTGCCCTTGCTCCCTTGGGCGAGGACTACGTCAGCACCGTGAAGCAGGGCGTCGCCAGCCGCTGGATCGATGTCTTCGAGACCCCGGGCAAGATGAGCGGGGCCTACTCCGCCGATGGCCATGGCATGAACCCACTCATCCTCCTCAACTTCCAGGGCACCCTGGATGAGGTCTCCACCCTCTGCCATGAGATGGGCCACTCGATGCAGACCTGGCTCTCCAACCATGCCCAGCCTGCCCGCTATGCGGAATACGCGATGTTCGTGGCCGAGGTCGCCTCGACGACCAACGAATGCCTCCTCATCCACTATCTCCTCGAGAACGAGAAGGACCCGACGCAGCGCGCCTATCTCCTGAACCAGTTCTGCGAGCAGTTCCGTGGCACGCTCTATCGCCAGACCCTCTTCGCCGAGTTCGAGCGCGACGCGAACGCCGCCTGCGCCCAGGGCGTCGGCATGGGTGCAGACGATCTGAGCGCGCGCTACCGTGCGCTGAACGACCTCTATTACGGCCCCGCCATCGAGTCCGACGACGAGATTGCCCTCGAGTGGGCCCGCATCCCGCATTTCTACTACGACTTCTACGTCTATGTCTATGCGACGAGCTTCGCGGCTGCCGTCGCCCTCTCGAACCGCATCCTGAAGGAGGGCAAGCCCGCTGTCGATGACTACCTCGGCTTCCTCTCTGGTGGCTGCTCCAAGAGCCCGATCGAGCTCCTGCGTGGTGCCGGTGTCGATATGGCATCCGGCGAGGCGGTCGACCGTGCGCTCGAGCAGTTCGACCAGCTCGTGGACGAGCTCTCAGAGCTCCTGTAGCGCTGAAAGAGCCAGATGCCTCCAAGGGCCAGAGGGACCCCGTGCCCTCTGGCCTTTCTTTCTGCAGCTCTGTTGTGCGCAAAGCATCTGGGCGGGCTATCATCTGGAGAACCAGAAGGTCTGGAAGGCTTGAGGGCAGGCAATGGACGATATCATGGTCATCGGCATCGCAGGCGGCACCGGGTCGGGCAAGACCACGCTTGCCCATGCGCTGCAAAAGCGCTTCCCAGGCGAGCTCGCTATCATCTCCCAGGACTCCTACTACCGGGCCCATCATGATATGAACTTCGAGGAGCGCGCAAGGCTCAACTACGACCACCCCGATGCCTTCGAGGATGAGCTCCTGTGCGAGCAGCTGAAGAAGCTCAAGGCGGGCCATGCGATCGAGGAGCCGATCTACGACTTTGCGGCCCATGACCGCACGGATCGGACCGTGACCGTCAGTCCCTCCCCTGTGATTGTCGTAGAAGGCATCCTCATCTTCAGCTGCCCGGAGCTCCGCGACCTGATGGATATCAAGGTCTTTGTCGATACGGATGCCGATGTCAGGATCCTCCGGAGGATCCAGCGCGATGTGGAGGAGCGGGGCCGCAGCCTGGGCTCCGTGGCAGACCAGTATCTTTCGACCGTGAAGCCGATGCACGAGGCATTCGTCGAGCCGCAGAGGCGCTATGCCGACATGATCATCCCTGGTGACGGGGCCCATGTGGTGGCTCTGGATATGCTCGAGAGCCATATCCGTGCCCGCCTCAGGAAGGACCGACGCTAGCTGTCCATCCCCTTCGGGACCGGTGCAGTGTAACTTCTGGCTGCCTCACGATAGCGCGCATCCACATCCTCGGACATGAAGCGTGGCATCGTGCCCGTCGAGGCCGCTGCCGCGATATCCTCGAAGGCTTCGCTCACTGCATCATCCATCGTGGTGCCGATATGCCAGCGTGCCTCGTCGACGATCTCGTCGAAGGCATTGGCGACCGCCACCGAATTCGGGATCTTCTGGATCAGGGCCTCGTCGTTTCCCGCATCGCCGAAGGCGCAGATCTCGTCGTGTCCTATCCCCAGATAATCGGCAAGCCAGAGCGCAGCTTCGCCCTTGTCCCAGCCATGCGTCGTGATATCGATGATGCCTGCGCAAGGACAGGTGAAGTCGATCTCAGGACAGCAGCGGACAAGCTCGTCCTTGAAGGCAAGAAGCTCCTCGATGCTCCCATCGAAATGGAGGTTCGCCTTCACGGTCACACGATCCCCTGGCGCATCCACAGACACCCCTTCGCAGTTCACGAGATGCTTCAGGTCATGCACGACCATCGTGTCGATATCGCTGCCGCAGGCCCAGATGAGCCCCTCATCGCTGAAGAGCAGCAGGTCTGCCCGCGCCTCTGTGCAGCAGAGCTCGGCTATCTTCTGGAGTCCCTCTTGGGGCAGGACCTTCTCCAGGACCTTCTGGCCATCGTGGTAGATCCTCATGCCATTCGCGACGATAGCGGTGCTGTAGCAGGCAGGATCGAAGCGGTAGCTGTAGGCGACCCGTGCGACGTCCCGTCCTGTGGCAGGGCCGCAGACGACGCCGGCATCGAGCAGCGCATGGATGGCGGCAAGGCCACGATGGGTGATGACGCGGCGCTTGCGGGCGACGAGCGTGTCATCGATATCGGTCACGACGAGCTTGATCATCGGTCTTCTTCCTGACGCGGCTGCTGCAGGAAATCGGGAAGCACGCCGATGCGGGCAGCCTCTGCGATCTGCAGGAAGGCCGTGCCGACCGAATCCTCTGCAGCATCAGGGATCTCATAGCGTGCTGCCGCCTTCGCCTTCGGAGATCCATTGGCGACCACGACCGGATAGCCAACTGCCTGGAACATCTCGATATCGTTCTCGCCGTCGCCAAATGCGCAGACCTCGTCCGTCGTGATGCCCATCTTCTCCGTCAGCTTCTGGATGGCGGTTGCCTTGTTCACGCCGTGGGGCACCACGTCGACCCAGTTCGGGAGCGGCTTCACGAAGTCGAGGCCAGGGATCGTGGGGTCGATCGCATCGATGATCTCGTCGCGGCGCTTCGCATCCGTATCGAGTCCGACGCCGATCTTCGTGAATTCGATGTCCGGCCATGCTGTGACATAGGAGACACCACCCGGGAAGGCGCTCTTGAATATCTCGATCTTACCGGGCCCTTCGCGCCTGATGTAGGCATGGCCGCTCTCGTCGTACATGACAGCTGCAGCTTCATCCGCATAGGGCTCGAGCGCCTCATCGAGGGCCAGAAACGATGCCCGGTCAATGATGGAACGGCTGATGTCCTTGCCGTTGAGACGCACGACCAGGCCGTTGGCCGTGATGGCGGAGCGCAGGACCGAGGTGTCATTGTCGAAGAACTTCACGAGCTCGGAGAAGGCCCTGCCACTTGCCGGCGCAAAGATGATCCCCTCTTCCTGCATCTCGCGGATGCCCTCCATCGCGCGGGGAGAGACCATCTGCTGCCCCCACGGAAGAAGCGTGTTGTCCATATCGCTGAGCACGAGCCTGATCATCTGCGCCATCCTCACTGGCAGCCTTCTGCCACATTGCCAATCCTTGTCCAGTATGGCAGGCAGAAGCCTGATGAGACTCCCAGAGCTGTCAGCTGCATGAAAGAAGCAGGCAGGTCTTTGCAGGAAGGATGCCTACCCTGCAAGCCGTGCCGTCTGGCGCAGGAACCTAGCAGGGATGGGATGCTCGAGCTTCCAGACGATGCTCATGGGACGCGATCCCGTCGCGCTCTCGCAGCTGCAGAAGCCGAGGAAGGCATAGGGCTCGGTGCCATAGCGTCCGCTCTTCGCCTCGCGCACGAAGAGGGCGACCTTGGTGGGCTTTCCCTGCTCTGCGTCCCATTGGGTCTGATAGCGCCTGCCGGTCGGCGATTCAGGCGTCGTCTTGTTCTGGCTCTGCCAATGGAAATGCAGGGCATCGATCGAGTAGTCCTCATACATCGTCGAGGGAGAATAGGCCTTCTCTGACTTGTCGAGCGTGTTCAGGAGGACATCAATCCTGTGGTCCTTCAGGTAGGCGACGCCCTGGCGCATGTTGCTGGTATCGAAGCGTCCCAAGGCGATGAAGATCTGGTCGCGGGTGTAGACGCAGGAGAGATCGAGCGGGCAGGGGAAGCCCCAGTCCACTTGCTGGTCCACAAGCGCGATATGGTCAAGCTGATGCCTGAGGATGAGGCGGATCTCCTCAGCCATGTGGGGCTCGGCCGCTATCCTCCTGAGGCAGTCGCAGGAGGTGGCGAACTCCGGCACACCTTCCTTCGGCTTGAGGCCACCCCGCTTCCTCATCGAATCCGGCCAGAGCGTGATCTGGAACATGTCGAGCATGCGCCGCTGCTCGCATGTGAGCTCCTCCCACACGAGCCCATCTGCATGATCGAGCGCATCGAGCAGGAAGTGGATCCATCTCCTCGAATCGATCTGGCAGAGGCGGCAGAATGCCTTCGTGAGGTCCTCCTCATCCTCTTCCTCGAAATCAGGAGCGACGCCTGCCCAGACACAGAGCCTCGAGAAGGAGGCCACGCGGTAGATGTCGCAGATAGC
Source organism: uncultured Actinomycetes bacterium (assembly GCA_900313905.1). GTDB lineage: Bacteria > Actinomycetota > Coriobacteriia > Coriobacteriales > Atopobiaceae > Olsenella_L. Next base: position 14,291 of record OMTG01000065.1, on the reverse strand, counting down.
GAGATGGTGGAAGGAGAGGAAGGCTTCAAGCGAGGCCGGCTTCCCTGCCTCCTGCTCGAAGGACGCTATCGCCGCGACGAGCGACTGCTTCGTGCCGATGGCAGCGCTGATGTTCTCGAGCACATAGCGCTGGGCCACCTTCTCGAGCTGTATCGAGCAGCCCTTCGGGACCGATGGGAAGCCCTCCTCGATTTGCCGGCTGAGCCCTTCTCGCCCCGGCTCGAGCAGAGCCTCGAGCTTGGATGTGAAGTCATATCTCCTGTCCTGCTGGCCTATGAAGTCGAGCACCGTCAGGCACTCCTTGCCGGGAGCCAGGCGCAGGCCACGCCCCAGCTGCTGGAGGAAGATGGTGAGCGACTGCGTCGGACGCAGGAAGAGCACCGTGTCGATCTCGGGGATATCGACACCCTCGTTGTAGATATCGACGGCAAAGATGAACTGGAGCCTGCCGTCCTTCAGATCATCGCGGGCCTGCCGTCTTGCTTTCTCATCCGTATCGGCGCACACTGCCTCAGCCTTGATGCCTGCCTCGCGGAACCTCTCTGCCATGAAACGGGCATGGGCTTTGCTGACGCAGAAGCCAAGCCCCCGCACATGGCCGATATCTGCCACATAGCGCCTTGTCGCATCGATGATGAGGGAAGCGCGCCTGCGCGCGACCTGCTCATCCAGCACATAGACCTGCTCAAGGTCTGACGCCTCATAGCCGCCCCGTTGCCACCTCAGCCCTTGGAGGCTCACCTCGTCGGTCACGCCGAAATAGCTGAAAGGGCAGAGGAGCTTCCGGTCGATGGCTTCAGGGAGACGGATCTCGGCTGCGATCCTGCCATCGAAATAAGGCAGGATGGACTGCCCATCGGCACGCTCAGGCGTCGCGGTGAGCCCCAGGAGGATCTTTGGCTGGAAGCAGGTGAAGATCTCCTGGTAGGAGCTTGCGGCAGCATGGTGGATCTCGTCCACGACGATGTATTCGAAGTAGGCGGGATCGAAGCGCTCCCAGAGCTTCTGGGACTGGAGCGTCTGGACCGAGACGAAAAGGTGCGACGGCGCCGTCTCGGGACGCTCCCCTCCGACCATGAGGGAACCGAAGTTCTGGTCCTTCAGGACACCGCGGAAGCAGGCCAAAGACTGGCGCAGAATCTCCTCGCGGTGCGCGACGAAGAGCAGGCGCGCTCGCCTCCCCTGCCGCTCGCAGAAGCTCCGGTAGTCGAAGGCAGCAATCACGGTCTTGCCCGTGCCTGTCGCTGCCACGACCAGGTTCCTCCAATGCCCTCCCACCTCGCGCTCGGCAGCAAGGGCATCGAGGATCTGCTGCTGGTACGGATAGGGACGGATATCGAAGGAGTAGACCTTCCCCTCCCCTTCCTCCTTGTCCCAGCCCCGCTCGTGGCGGATGGCCTCTGCGAGGCGCTCCTCATCCTGCTCTCGATAGTCCTCGAATTCGGGATCGTGCCAGTAGGTATCGAAGGTCGCGCAGATCTTGTCGAGGATGTCCTTCTGGTCGGCACGGCTCACCTTCACGTTCCATTCGAGCCCGCTTGTCATCGCTGGATTCGAGAGGTTGGAGGAGCCCACATAGGCAGTCGTATAGCCGCTCCGCCGCCGGAAGACATAGGCCTTCGCATGGAGGCGGGTCCTTCCTGTATCGTAGGAGACCTTGACGGAAGCACCGGGAAGCCGGGAGAGCTCGGTCACTGCCTTGGGGTCGGTCGCCCCCACATAGCTTGTCGTAATGACCCGGAGCCTGCCGCCACGCTCGGCAAAGCTCCTGAGCTCGCCCATAAGGAGACGGACACCGCTCCATTTCACGAATGACACAAGCATCAAGATCTCGTCTGCTGAAGCGATCTCCCGCCTGAGCTCCCCCATCAGCTGCGGCTCATGCCCAGCGCCTGTGAAGAGCGAGGTCTCAGCGACCGAGGTCTCAGGACGGGGAAGCGTCTGTGGCTTGCCCGGATCGAGCTGGTTCTTCCTGGGGATGAGGGAGAGCAGCTGCTCGGGTGTTTTGGCGCTCATATCGACACGGTCATCCTCGAGGATCTCCGCGAGCTCGCTGTCATCCTCAAGCGATGCTGCCATGTCCTCGATCAGATGGTTCACGAAGCCGACCTGCTGGACGAGCGCATCCTTGCCTTCGAAGGAGTCGAGCGCCAGCCGGATGGCATGTGCGGCATAGGCAGAGAGCACCCGCGACGCCTCCGCAGCATCGAGCTGGCCGATGGTCGCCGCAAGCTCATCCTGAGCTGCCGCAAGCTCGCGCCTGAGCCCCAGGCTCACTGTCTTCTCGTAGAGGCCTTTCTCGAGCACGCTCCACCTTCCGCCAGACCTGCCTACCTCCCCAGTATCTGACGGCCGGCCGGCAAGATCAAGGAGCGCTGCCCCTGCATCAGTAGGTAAGCCCGAATTCCCAGAGCGGCACGACCTTCCCATGGCCATGCTCGATATCATCCTTTGCAATGATGCCCTGATGGTCGCCTTGGAGCTGCTTTCCCGTCTCGTTTCGGCCTCCCACCTCGATCGCGATGCCTGAGACTTTGATGCCGGAGATCCGGAAGGCACGGACTTCATGCTTCACACGCAGCTGACTGCAATCTGCAGATTGCAATTTTCCCTATGATCTGTAATTTGCGGAGATCAATTTCCCTAAATCTTGTAACTTGTAAAGATCAATTTCCGCAGCTCATGCATTCCCGCATGGCTTGACCTGAGAGTCCCGGCAACCTCATGCAAAGCAGGAGGGATCCAGTCCAGACAGGGGTCTGCATCCCTCACAAGGAGACGTTGCCAGAAGCGATCACAGGATGGCAGCGCCGAAGCCAAGCACAAGTGGCATGGTGATGAGCGAAAGCAGCGTCGAGAGCGAGACGATGCCGGCGCCATACTCGTAGTTCGCGCCATACTTCTGGGAGAGCATCGCGACCATGGCGCCAACCGGCGTCGAGAAGGTGATCAGCACGACCATCTTGATGTCCGTTGGCACGAGGGACGCGGGGATGAGCCAGAGGACGAGCAGGGTCAGGAGCGGCGCCACGATAAGACGCAGGATGCTCACCTTGTAGACCCTAAGGTCGCGCACGATCAGGGAGAGCTTCGTCTGGCCCAGATAGCAGCCCAGGACCACCATCGCCAGGCCGGTATTGACCTCGCCCAGCGTGTCGAGCGAGCCCGAGATGAACTCAGGCAGCGTGATGCTGAAGAGGAAGAAGGCGAAACCGATGAAGAGGGTCACGACCGCCGGGTTCGTGAAGACCTTCTTCAGGGACACCTCCTCCATGCTGCCGCACACGAGATAGACGCCGTAGGTCCAGATCAGGAAGGTCAGGACCGCAATGCAGACCGTCACGTAGAAGACGTATTCCTCCCCCAGGATATACTGGACCAGAGGGATGCCGACAAAGCCGGTATTGGAGAAGATGACGCCGAACTGGGAGATGGCCTCCTTGCCACGATAGGCCACATGGGCGATCAAGGCGCAGATGGCAAGGACGATGATGGAGAGGACGACGCAGATTCCGGCATTCACGAGATGCGCTCCATCGAAGGGCTGCAGGAACGATGCCATCATCACGGCAGGCGACGCGATGTACATCACGACGCGCGAGAGATCGCCCACCCCATCTTTCGTGACGAGCTTTGTGCGGTAGGCGACATAGCCCACCGTGAGCATCACGAACATCGAAAGCACCTGATTGATCAGAACGCCGAATGAAGACCCCACGCGCCCCAGCTCCCCTTCTGGGCCCCAGGGCCCTATCCATCTGCCAGACAGGAAGACCTTAGCGCTCATGGGGAGCCATGCGGAGAACCTGCAGCAAGAAAGCAATAATGCGCGCAGACACAAGGACGCCCGGAGATGCAGCTCTCCGGGCGTCCCATTTTGCTCTCTCTGCCATTCCCCTACCAGGCGCAGACACCTGGCACGTCGAGCACATCGAACCGGTCTATTGTCATGAGCACCTGGTCGGTGTCGATGCCGCTCCAGAGTGTCGCGACCCTGCGGCCCTCCACGAAGACATCGACGCTCACATCGGAGAAGCCGAAGCGGAAGCGGCACCACCGCAGCGCCGAGATGTCCTGATAGGCAATGGACACGGTCCTCCCGATGAAGGGCGTCACGACCATATGGTCCTCATAGGTCACGACCTTGTATCTCCTCATTGCGAACCACAGCACGAAGAGCACGACCTCGAAGGCAGCGAAGAACATCATGACTGCCGGGAAGCTTTCCTGGGCCAGCGTCGCGTCGAGCGTGATGCCGGCAACGACGCCGAGAAGGCCCATGCCCACCATCACCACCACGAGGTAGCGGAAGAGCGCAGCCGGCGGCTCATACGTGTCGTGATGGATATGATGGCGCTCGGAGACAGTCGAGCTCAGCCAGTCGATGACCGTCGCGGCAAAGGAGATGCCAGCAACCAGGATGTAGAGCACTTGATAGTCCATATATGATCACTCGCTTGGGAGCCAGAAGGCAGGAGATTGCCTGTTTGATGTTTGGAAACGTTTCCAGCACATAGTATCCTGTACTTCGTTACAGGAAGGTGATCCATCGCCCTGCGGATACAAGAAAGCCGCAGACGGCATTTGCAGCCATCTGAACGGCATCGCACCATATTCTATCCATCTATACGCAATATTGCTGCAATATTTAACGCTGTTCTTCATGCAATATATGCATCGACTCCATCCGTTTTCAGAATGGAGCCGATGCGTCATGGGTCAAAGGCGAATGATATGGCTGCTGCCGTCACTTCTGCGGGACAGCAAACTTCGCGACGAGATGCTCGAGCACATCGACCGTCTTCTCGAGCGAAGCCACTGGGATGAACTCGCGGACCGAGTGGGCATTGTAGCCGCCCGTCGCGATGTTCGGACATGGCAGCCCACGGACTGTGAGCTGGGAGCCATCGGTGCCGCCACGCACGGCGACCACCTGGGGCTCGATGCCCGCCTCGCGGTTCGCTTCGAGGGCATTCTCGATCAGGAAGTCGAGGCCCTTGAAGTATTCTGCCATGTTCCGGTACTGCTCCTTGATCGTCACCTGGACGGTGCCTTCCCCATAGCGGCCATTGAGGAAGGAGGCGATGGTGCGCAGGGTCTCCTCGCGCTCAGCGAACCGTCCAGAATCATGGTCGCGCACGATGTAGGTGAGCTTCACCTCGGAGGCAGTGCCTGAGATGGCGATCGGATGATAGAACCCCTCATAGCCTTCCGTGCGCTCCGGCCGCTCTGCTGCCGGGACGAGCGAATCGAACTCGGCTGCCACCGTGATCGCATTCACCATCACATCCTTGGCAGAGCCCGGATGCACCATCACGCCCTTGATCGACACCACGGCCTCGGAGGCATTGAAGGTCTCGTAGTTGAACTCGCCGAGGGCCTCGCCGTCGACGGTGTAGCACCATGCAGCACCGAACTTGTCGAGGTCGAGAAGCGATGCTCCATGCCCGATCTCCTCATCCGGCACGAAGGCGATCTTGAGGGTGGGATGCGGAAGCTCCGGACGCTCGCTGAGACGCTTGACAAGCGAGCAGATCTCTGCCACGCCTGCCTTGTCATCAGCTGAGAGGAGCGTCGTGCCATCGGAGCAGATGATGTCCTGGCCAGCAAGCTTCTCCAGATCGGGGACCTGCTCAGGGGACGTCGCGACCTCATTCCCGTCGACCACGCCTGCCACGAGATCGCCACCCTCGTAGTGCACGATGTGGGGATGGATGTTCTCGGCCGGGGCATCGGGCGATGTGTCGATATGGGCGCAGAGCCCAAGCGCCGGCAGGTCCTCAGCGCCTGCAGAGGCCGGGAAGCTCGCCGTCACATAGGCATGCTCGTCAGATTCCACATCCTCGCAGCCAAGCTCGGTGAGGTCCTGCGCAAGCACGCGTGCCATCTCGAGCTGGGACTGAGTCGAGGGCGTCACATCCTCATGCGCCTCATCGGATTGGGATGGCACCTGCACGATGCGCATGAACCGCTCGACTACATCAGACAACGGGGCATCTTCTGCCATGGGATCTTCCTCTCTCCTCTGGCATGCCATGCAGCATGCCGCTTGGCATGAGGGCAGGCCCCGAGAGGCCTGCCCTCCTTGGATTCAGTCCCACACGATACCCCGCTTCAGGGGATGCGGCAAATGCTAGACGAGACGGGCGACCACGCGGTCGAGCTCGGCTGCAGAGATGCCGCAGTCGGTCTCGAGGAACTTGCGGGCGCCGCCGTGCTTCTCGATCCAGTCGTAGGTGAAGCCCCCGAGGGTCGTGAGCATCTGATCCTTCAGATTGCGCACTGCCTCAGGCACCTCTTCCCACTGCTTCCTGCCAGCTTCGGTGCCGAGGCAGTAGGGATAGGATGCCATGTAGTCGGCGATGCAGTCGGTGCGGCTGACGCCAGCAAGCATCAGGAGCAGCATCGAGATGATGCCCGCGCGGTCCTTGCCATCAGAGCAATGGAAGAGGATGGCGGTGTTCTCCGGTGCCTGTGCCATGGCACGGAAGATCGTGCGGATCGAGGACTTGTTCTCGAGGTAGTACACATAGATGTCCTTCGGGGTGAAGTTGCCCTCGGCAACGACCTCGGAGAGCTTCTTGATGATGGCGGGATCCTCCGGATCCTCATCGGACAGCGATGCGCGGACATAGGCGATGCTGCCCTCGTTGCACACGCGGTCAGGATCGCGCTTGGTCTCCGCCTCCGAACGGAGGTCGATCACGGTGCGCACACCGTAACGGTAGACGAAGTCGCAGTCCTCGTCAGTCATATCGTGCAGCTTGTCGCCGCGAAGGAAAGCGTGCCATTTGGTCTGGCGCATTCCGACCGGATAGCCGCCAAGATCGCGTACATTGTAGGCTCCGGTCAAAGGAAGACGCTGCCAGTTCGACTCTGCTGGATGTGCCATGATATGTTCCTCTAATCAGGTAGAAGCAAGCGGGCCAATCTGCCCGTGCTTTGAAGCAGTGCTTTTCGCCATCTGCTTCTGGGGGCCACGTGCCATCAGGCAAACCGTGACTGCAGGACGTCAATTTCGTCCGTGCATGAGATCAGTATAACCACTGGGAGAGATATTATCCACGCTTGCACAATTTCTCTTGATTTTTCTATTTCATTGTGATTGCTTAACAATCTCATGAAGAAGCTTCAATAAACCGCAGGCAGATGGCCTGCGACATGCCGCAAGGAATCGCATCTTCTTCCCAAAGCTCGTCCCTGCAGCCCCAGGATGCGTTTGCGCTCTGTTGCAATCCTGTTTCAGGTCTTGGCAAAGGGCGCTGCCTGCTGCGCCACTCCCAGCGGATCGGGCCCTGTCAGGGCAGCTCTCAGTCAAGGGACATGCCATGAGGGGACGCAGCGACATTCCAATCACAACTTAGGCCCCTAAAGTTGCATTAGAGCTTCTTGGCACGCTCTAAGTCAAGGAAAGTGTCATTAGAGGCGGCGGTTCATTTCTAATCACAAGTTAGGCCTCTAAAGTGTGATTAGAATCCTTGGGCGCGTTCTAATGCAACTTAACTGTCATTAGAGCAGGCGGATCGATTCTAATCACAAGTTAGGTTCCTAAAGTTGCACTAGATCTTCTTGGCACGCCCTAAGTCAAAGAAAGTGTCATTGGAAGCGGCGCAACATTTCTAATCACAAGTTATGACCTTAAAGTATCATTAGAGCTGAACGAAAGATTCTAATCACAAGTTAACTCAATAAAGTGTTATTAGATGTTATTCTGAACAGATAATGCCAACAATATGTTCTTAGGAGCGTTCCATGGCTTGGACAGAAAAATATATGGACCATGGGCAAGGCCATCCGAGAAGGAATGGAGAAGGCAAGACCCTCTACTATTCTTTCGTGCCATCACCGCTTCAAGAAGTGGCTCCCACCATCCAATTGAGCGATTCGGGAGTCCTCATGCTCGCCGAATGCTCCAATTCCCTTGGCAGACTCGAAGGCATGCTCAAATTCGTTCCAAACGCTGAAATGTACCTGATGATGTATGTCAGAAAAGAGGCGCTTCTCTCCGCCCAGATTGAAGGCACGCAGTGCACATTCGACGACGTATTGAATCCAGAACGCGACGATCTGGTCGGAAAGGATGTTGCCGACGTTGTTGCATACGTCGGAGCAACTGAGTATGCAATCGAGAGGATGAAGGAGCTGCCCCTCTGCATGCGGCTCTTTCGTGAAGTGCACCGGAAGCTTCTCGAAGGAACCCGTGGATCGGACAAGAATCCTGGTGAGATAAGGACTTCTCAGAACTGGGTTGGCTGGACTGGCTGTGGCATATCCGACGCTGCCTATATCCCGCCCAATGTCGACGATATGCATACCGCACTCTCTGATTTGGAGAAATTCATAAATGAGGATTCCTCCCTCAACCCAATCATCAAAACAGCTCTTATCCATTACCAGTTCGAGACCATACATCCATTTCTCGATGGAAATGGACGTCTCGGCCGCCTGCTCATCACCTTGTCTCTCATGCACGAAGGCATGCTGAGCGACGCTTCTTTCTATCCTTCCTATCAGCTGAAGATGAGAAGGAAAGAGTATTATGAGCGACTCACCGCTGTCCGAATGAAAGGCGAATACGCAGCTTGGATCGAATTCTTCTGCTCCTGCCTGAATGTCTCAGCAAAGGATGCTGCAAACACCCTTGAAAAGCTAAGCGAACTGCACCGTAGGGATGAGAGCAAGATTGACAGCCAGATGGGCAGATCGAGCATGAATGGACGGAGGCTGCTTACTGTCCTTGAGGCAAACCCAATGGTGCACGCAGGCTTCATCGAGAAGAAGCTCGGCGTATCAAGAACGACTGCCACAAATCTCATAAACAAGTTCGTGGAGCTCGGCATACTGAAGCAGATGAATCAGAGCAAGCAGCGATATCGCATGTTCGCCTATGAGGACTATCTCACGCTGCTCAGAAAAGATGACCAGCCTCTTCCATAGCGGCCATCAATCGGCGAGCAGCACTCTAAGTCAAGGAAAGTGTCATTAGAGGCGGCGGTTCATTTCTAATCACAAGTTAGGCCTCTAAAGTGTGATTAGAATCCTTGGGCGCGTTCTAATGCAACTTAACTGTCATTAGAGCAGGCGGATCGATTCTAATCACAAGTTAGGTTCCTAAAGTTGCATTAGAGCCACTGGGCACGCTCTAAGTCCAAGAAAGTGTCATTAGAGCACGCTGAGATATTCTAATCACAACTTAGGCCCCTAAAATGTGATTAGAATCCTTGGGCGCGTTCTAATGCAACTTAACTGTCATTAGAGCAGGCGGATCGATTCTAATCACAAGTTATGGCCCTAAAGTTGCATTAGAATTCCCGGGCTCGTTGCAACGACGAGAAGCTGTTATGGAGACGACCCTGCGCACCCCTAGAACCGGGTGAGCTTCCCCACAGAAAGAAAGCGGTGTGCCTCCGTCCCAGGAGCATGCCTTCCGATCTGGCCTGCCAGCAGCTTGATTGCAGCATGATGAAAGATCCCGCTATTGGAGAAGCATCCTTCCCGCTTCGCTGGCAGGATGCTTCATGGAAACACGTGCGGAATTGCGGCATGGTGGAAGGAGTGCCAATCAGCAGACCATCACGACGAGAGGAGCAGCATGGCTCAGAAGGATTGCATCGAGTGGGTGCAGACGACCGACTTCGCCGGCTACAAGCGGCTCATGGCAGCAGAACGGGAGCACTATAGCAGGAGGCGGAATCTCCTGGTCCTCTTCTGCCTGATCCTCATCTGGGCATGGCTCGTCCTCGTGGTCATCCGCTCCGGGCCTGCCATGCTCGCCGGCCTGTGGTCTGTCGTCCTTTTCGCTGCCTGCGCCACTGTCCTCTGCATATGGAGCCACCTGCATCCCGGCGAACGTCCGACCCGCAGGAAGTCCTATCGGGTCCGGCAGTGGTTCAAGCTCCACGGCGCAGTGGAGGGAGAGCTCTCCTGCACCTATGCCATCAAGCTCACGAAGCATGGGTTCATCGAGTTTTCGGAGACGACGGCCATCCGCGTCCCCTGGCTCGCGATGGACGGCCGGGTCGTGCGCAGGACAGAAGGCCTCTATTTCTGCTGCGAGCCGAGCCTTCCGAGCTCCATACTCTGGCGCTCGATCAAGAAGGAAGGCAAGTGGCGGGAGACGACGACAGAGGACGTCCTCTTCGTTCCCAGCGCTGTTCTCGATGCGAATCCCAGCCTCGAGAAGAAGATCCTGGAGCGCATCGAGGCGGAGCGCCCCTATCGGAACATGAAGGAAGAGGATGTGAAGGCGCAGTCCCGCGCATCGCTCGACTGGATGATGGAATCATCTGCTCCCCAGAAGCGGATCGGAGCCTGATCTCCAGAGGGTTTCGCATTGCCTCCCAGCATGGCGCGGTGCAGGGAACACCTCGCACAAGGGCTCAGCACAAGGGCAGGGCGTGGCATTCCAGCTGCCACTCCCTGCCCTTTGCTCTGTCTGCCTGCCCCGCCGGAGGAAGAGCGGAGCAGGCCCGAAGGTTCTGCCCCTCAGAGGATGGTCTGGCCGATGCCGAGGATGATCGGCATCGTCACGAGGCTCATGACCGTGGAGAGCGAGACGATGCCTGCGCCGTACTCGTAGTTCGCTCCATACTTCTGCGAGAGCATGGCGACCATGGCACCGACCGGAGTCGAGAAGGTGATCAGGATGACCATCTTGATATCAGTGGCAATCCATGCGCCCGGAATGAGCCAGAGCGCCAGCAGGGTGAGCGCAGGGGCCACGATGAGGCGCAGCACGCTCACCTTGTAGATGCGTAGGTCACGGATGATGAGGGAGATCTTCGTCTGCGCCAGGTAGCAGCCCAGGACCACCATCGCCAAGCCGGTATTGACCTCGCCCAGCGTGTCCAGGGCACCGGAGAGGAACTCAGGCATCGGGATGGAGAACAGGAAGATCGCGAAGCCGATGAAAAGCGTGATCACGGCCGGATTCGTGAAGACCTTCTTGAGGGAGACCTCCTCCATGCTGCCGGTCACAAGATAGACGCCGTAGGTCCATGCCACGAAGGTGAGGACTGCGATGCAGATCGTCACATAGAAGACGTATTCCGAGCCCAGGATATGCTGCACGAGCGGTATGCCGACAAATCCGGTGTTCGAGAAGATGACGCCGAAGCGCGAGATGGGCTCCGTGCCTTTGTAGACGACGAGTGAGACAGCGATGCAGATGGCAAAGACCATGCAGGTCAGAAGGATGCATAGGCCGCCATTCACGAGATGCGTCATCTCGAAGGGCTGGACGAAGGAGGCGACCATCACAGCGGGCGAGGCGACATACATGACGACACGGGAAAGGTCGCCGACACCCTCCTTCGTGACGACCTTCGCACGGTAGGCGATATAGCCCACCGCAAGCATCACGAACATTGAGAGGACCTGATTGATCAGGACCGCAAATGATGAATCCACTGTCTGCGCTCGTCCTTCCTTGCTGCCCATCCGATGACCTGGCTGCAGGCACCGGCGACATCGCCGGTGCCTGCCTCTTCCCTATGCGACGTCTTCGCCATTCGATGCGATGAGCCGCTTGTAGTACCAGAAGCTCTTCTTGCGGGAGCGGTTGTAGGTGCCGTTGCCGTGCTCGTCCTTATCGACGTAGATGAAGCCATAGCGCTTGGCCATCTGGCCATCTGCGTTCGACACGATATCGATCGGGCCCCACCACGTATAGCCGATCACATCGACGCCGTCTGCGATAGCGTCGGCCATTGCGTTGACATGGTCGCGCAGATACTCAATCCGGTAGTCGTCGTCGATCGTGCCGTCCGGATTCACCACGTCTGCCTGTCCCAGGCCGTTCTCCACGACGAAGATGGGGATCTGGTAGCGCTCGTAGACCAGGTTCAGCATCACGCGGAGGCCCGTCGGATCGATCGGCCACTCCCAGGCCGTCTCCTTGAGATAGGGATTCTTTGCCCCGCCCATGAGATTGCCCGACGATTCCTCCTGGGGATTGGCACTCGTGCAGTTCGACTGGTAGTAGCTGTGGCTATAGAAGTCGACCTTCCCCTCGGCGAGGATCCTGGCATCCTCATCCGAGATCTGCATCGTGACGCCTTCGTCGTCCCATATCTTCTGGGCGAAGTACGGATAGGCGCCACGGCACTGCACATCGGCGCAGTACCAGTCCATGAGGCGGCGCCGCTCCTGCACCAGCTCGATGTCGGCTGGGTTCGGCGTCAGCGGATAGCTCAGCATGAAGGCCTGCATGCAGCCCATCTTCACATCGGGCAGCTCCTTGTGCGCCCAGGCGACGAGCAGGGCGCTGGCGATGAACTGGTGATGGAGCGCCTCGAAGCGCTTCTGCGGGATGTCGGCCTGATGCCTCATGTCGACCGTTCCCTCATTGTAGATGCCGAGGCTCATATAGTTGCCCATATTGCCCATGAGGCCGACATTGATCTCATTGAACGTGAGATAGTAGTGGCATTTGCCTGCAAGGCGGCGCATCAGGGTCTTGGCATACTTGAGGTAGAGGTCGATGGTCTCCCTGCTGGCCCATCCATCGACCTTCTGGCAGATGGCAAGCGGCATCTCGTAGTGCGAGAGCGTGATCAGCGGCTGGATGCCGTATTTCAGGCACTCATCCACCATGCTCTCGTAGAAGGCAAGCCCTTCCTCATTGGGCTCATCCTCAAATCCCGTGGGATAGATGCGGGTCCAGTTCACGCTGAAGCGGTAGACCGTGAATCCCATCTCCGCAAAGAGGGCGATGTCCTCCTTGTAGCGGTGATAGCCGTCGACGCCGGTATGTGCCGGATAGGTGTGCTCGGGGTTGTAGGCCATATCGATCTTGCGGGGCTCGGTATGGGTGCCGTTGGTGGCGCGGTCCATGCAGCTCTCGCCCTTGCCGCCCTCGTTCCAGCCACCCTCATACTGGTTTGCTGCGGTCGCCCCTCCCCAGAGGAACCCCTCGGGAAAACGTGCCATAGCGCATCTTCTCCTTTCTGGATGCTATTCGCCGAGATCCTCGCCGTTCGTGGCGATGACGCGCTGGTACCAGTAGAAGCTCTTCTTGCGCGAGCGGGCATAGGTGCCCTTGCCCTCATCATCCAGATCGACGTAGATGAAGCCGTAGCGCTTGCTCATCTCGCAGGTCGAGAGCGAGACGAGGTCGATGCAGCCCCAGGGCGTGTAGCCGCGGACGTCGACGCCGGAGGCCAGGGCCTTCGCGATGGCCTTGACATGCTGGCGCAGATAGTCGATGCGGTATTCATCGTCGATGGTCCCATCGTCCTCGACCTTGTCGAAGGCGCCCAGGCCATTCTCGACGATGAAAAGAGGCTTCTCGTAGCGGTCCCACAGGTCGATCAGCGCATAGCAGAGCCCATCTGCATCCGTCTGCCAGCCCCAGTCGGAGGTCGCAAGATAGGGGTTCTTCACGCCGGTGGCGATATTGCCGCCGACCTTCTCGCGCTTGTCTGCATCGATCGAGTCGACCATCGACATGTAGTAGGAGAAGGAGACGAAGTCGACCGGGTACTGGGCGAGGATTGCCTCGTCGTCCAGGCCGAAGTCCACGTGGATCCCCTTCTCGGCCCAGTACTGCTTGACCCATGCAGGATAGGCGCCCCGCACCTGGACATCGCTGTAGAAGAGGTTCTCCCGGTTGTCCTTCTGGGCGATCAGCATGTTCTGCGGATTGCAGTCGAGCGGATAGGTCAGAAGGCGCGACAGCATGCAGCCCATCTGGGAGTCCGGATAGCGCAGATGGAGCTCCTTCGTCGCCAGGGCAGAGGCCACGAACTGGTTGTGGACGCACTGGTAGATGATCTCCTCCAGCTTGTCCTTCGGATAGCGGTCCTCGCAGATGCCGATCGTGGTCCAGGGGTGGCGGAAGACCGAGTCGATCTCGTTGAAGGAGAGCCAGTACTTCACCAGGTCGCCGAACTCATCGAAGCAGGTCTTCGCGAAGCGCACGAAGAAGCCGATGACCTCGCGGCGGTACCATCCGTCATAGTGGTTCGCAAGGTAGAGCGGCATCTCGTAGTGGTGGAGCGTCACGAGCGGCTCGATGCCCTTCTCCTTCAGGTAGGAGAAGACGTCACGGTAGAAGCGGATGCCCTCCCGGTTCGGCTCCTCCTCGTCGCCCCGGGGATAGAGGCGGGTCCACTGGATGGACATGCGATAGACCTTGAAGCCCATCTCGGCGAAGAGGTCGATGTCCTCCTTGTAGCGATGGTATTCATCGATGCCATGGCGGCGGGGATACATCAGCTCGTCGTCCGTCTGCATGGCAGCCTCGATCTGCTCAGACGTGATGCCGTGGAGGGCCTTGTAGTTCGTGCGGT
>OMTG01000031.1 GCA_900313905.1 uncultured Actinomycetes bacterium | reverse complement strand
CCGGCGCCTCCGAGGTGAACCAGCTGAACCGCATCAAGCTGATGATCTCGGTCGCGAAGGAAAACTTCCGCGAAGGCCATCCCGAGTCCTTCAAGATCGTGAATCCGGACGATCCTGTGACGAATGACACGATGCCTTCCATGAGGCATATCCGCCGTCCGGGCGAGCTCGAGGATTCCATCATCCGTGAGGGCTCCAAGGCGACGGGCGCCTATGCAGCCTACGGCGAGACCGTCGATGCGGATGGCGGCAAGACCTATGGCTACGGCGAGGGCGCCATCCATCTGACGCCTGAGCAGCTCGAGCAGATCGAGGAGGCCAAGCGCAAGGCTGGCGTCAAGTAGGTCTGGCAGGACAGCTCCATGAAGAGAGGCAGGCTCCAAATCCGGGGCCTGCCTCTTTTTATATGCGCGTCCACCATGGGGGCATGTCCGGAGAGGGGGCAGGCGGAGGCGCTTCCTCCGGTAGCGCTTCCATCGGACATGATTAGATAGCTGATATATATCATAGGGTCGGGACAGCCGCCATTTCGCGCATCGCGTTTCCGATTCAGTTGGCAGCAATGGCCATTTTTCAGGGGTTCACATCCCGATAGAGTAATTGGTCAGAGAGGAGGCAATACGTGAATTACCTGCAATTGATTCAGGCGTTCGATGGGCAGGACCATGTCTCGCCGCAAGATCTCGCCAAGAAGTTCGATGTCTCCGAACGTTCCATCCGGAACTATGTGAGAGACGTCAACGCTTCGCTCGACGGTGTGGCCGAGATTGCCATGCGCCGTGGCAAGGGCTATGCGCTTGTCGTGCATGACAGCGAGGCATACGGAAAGAAGCTGGCACAGCTCCAGCGCGCGCAGGAGGACGCATTGCCTTCGACCGCTTCGGGGCGTGTCCGCTATCTGGTGAACGATCTCATCATGCGCACGGGCTGGGTCACGCTCGACGAGCTGGCACAGGAGCTCTTGGCGTCGCGCCGCACCATCTCCCAGAACCTCAAAGATGTGGAGTCCTTCATCGCGCCCTTCGACCTGACGCTGCAGCGCAGGACCCATCGTGGCGTCCGCATCGAGGGAAGCGAGCGGGACCGCCGCCTCTGCCTGGCTGCGGATGTGCTCGACGACGAGATGCAGGCGGATGGCGCCAACCTGGGCTCCATCCACGCGATGCTGCCCGCCATCAAGAAGACGGTCTCGGCGATCCTGGCCGAGGAGGATTTCCATGTCAGCTCCTATGCCTACCAGAACCTGATCGTCCACATAGCCGTGGCGATCATGCGCTGCCGCAAGGGAGCCCATATGCTCGTCGACGAGGAGTCGAGCGAGCAGGCGAAGCAGCGTCCTGAGTATTGGATAGCCGTCAAGCTCGCGGATGCGCTCGAAGGGCAGTTCAATATCAGCCTGCCGGCTGAGGAAGCTGCCTACATGGCAATCCATCTGGAGGGCCGCAAGTCGCTCTCCACCTATCCCGACGAAGGTGCTGTCGTCATTTCCGACGAGGTCTGGAACCTCGTGAACGAGATGCTCGACGTCGTGAAGGAGAGCCTCGGCTACGACTTCGGGAACGATATCGAGCTGAGGATGAACCTGGCCCGCCATGTCGCGCCGCTGCTTGTCCGCATGCAGCACAACATGAAAGTGCAGAACCCCCTCCTCTCCGACATCCGGATCGGCTTCCCGCTGGGCTACGCAATGGCGATGGATGCATCTGCGGTCCTCACCCAGGCGACGGGCGCCAAGCTGTCCGACGAGGAGATCGGCTACATCGCCCTCGACTTCGCCCTTGCGCTCAAGCGGCGGAGCACGAGCTATCCCAAGAAGAACATCCTGATCGTCTGCGCATCGGGGGCTGGATCGGCACGGCTCCTCGAGCAGCAGTATCGGCAGGAGTTCGGATCGTATCTCGGCAAGATCACGACCTGCGACATCAATGGCCTCGACACGATCGATTTCGATAAGATCGACTATGTCTTCGCCACCGTGCCGCTCGACTGCGAGCTGCCGGTGCCGGTGCGGCAGGTCTCCTACTTCCTGGATACCCAGCAGATCGAGGATGTCCGCAGCGATCTCGCGGCAGACGCCGAAGAGTTCGATATCGTGGACTACTTCGACGCACGGCTCTTCTTCCCGCATCTGTCCTTCAAGACGAAGATCGGGGCGATCGATTTCCTCTGCGACCGCACGGCCGAAGTGATCGACATGCCGCCGAGCTTCAAGAGGCTCGTGCATGTCAGGGAGAAGCTGGCCCGCACGACCTTCGGCAACAATGTCGCGATGCCCCATCCGCAGGTCGCAGTGAGCCCGCGCACGATCGTCACGGTCGGCATTCTCGACGAGCCGATTCTCTGGGATGGCACGCCCGTGCAGGCGATCTTCCTCATATGCGTCTCGAAGGGCAGGAACTACGATCTCCAGCCCTTCTATCGGGCCATGGCGAGGCTCATGACAAGCGAGCCCGCGATTGCAGAGCTTACAGCAAGACAGGATTTTGGCACGTTGCTGCATCTACTCGTAGGTGTGAGACCAAAGGAGTAATCATGGACGACGACAAGTACGAGACAGCCTTCGAGATCATAGCCCATGCAGGCACGGCCAAGGGGTGCGCCCTGGAAGCCATCGACGCCTCAGGCGAAGGCGACTTCGAGGAGGCCGACAGCCTCCTCAAGGAAGGGCGCGACGAGATGCATGCGTGCCATGATGCACAGTTCTCCATGCTCACGCAGGAGGCAAATGGCACCCCCGTCGAGCTCAATGTGATTCTCGTGCATGCTCTCGACCATCTGACGATGGCGATCATGACACTAGATCTGGCCGAAAAAGTGATCGAGCGCGACAAGAGGCGCGCTGGGATCTCTTTGGATGCATAGGCAAGGCAGCAGTCAAGGCTCCAGGAGGAAGGAGCCAGAAAGAGAAAGGAGTTTTGCTATGAGGATCATGCTCGCCTGCGCAGCAGGCATGTCGACCTCAATCCTGGTCGCAAAGATGGAGGAGGCTGCAAAGGCCGCTGGCCGCGACGACACCATCTGGGCTGTCGAGCAGGGCACCATCGAGAACGAGCTCGGCAACTTCGATGTCCTTCTTCTCGGACCCCAGGTCCGCCACATCAAGAGGAAGGTCGACAAGATCGTCGGCGATGTCGCGCCGGTCGCCGTCATCGATACCGCTGCCTATGGCCGCGGCGATGGCGCCAAGGTCCTGAAGCAGGCCGACAAGGTCTACGCCGACTGGAAGGCTTCCCACTAGCAAGAAGGGGGGCAGCAGGGCTGGGGGAGTCCTGCTGCCGGAATGTCCCCACCAAGACCATGCAAACATGAGGACACAAGGAGGATTGTATGGCAATGAGCGAAGGATTTCAGGACAAGCTCCTGGATATCGCTGCTTGGGTCGACGACAACAAGTATCTGAACAGCATCAAGGATGCCTTCACGGTGTTCATGCCGTTCGTTATTGTCGGATCGTTCGGCACCCTTCTCAACACACTCATCTGCTCGAAGACCATCGGACTGGCAGCTCTCGTCCCGGGCGCTGCGGCATTGAGCCCGGCATTCTCGGCACTCAACTTCTGCTGCCTGTCGTTCATGACCATCCCTATCATCTACCTGATCGCCCACAACATCGCACGCCACAACAAGGCTGATGAGATCGCGACGGGCATCGTCTGCATCGCCGCCTATATCTCCATGTCGCCGGAGTCCTTCTCGACCACCATCGATCTCGTGAAGTATGCCGCATCGCTTCCTGCGGGCGTCACGATCGCTGATGGCACGTCCGCTGCCAGCCTTGCAGTCTCTGGCCTCTCGGCCATGCCGAACACGGTCTTTGGCGCGCAGGGCCTCTTCATCGGCATGCTTGTCGCCATCTTCGTGGCTGAGCTCTTCGACAAGCTCTGCTCGATTGATGCCATCAAGATCAAGATGCCGCCTTCGGTTCCTGCCGGCATC
>OMTG01000063.1 GCA_900313905.1 uncultured Actinomycetes bacterium | reverse complement strand
TATCCCGCGGTACCGCTTATGGGCGACGAGCGGTACCGCGTGGGGTTACTACTCAGCCACAGCCGCAGCCACGAGGACGAGCGTCAGGACCGAATAGTCTGCCACTTCGGGGGAGACGATCTTCTTGGCCGATTCCACGAAGGAGGTCACACCGGCATAGAGCACGATGACGGAGATGATCGTGGCGGAGAGGTATTCGATCCTGCCATAGCCCAGAGGATGCTCGCGGTCGGGCTGCTTGTGGGCAAGCTTCGTGCCGACGATCGTGATGATCGAGGAGAGGGCATCCGAGAGGTTGTTCACCGCATCCATCACGATTGCGATGGAATTCGAGGCAAGGCCGACGAATGCCTTCATGGCTGCGAGCGCCACATTGGCGCCGATGCCAACAGCGCTGGTGCGCACGATGGCCGCTTCGCGCTCTTCCGGTGCCAGTTTTGCTTCTGCCATATGCTATCTGCTTCCTTCCAGGAGCTTCATGAGAAGGCGCTTGAGCTCGAGCCCCTCATCGAGGCTGAGATCCGAGAACGTGCAGGCAAGGCGGAAGGGCACATCCTTTGCCTGCTCCTTGAGGGCGCGTCCCTCATCGGTCAGCTCGATCATGACCTGGCGAGAGTCCTTGCCCGAACGGGTGCGGGTCACATATCCCTTGTCCTCGAGCTTCACGAGCACCGGTGTCAGGGTGCCGGAATCGAGGAAGAGGCGTTCGCCGATCGCTCCGACGGTCTGGGTCCCATATTCCCACAGCACCATCATCGTCAGGTACTGGGTATAGGTGAGGCCCAAGGGATCGAGCAGAGGCTTGTAGCGGCGGATCACTTCCTTGGAGGCTGCATAGAGCGGAAAGCACAGCTGGTTCTCGAGCTTCAGCGCCTCGTCGGGACTGGTTCCCTCTGGGAGATGCCCCGCCATCAGAGGAGGTCCTTCACGGCTGCCTCGACCTCTGCCATATCATCGGTCGGCTCGAAGCGGCGGACGAGATTGCCATTGCGGTCGATCAGGAACTTCGTAAAGTTCCACATGATGTAGGCCTCATCGCCGAACTTCTTCGCATTGGCCTGGGCGAACTTCTCGAGCGCCTTGGCCTTGATGCCACGGCCGAAGCCCTTGAAGGGCGCCTCGGTCGCAAGGTCGCGGAAGAGGGGGTCTGCGCCCTCGCCGTTCACCTCGAGCTTCTTGAAGCGCGGGAAGGCGGTGTTGAACTTGAGGGAGCAGAAGGAGTTGATCTCCTCGTCGGACTCAGGGGCCTGGTTCGCGAACTGGTTGCAGGGGAAGTCGAGGATCTCGAATCCCTGGTCGTGATAGGCGGCATAGATGCGCTCGAGGTCCTCATACTGCGGAGTGAAGCCGCAGCCGGTGGCAGTATTCACGACGAGGAGCACCTTGCCGGAGAAGTCCTGGAGGCTCTCCTGGGTGCCGTCCTGCTTGGTCACGGTGTAGTCGTAGTAGCTCATGGAAGATCCTTTCCTTATTGGTTACAGCATCAGTATAGCCAGAAGGGAAGGAAATATTGCACTAAATATAATTGTGCACAATAAATATTCGGGACTGTTCCGCTATGCCTTCGAGCCTGAAGCCTTCTGGGCAACAGCTGCCTCTGCTTCCGCAATCTGCATCTTGGCAAAGGCCTTTCCGAAGAGCTTGCCGAAGAGCGCTGCGAAGAACTGGTTGAAGAGCGTTCCTGTCATGACAGGGAAGAGCGTGATGGCAGGGAAGTACTCCTGGGCGATGATGGCGCCGGCCGAGATGTTCTTCATTGCGCAGCAGAATGTCATGCTCACGCTCGGATCGCGCTTCAGATGGAGCGCCTTCGCGACGAGGAATCCCCAGACATAGCCAGACGAAGCGAGGAAGGCGATCAGCACGAGCACGCCCATGAGCTCGGGCGTGAGGTTGAAGATGAAGTCATGGAGGCTCGTGGAGTTCGTGGTGATCACGATGATCGTGAGGATGCGGGCAAGCGGGGCCAGGACGGGCGAGAGCTCCTTCTTCGCCCTTCCGTGGCTCTTGTCGTTGAGCGCCGTGCCGAGAAGGGCAGGTATGGCAATCATCTTGAGCATATCAAGGATCATGCCTGCTGCATCGACGTGGACCGTAGCCCCCATCAGGAGCTGCAGGGTGGCAGGAATCGTGAAGGGCGCGAGGCAGGTCGAGATCAGCACCGTGCCGAGCGTGAGCGACATGTCGCCGTTGTACATCGAGACCCACATCGTCGCTGTCACGGCAATCGGCACCGAGTACTCGAGCACGATGCCGCAGATGAGGTCAGTATCAGAGAAGAAGAGGTGCCCCAGCGCCCAGGCAAGGAGCGGCATGAAGACCTGGGAGACGATGAGGGCGGAGAACATCGGGAGGGGATGGCGGAAGGTGCGCTTGAGATTCCCGAAATCGTTCGAGAGCGACCCCTGGAAGGTGATCACCGCGAACATGGCCGAGATGAACGGCTTGAAGGGGATGAAGAGGCCGGGCAGGCAGATGCCTGCCACGAGGCAGAGCGGGACCACGACGATCATGTTCCGCGATATGAAGCTTCCCAGCCGCTGCCACTTCTCCATGGATGCCTTCTCTCTCCCTTGGCCTGCCTGGACCATTATCCGCTTTGCGGAAGCGAAGGGCCCCTTTTCAGCAAGATACGGAAGGAAACGTGACGGGATGGCAACAGAGCCAGCTTCTGGAATCGTGTGCAGGAAGGGGCTGCTGTGAGGAGGGGAGTGCGGGCTGTGCTTCAGACCTGAGAGATGTCCTCTGCCACCTGATCCCGCAATGAAGCAAATGAAAAGGCAGCCACTGCCGGAGCGGCGGCTGCCTCATCTGCGCTTCTGACTGCCAGCTGATTACATGTGGTCGTGGCAGGTGCGGGCAATGACATCGAGCTGCTGCTCGCGGGTGAGGTCGATGAACTTCACCGCATAGCCCGAGACGCGGATCGTGAAGTTCGCGTACTCCGGCTTCTCAGGATGCTCCATAGCGTCCTTGAGCTTCTCGACACCGAAGACGTTCACGTTCAGATGGTGTGCGCCATGCTCGAAGTAGCCATCGAGCACGTGGACCAGGTTCGACTGGCGCTGCTCGAGGTCGGTGCCCAAGGCAGACGGATTGATGGTCTGCGTGTTGGAGATGCCATCGAGCGCATACTCGTAGGGGAGCTTCGCCACGGAGTTGAGGGAGGCCAGAAGGCCATTCTTCTCAGCGCCGTAGGAGGGGTTGGCACCCGGTGCGAACGGGGTGAAGGCAGGACGGCCATCAGGCAGGGCGCCCGTCGCCTTGCCGTAGACCACGTTCGAGGTGATCGTGAGGATCGAGGTCGTCGGCTCGGAGTTGCGGTAGGTGTGGTGCTTCTTCACCTTCGTGATGAAGGTCTTGAGGAGCCACACGGCGATATCGTCGGCGCGGTCGTCGTCATTGCCATAGCGCGGGAAGTCGCCCTCGACCTTGTAGTCATAGACGAGGCCCTGCTCGTCGCGGACAGTCCTGACCTTGGCGTACTTGATGGCGGAAAGCGAGTCCACGACGTGGGAGAAGCCAGCGATGCCAGTCGCGAAGGTGCGGCGGACATCGGTGTCGATCAGCGCCATCTCTGCGGCCTCGTAGTAGTACTTGTCGTGCATGTACTGGATGAGGTTCAGGATGTTCACATAGAGGCCGGCCAGCCAGTCCATCATGAGGTCGAACTTGTGCATGACCTCATCGTAGTCGAGGTACTCAGACGTGATCGGGGCGAGCTCGGGGCCGACCTGCATCGGGTTGCCCTGCTTGTCCTTGAACTTCATGTCCTTGCCGCCGTTGATGGCATAGTTCAGGCACTTGGCGAGGTTGGCGCGGGCACCGAAGAACTGCATCTCCTTGCCGGTCTCGGTAGCAGACACGCAGCAGCAGATGGAGTAGTCGTCTCCCCAGACCGGACGCATCACATCGTCGTTCTCATACTGGATGGAGCTGGTCGTGATGGAGATCTTGGCGGCATAGCGGCGGAAGTTCTCCGGGAGGCGCTTGGAGTAGAGGACCGTGAGGTTCGGCTCGGGCGCCGGCCCCATGTTCTCGAGGGTGTGGAGGAAGCGGAAGTCGTTCTTCGTGACCATGTGGCGGCCGTCCTGGCCAAGGCCTGCCATCTCGAGCGTGGCCCAGACGGGATCGCCGGAGAAGAGCTCGTTGTAGGACGGGATGCGGGCGAACTTCACCATGCGGAATTTGAGGACGAGGTGGTCGATGAGCTCCTGGGCCTCGGTCTCGGTGATCTTGCCGGCCTTGAGGTCGCGCTCGATATAGATGTCGAGGAAGGTCGAGATGCGGCCCACAGACATGGCAGCGCCATTCTGGGTCTTGATGGCGGCAAGATAGCCGAAGTAGAGCCACTGCACGGCCTCATGGGCATCGGTTGCCGGCTTCGAGATATCGTAGCCGTAGATCTCTGCCATCTTCTTCATGCCCTTGAGGGCTCGGATCTGCTCGGCAATCTCCTCGCGCTGGCGGATAACGTCGTCCGTCATCGTCCCATCGCCGCAGTTGGCGAAATCGGCCTGCTTCTGCTGGATCAGGAAGTCGATGCCGTAGAGGGCGACACGGCGGTAGTCGCCGACGATGCGGCCACGGCCGTAGGTGTCAGGCAGGCCGGTGATCACATGGGAGTGGCGGGCAGCGCGCATCTCGGGGGTGTAGGCGTCGAAGACAGCCTGATTGTGCGTCTTGTGGTACTCATTGAAGATCTGGTCATACTTCGGATCGATCTTGTAGCCATAGGACTCGGCAGCCTGCTGGGCCATCTTGATGCCGCCATAGGGCATGAAGGCGCGCTTGAGCGGCTTGTCGGTCTGGAGGCCGACGACCTTCTCGAGATCCTTGGTGGCAGGATCGATGTAGCCTGGGCCATAGGCAGTGAGGCCGGAGACGACCTCGGTCTCGCAGTCGAGGACGCCGCCACGGGCGCGCTCCTCCTTCTGGAGCTCCTGGACCTTGCC
Organism: uncultured Actinomycetes bacterium; assembly: GCA_900313905.1. GTDB lineage: Bacteria > Actinomycetota > Coriobacteriia > Coriobacteriales > Atopobiaceae > Olsenella_L. The sequence goes on along the minus strand of OMTG01000063.1, from coordinate 50,233 downwards.
CCAGAGCGTGTTGGTCGCATCGGTCGGGCCTGCGAGGAAGGATTCATCTCCCTCATACTGGGTGTAGTTGCGCTGGATGAAGTCACGGACGTTCACGTCGCTCGTCCAGTGGCCAGGGACGAATCCCTTCCAAGCTTCGGTCATAGCCATTGAAACCTCCTATTTCGCTGGTGCCCTCATGAGGCACGAAGAATATGAAGCGCATTCTCCACCCGCTCAGGCGCAGGCGGCTCGGTGTCCCTCAGCGTGTAGGGGATGCCGAGCTCATCCCACTTGTAGATGCCGAGGGTGTGGTAGGGGAGGACCTCGATGCGCTCGACGTTCGTGAGCGTCGCGATGAAGTCATGGGTCCTTCTGAGATACTCGTCGTTGTCGGTGATGCCGGGCACGAGCACGTGGCGGATCCAGACCGGGACCTTGTGGTCGGAAAGCCACCGGAGCCCCTCGAGGATGTTCGCATTCCCATGCTGGCAGAGCTTCTGGTGCTCATCTGGATCGATGTGCTTGATGTCGGCCAGCACGAGGTCGCAGGATGCCATGAGGCGCTCGAAGCCCTGATGCCAGGGCTCTGCCTCCGTATAGGGGGCAAGCGAGGTGTCGAGGCAGGTGTTGATGCCCCGCTCATGGGCCTTCTCGAAGAGCTCGGTCACAAAGGGGACCTGCATGAGGGCCTCTCCGCCCGAGACCGTGATGCCGCCTTCTGGCCCCCAATAGGAGCGGTAGCGCTCAGCCTGGTCGAGAAGATCGTCTGCCTCCATCAGGGTCCCGCCATCAAGCTTCCAGGTGTCGGGATTGTGGCAGTAGCGGCAGCGCATCGGGCAGCCCTGCAGGAAGATCAGGAAACGGACACCGGGCCCGTCAGCCGAACCGAATGACTCAACGGAATGGATGCGACCCTGCATATGCCCTCCTGCCCAAGATTTGGTGCCTTGTTCTCATTGACAGGGTCAAATCTAGGGGTTGGACCGCTTCGGTTCCTTGACCAAAATCAAGTTACGGCAATGTTTCGGAAAATATCATGTCCCTCTGGCGATCTGGGCACCGTGTCCGTGGACAAGGAGACCGAAACCGACGCAGCTGAGACGTTGATGGCCGAACATCTAGAAGGTGACATGAGCATCAGACAGCGCTCGAGCGAATGGCGTCTTCCGGAGAACAGGGATCGATGAGCTTGCAGCGTGCCTGCCCCCAGAGGTTCGGTCTATGCTGTCTTTCAGAACATCTGCGCTGCATTGAAGTCTGCAAGACAATGAATTGCATTGCTGCCAGTACTGCAGGAAAGGGAGGTTCCCGTGAAAGATTCGACAGTCAGTGTGCGCGTTGAAGCAGATATCAAGAACGAAGCGGAGGATATCCTGCGGAGGCTCGGCATTCCTCCTTCGGTTGTTATCAATGCGCTCTATCGCCAGATCATCTACCAGAGGGGCATCCCATTCTCTCTGACCGTGCCTGAAGAGCCTGAAACAATTGACAGCCTGTCTGAGACTGGGTTGGATGCCAAGCTCTCGCACAGCTCTGCCCAGGCAGCAGCTGGCGCTGGCAGACCCATCGACGAGGTGTTTGACGACCTGGAGAGGGACTTGGAATGAGCGGCCTTCTCCGGCCTCATCATGACCGACGCAGAAGCCATTTCGCTGGAAATCAGTGGGTGCTGCTGGTGCCCAATAGCTCTCAGTCCCGCAGGAACAGGCAGAGCTGGCAAATCAGCCCTGCTCGAGGCCGATGGTCTGGAGGCCTGCCCGGTCGAGCACCTTGAGGCGGCCACGTCCCAGACGCTTGACGAGCTCTTCGCGCTCGAAGGCGGAGAGGATGCGCGATACCGTCTCGGGACGAAGGCCCACCGATGCTGCGATGTCCTCGAGCTTGAGGTTGATCTCGCGGTTGATGCAGCGCTCATCTCGATGCAGGAGATATTCTGCGAGGCGGCGCTTTGGGTCGCGGATGCCGAGCATCATGATCTTCTCTTCTGCATCGTCGAGCTCGGTGCCAAGCATCTGGATGAGGTTCAGGGCCACATCGGGGTGCTCGGCGATGAGGGCCTCGAAGTCCTTGCGCTGGATGCGGCAGAGCTCGACCTTCGTGAGGCAGGCGACCGAGTAGTGGTAGGCATGGTCCTTGAGGAACATCCCATGCCATATCGCCTGTCCATCATGGAGCACATCGAGGACATATTCCTCGCCATTCGCATCGGTACGGAAGGTCTTGATGCGTCCGCGGCGGACGATCAGGATCGAGTCGATCGTATCCCCTTCATGCACGAGGATCGCGCCCTTGGGGTAGCTGTCATGGGAGGCACGCTCTGAGAGGGCACGCTTGGCGTCGAGGGGAAGATCGGCAAAGAGGCGGATGTGGTCCATGCAGGTCGCACCATCCGAGCTGTAGGCGCAGTCTCCAAAGGGGCAGGCAGAAGGCTTCATGAGGCCGTCTGTGCTGGTGCTTGTCCTGTCCTGCTGCATGTGCCCTCCTCTGTCTTGCCGTATGGCCTAGCTATGATAGCGCGTCTGGCGAATTGCCGGATAGCTGCCTTCTCTGCGCTCCCCACGAACGGATGCGCTCGAGCATCCCCTCCACATCGAGCACCCCATAGGCGAAGCCCTTGCGGATGAGCTCCTCAGGAACGAACTCGTCGTACTTGTCGAAGTAGGGAACCTCGCCGGGGTAGAGGAGCTCCAGGGGGTCGATGGGCTTTGCTGCCTCCTCCTCGACGATGCGGAAGAAATCCTCCTCATCCACGCGCATAACGAACTGCATGAAGTAGGGGCGGGAGGAATCGAGGCCCTTGAGGCCAAGCCTGTCTGCGCACTTGATCTTGAGGAAGCGCTCGAGGGCGAGGAAGGCATAGGTGCCGAGCCATGGGAAGAGGCACCAGGTGCGCCCGCCAAGGCAGATGAGCGGCTCGTCGGTCACGTGGGCATTGCGCGCGACATGGCGGGCCTGCACGATCCGGGCGCGGGCATTGCCCTGGAGATAAGGGTAGATCGTGTCCTCCAGGAGGACCGCGCGCATCCGTTCCAGGATATGGGTGTTGATGTCACCTGCGACCATGCCGAAATAGGCAGGGACCTGGCCCTTGACCTTCGTGCATTCGATCAGATGGCGCTTGTAGTCGATCTCCTCGATGACCCAGACGGCACCGGCAATCGCGATGCGCTCGCCGACAGGAGGTGGCTGGACGATCGTGCCGAGCTCCTGGGATTCGCTCCTGACCGTGAACTCCTCGTCGGTCGCGAAGACCGCATAGAAGCGGAAGTCGTTCACCTGGCGCTCGCCGGCAAGGCCGACGATGAGGCCGCCGCCTTCGGTCCTCTGGATATGGTCGATCTCGAGGAGATGGCGGAGAAGCACACGGTAGTCATCGAGCGAGACCCGGTGGAACGGCGTGAGGGTGAGGACCTGGCGGGCAAGCTCCTGCGGGGCAAGCTCGCCTGAGCTTGCGAGGCATGCCATGGTCTGGTGGTAGAGGAGGCTGTAGGGAAGGCCATTGAGCCTTGGCGGCTCGACCCAGCGCTCCTCGAGATAGAGCTGCACCAAGGCGATGCCCTGCAGGAGCTTCCAGGGTATGGTCTCGGGCATGAGGGCACGGGCCTCCGGCTGCTCCTCGCGCATCACGAACCACATCTCGGAGGGCTCGCCGCGCCGGCCGGTCCTGCCCATTCGCTGCAGGAAGCTCGAGACCGTGAAGGGGGCATCGATCTGGAAGGCACGCTCGAGGCGGCCGATATCGATGCCGAGCTCCAAGGTTGCAGTCGTGCATGTTGTCATTGCCACATCGTCGTCGCGCATGAGGTCTTCGGCCGACTCGCGGAAGGAGGCAGAAAGGTTCCCATGGTGGATGAGGAACCGGTCAGGCTCCCCATTCGCCTCGCAGTACTGCCGGAGCGTTGTCGTGACCGCCTCGCACTCCTCGCGGGAGTTGCAGAAGACGAGGCATTTGCGTCCGCGGGTATGCTCGAAGATGTAGCCGATGCCAGGGTCGGCGAAGACCGGCGCCGCGTCGCTCGGCTGCTCGGAGGCGGGAAGCTCCGCCTCGGGGGCAGGGCTGCCGGCGGCTGAGGAGACAGGGTCGGCATCTGAGACGCGCTCGGAGGGAGCAGGGATGGGCTCCTCCTCCGCACGGATCTCGGGCATCTCGTAGGAGGGTTCGTCCGCCTCAGGCTTTGGCCCATGGCCTAGGCCATCCTCGCCCCGCTCGGGAGCCTGCGGGCCTGAGATGTAGAAGTGCTCCATCGAGAGGCGCCAGCGCTCCTTCGGGGCTTCGAATTTCGGGATGATGCAGTCACGGTCCGTGCCAGCAGAGAGGTAGCGGCCCGTCGCGACCGGGTCGCCGATCGTGGCGGAGAGGCCGATCCTTCTCGGATTCACGTGGGCAAGGCGGCTGATGCGCTCGATGCAGCAGAGCGTCTGGTCTCCACGGTCGCCCCTGAGGAGCGAATGCACCTCGTCGATCACCACATAGCGCAGGTCCCCGAAGAGATGGGGGATGGCCGAGTGGCGATGGAGGAGCATGGCCTCGAGGGACTCGGGCGTGATCTGGAGGATGCCGGAGGGGTGCTTGAGCATGCGCTGCTTGTGGGACTGGGAGACATCCCCGTGCCAGTGCCAGACCGGGATGCCGCCTTCTGCACAGAGCGGCTCGAGGCGCAGGAACTGGTCATTGATGAGGGCCTTCAAAGGGCCGATGTAGATGCAGCCGACGCTTCGGGGCGGGTCTTCCCAGAACTCGGTCAGGATCGGGAAGAAGGCCGCCTCGGTCTTGCCGGATGCGGTCGAGGCCGTGAGCAGGACGTTCTCATCGGTATTGAAGATGGCTTCGGCAGCGGCCACCTGGACGGCGCGCAGGTTCTGCCATCCGTTCTCGTAGATGTAGTCCTGGATGAAGGGGGCATAGCGTGAGAAGGTGTCCATGCGCTAGATCTCGAATTCAGAGAACTTGTCGTGGCCCTTGCCGTCTGTGCCAGCTGACTTCTGGGCAGCAGCCTCGGCAGGCGCTAGCACGGGGCTCTGGAGGAAGCTTCCCTTGAGGAGGTCCTCAGCCTTCATGCCGGGGTTCTGCGAGAGGATGTCGAGGAGCTCGATGAAGTCGCGGATGACCTCGCGGGGCGTCAGATGCGAATCTGCGCCGACGCGGTCATACTCGGCGGAGAGGAACTGCACGAGCTCTTCTTGGGTGATCGTGCGCGCATAGCCGAAGAGGCCGGCATGGATGTCGGCCAGCTTCTCTATCAGCACGAGCAGCTCCTCATGGGTGAGCGGCTGCAGGTGGATGACCGGCGCGAGCATGTCGGCGATGCCCTCCTGGGCGAAGCGCCCCTGGGTGAGGCGGCTCCTCAGCGCCTCATAGGAATAGAGGCCACGCCTTCTGTCCTCGATCGTCTGCGGGGTGCCGCCCATGATGATGCCGAGATAGTGCGCCTTGCCCTGCAGGGTGTCGTTGTACATCGTGAGGATCTTCTCGTAGTTGTACTGGCGGCTCACGGCATTCGGGATCTTGTAGAGGTTCACGAGCTCGTCGATCAGGATGATGAGGCCCTGGTAGCCGGCAGCCTTCAGGAAGGTCGCGAAGACCTTCAAGTAGTCATACCAGTCATCATCGCCGATCACGATATTGACGCCGAGCTCCTGGCGGGCTTCGGTCTTCGTGCGGTACTCGCCACGGAACCACTTCGTGACCAGCGCCTTCTTCTCGTCGTCGCCCTCGATGCTGGCATGCCAGTACATCGTGAGGAGCCGCGCGAAGTCATAGCCGTGCACGAGCTCCTGGATCTCGGACATCGTCGCGAGGATGCGGCGCTCCATCGCCTCCTCGAAGCCCGGCGCATCCGGTGCGAGCCCATCCTCGAGCGTGACCTGGGACTGGATGCCGGAGACCCAGCGGTCGAGCACGAGGTTCAAGGCTCCGCCATCAGGCCTCGTCTTCGTCGAGAGGTTGCGGATGAGCTCGCGGTAGGTCGCAAGCCCCTGGCCGCCTGTGCCTTGGAAGCGGCGCTCGGGGGAGAGGTCTGCATCGCAGACCACGAAGTTGTTGCCCATCGCATGGTTCCTGATGGTCTGCAGAAGGAAGCTCTTGCCCGAACCATAGCGGCCGACCAGGAAGCGGAAGGAGGCTCCACCGTCCTGGACAAGCTCCAGGTCATGCAGAAGGGCTGCTATCTCGCGTTCGCGGCCGACCGTGATGTAGGGGAGGCCGACCCTTGGGACGACACCGCCCTTCAGCGAATTGATGATGACCGCGGCGATGCGCTTCGGCACGCGGACTGGCGTCTGGTTCGTATTGTCATTCATGGAAGCAAAGCCTTTCTCAGGTCCTCTTCATAATCTTCGATGGGTTCGGGCCCCTCTTCGCCGAACTCGAAGCACACATCGCCCACGAGGTCGAAGAGCTTCTCGTTCATGCTGTCGATGAGCATGTCCACGGTAGCAGAGCCTGCAGACACGATGGGCGCTATGTCTTTCCCCTCGAGGAGCGCCCGTGCCAGGGCAAGCTCCTCAGGCGTGAGCCCGAAGGGGGCGTCCCCATCTCCAGCGGCAGCAGGCGCCGTGGGTGCCTGCGCAGGCAGAGGTGCGATTGCTGGCGGCTCCTCTTCTGGCTCCTGCGCAGGTGCAGGCACATCCACAAGCGTGGGCTGAGCCACATAGCCTTCCCGCTCCTCGTCCACCAGCAGTGCCTCCCGCGTCTGGGCGGCCGCGCTCCTGATGCCCTTGAGCTTCGTGAGGTCGACCTTGAAGCGGCGGCGCTCGGCCTCCTCGGCAGCCTTTGCTGCCGCCTCATCCTCAGCCTTTTTCTCCGCGACAGCCTGCTCGATGTAGCGCAGGGCATACTTCGGGAGCTTCTGCTGCTTCAGGGGATGGCCGAAGCCCCATGCATCGCGCATCTCGCGGTCGATCTCGCGGAAGATCTTCGCAAGCGTGCGGTTCTTCGAGACCTCGCTCGCCGGCTCCTGTGCATGCCAGTAGCCCTTGATGAGATAGAGGCCGCAGCCGGGCATGACCTCGTACTTCGCCGTCTGCTTGCCATAGGTGACGACAAGCGGGGTGCTGTAGAAGGGCGTCGTATAGGTGAGGAGCGGCGTGCCGACGAGCCCGTCGACGAAGCTCGTCTTCCGGCGCTGATGGCAATGCTTGACATAGAGGGCGAAGACCTTCGACGTGACCGAGGCGAACTCCTGCCTATGCGCGCGGCAGAAGGGCGAGCGGGAGAGGTCGAAGGTGGAGATGCCGGCAAGGGCCTCGAGCAGCTTGTCGTCGTCCACTGGCTCAGCAGAATCGATGAGGTACTCGTCCTCCCAGCCTGCCTCTGCATAGAGGTGGCTCTGGGCCTGGCGCAGGACCAGGACGGAGCGGTAGAAGCCGAGATCCTCCTGGGAGAAGTAGAGCTCGGGCTTCCGGCCAGAGAAGATCAGGAAATCGCGCTGCACCGCGGCTATGCCGCTTGTCGTGATCGAATCGATGCCGCCTGCATCCTGCTTCCGCGTGGTGGCAAGGAGGCTCTCGAGCTCGTCCAGGATGAAATCGAGGTCGAGCGCATCCTTCTTGGCCACGAGCTCATAGGCATAGAGAAGCCCCGCGAACCCGGGCGCCTCGCTACGCTCTCCCTGCCTCCAGAGCGTCCGCCAATGGAAGTAGTCCCTGAGCTCGGTATTGTTGAGGAGGGCATAGGTCGGGTGCCAGATCTGCCGCCAGGCATGGTCGGGGAAGGATTTCTCTTCCTCATAGTCCCAGGCGGAAGCGATCTGCTCGGCGAAGACAGCGCCTGCCGAGAGCTTCCTGCCCACTCCGCGCTCGATCTGGCGGAGCTCCTTCAGCTTTTCTGTCATGGGCGCCTTCGTACGCTCGGGCGGCACGCTCGCTCCCCAATAGTCAGAGGAGCTGTATCCCCCATAGCCATAGCTGCGCCCATAGCTTCTCCCGCTGTAGCCATACGAGCTGCCATACCCGTAGGAAGAGCCATATCCAGAGAGGCTCTCCTCGTTATACGGCTCCTCCTCATACATCTCGTCTGACGGGGAGCTTTCGCCTGCAAGAGGATCCAGGGAGGTGGGCAAGGGGTCGAAATGGACCTGCCGCTTCCGGGATGCGGTTCTGCCCGCTTCTGCGCACGAGGGGATCTCTTCGTCTTCGGTGCCCTTTCCGGCATTCACGAAACGGGCTGCCTCGGGGAAGAAGCGCTCGAAGGTCTCCTTGTCGGTGAGGTCGGCATGGATCGATGCCTCGATGAGTTTGCCGCGGCGCCTGCGGGCTGCATCGTCTGCGGCGGTCCCGGCTGTGCCTGCCTGCTGCGGGGCAGGATGCTCCTGCTTTGCCTCTTCGGCACGCTTCTTCTCCTGCGACCGCAGGAAGTCGGAGCCACGCTGGATGATCGGCTCGTCCTCATAGCGCTTCGAGGAGAAGGCGGTCTCCTGCTTCAGGCGGCTCCTCACAGAATCGAGGAATGCTGACCATTCACCATCTGACATCGAGGACCAGGCTGGCCGTGGGGACATGCAGCACACCTCCTCTGGAGAAAATCGTGCAGCTGCTGCAATTCGATAGACAGAGACCATAATACACGCCTTGGACGCCCTAGAACACCTGTACGCTGAATTTCATTCATCGAGAAGGCAGGCAGGAAGGCCGGAAGGGCATCTATGGCACGTTTCAGGGAAGGGAGAGCGGGTATATAGGCCGCGGGAGGGAAGGGGGAGCCGGATGGCAGAGACAGCTCATGAGGGAAGGTCCTCGTTCAGCAGGCTTGCAAAGCATGTGAGGGGCATCTTCAATGTGCGGCAGGGCCGGGCCTCCTTCGAGGAGATCCGGCGCCGTTTCGTCAATGGTTCCCGCCTCGATGGCACCCATATCTGCATCCTGATCGTCGCGATGCTCATCGCTTCGATCGGCCTCAACACGAACTCGACCGAGGCCATCGTCGGAGCCATGCTGATCTGCCCGCTCATGGGCTCGGTCCTTGCCATCTCCTATTCGGTCGCGACGCTTGACAAGCATCTTCTGGGCGATGCGCTCCTCGGCCTCCTGATCCAGGTGGTCTTCTGCCTTGCGACCTCGACGCTCTATTTCGTCCTGACCCCGCTCTCCTATGAGACGAGCGAGCTCATCACGAACTCCACGCCGACGGTCTGGGATCTCCTGATAGCCCTTGCGGGCGGCTTTGCCGGAGGGCTTGGCAACTCCCGCAACCAGGAGCCGACGACGCTGATCGCTGGCGTCGCCGTCGCAACTGCCCTCATGCCACCGCTGTGCGCTGTCGGCTACTACATCGCTGCCCGCAATGCGATCCAGGCCCTGCGCGCCTTCTATGAGTTCGGCCTCAATGTCGTCTTCATCGCCTTTGCGGCAGAGCTCGTGCTGCTCGCACTGAAGGTGCCGCTGTGCCCTGAGGAGGCGGCAAAGGCAGATTCTGCCAAAGAGGCGAAGAAGATCCGCCGCTCCATCATCGTCGCCACGCTGATCTTCGCAATCCCCTGCGTCCTCGTCTCGGCCGAGATGGTCCGTGAGGCAGCCGATACGAGCGATTCTGCGACAGTGAGCTCGATGGACACCTATGACACCGGACTCACGACCCAGGAGCTCCAGGCAGTCTGCCCCGAGGTGACGGAATATCGGGTCGGCACGGAATATGTATCGGACGGCAGCGATGTCTCGCAGGAGGTCGTGGCGACCGTGAAGAGCCGGTACGTGCTCTCGAACGACGAGAAGGTCCGCCTCACGAACCTCATCAAGATCCATGTTCCTCAGGTGAATACCATAAGTTTTGTCGTGGATGACGGGACAGGGGAGTAGCGTAAGGCACAGGTATGGCAGCAAGTAGAAGGAGCTGACTTCCATGCAGGTGCAGATACTGGAGCTTGTCGAGGGCGCAAAGCAGGCCCGCGGGCTCACGGTCATCATCGATGTCTTCCGGGCCTTCAGCCTGGAGCCCTATCTCTTCGCCCAGGGTGCGAAGCAGATCTTCCCGATCGGCTCGGTCGAGGATGCCCTGGCGCTGAAGCGCGAGCATCCCGACTACATCAGCTTCGGCGAGCGCGGAGGGGCGCAGGTCGAAGGCTTCGAATATGGCAACTCCCCTTCGCAGGTGGAAGGCGTGGACTTCACCGGCAAGACCTTGATCCATACGACGAGCGCCGGCACGCAGGGCATCGTGAATGCCTCCGGGGCGACCTCGATCGTCTGCGCGAGCCTTGTCAATGCCTCGGCGGTCGCCCGCTATATCAGATCGGAAGATCCCGAGGTGGTCTCGATCGTCGCGATGGGCAATGCAGGCGTAAGGACAGCCGAGGAGGACGTGCTCTGCGCCCACTACCTGAAAGATCTCCTCGAAGGGGCAGATCCTGAGGCGGCCCATGCAGCCTATCAGCAGAAGGCCACGGCCTTTGCCGAGACCTGCGGCCACAAGTTCTTCGATCCGGCCCATCCGGAGTTCCCAGAGACAGACTTCGCGCTCTGCACGACGCTCGACCGCTTCCGCTTCGTGGTCCGCGTCGGGCACGATCGCGAGGGGCGGCTCGTGAACACCGCCATGAAGGTCGCATAGCAGACGCAGCAGATGGAACGAAGAAGGGGCAGGGCACGTTTCGGTGCCCTGCCCCTTCATGCTGCGCGAATCAGGCATTCGATCAGCTCTTCTTCTCTCCAGTCTCCCTGCCTTCGACGTTGTGGCCGCCGCCCAGGGTGTAGCGCGTCGTGGCATGGAGCATGTTGACCTCGGAGAGCTCCAGCTTCCCATCGATATAGGGCGCATACATCGCCTCGATCGAGGGCACGCCCATCGAGCAGCCGCTGCACATCTCGCAGCTGCCATCGCCGCAGAAGGAAAGGCCTTTCCGCACGATCTCGATCCGCTCCTCGCGGGTCGTATCCTTGATAAGGACGCTCTTCATGCTGCCTCCTTGCAGAATCATAGATGTTCACTAGGGATTATTCCGCTGTGACCGTCTCCTATGCACGCGAAGGCCCCCTCCACGGAAGCGATAGCGGCCAGCATCTGGAAACCTAAGTGCTCTAAGCTGAGATTTTATATATCTGGCTGAATAGGGCTTGCCCAGACGGGTACATCGAACAAGGTACAGCGATACGGAAGGCAGGCCAGCTCTCAGCTGGCTGCGTCCAGAGAGAGGGAAACTATGAAGCAATTCAAGACAGAGAGCAAGAAGCTGCTCGACCTGATGATCAACTCGATCTATACGAACAAGGAGATCTTCCTGCGCGAGCTCATCTCGAACGCCTCAGACGCTATCGACAAGCTGAGCTTCGAGAGCCTCACGAACCCGGACATCACAGTCGACCAGAGCTCGCTCGCAATCAGGCTCTCCTTCGATAAGGATGCCCGCACGGTCACGGTCTCCGACAATGGCATCGGCATGACCTCCGATGAGCTCGACAAGAACCTCGGCACGATCGCCCATTCCGGCTCCGAGCAGTTCAAGGAGGAGAATGCCGAGCACCAGGGAACCGATATGGACATCATCGGCCAGTTCGGCGTCGGCTTCTATTCTGCCTTCATGGTGGCAAGCAAGGTCCGCGTCGTGAGCCGTGCTTACGGCTCTGATACGGCCTATGCCTGGGAGTCCGACGGCGTGAGCGGCTACACGGTCGAGCCAGCGAAGCCGGGCGAGCGTGACGGCGAAGGCGACCACGGCACGGATGTGATCGTCTATCTGCGTGACTCCACCGAGGATGAGGACACCGACAAATACCTGAGCGAATGGGGCCTGCGCGACCTCGTCGAGAAGTACTCCAACTATGTCCGCCATCCGATCCAGATGATGGTGACGAAGAGCCGCCAGAAGCCGAAGCCCGAGGATGCCGGCGACGACTACAAGCCGGAGTACGAGGAGTACCAGGAGCTCGAGACCCTGAACTCGATGACGCCGATCTGGAAGAAGCGCTCTTCCGAGGTCGAGCAGAAGGACTACGACGAGTTCTATACGTCGACCTTCCATGACTGGCAGAAGCCGGCCCGCACGATCAGCTTCCATGCTGAGGGGTCGCTCTCCTATGACGCACTCCTCTTCATCCCGAGCGAGGCGCCCTTCGACCTCTACAGCAAGGACTACCAGAAGGGCCTTGCGCTCTACAGCTCCAATGTGCTGATCCAGGAGAAGTGCGCAGACCTTCTGCCGGACTACTACAACTTCGTCCGTGGCGTCGTGGATTCGCCCGATGTGAAGCTCAACATCTCCCGCGAGACCTTGCAGCAGAATGCGCAGCTGCGTGCCATTGCCCGCCGTGTCGAGAAGAAGATCACCTCTGAGCTCGAGAACATGCGCGATAACGACCGCGAGGCCTATGAGAAGTTCTTCGAGAACTTCGGCCGTGGCCTCAAGTTCGGCATCTACAGCTCCTATGGATCGAAGGCTGATGAGCTTGCCGACCTTCTGCTCTTCTGGTCGGTCAAGCAGGACAAGTATGTGACCCTCAAGGAATATGTCGATGCGATGCCGGAAGGCCAGGAGAAGATCTACTACGCTGCTGGCGAGTCGCGCGACCGCCTGAAGAAGATGCCGGTCGTCTCGAGCGCGCTCAGCCATGGCTACGACGTGATCCTCTGCACGCAGGATGTGGACGAGTTCATGTTCCAGGTCATGCGCACCTACCACGTCGAGGGCAAGGCAGGCGACTCCGAGAACAAGGGCACCGAGGCCCGCGACCTCGAGTTCGTGAATGTCTCCAGCAAGGATGTGGACTTCGCGACCGAGGACGAGAAGGACGAGGCGAAGAAGGTCGCAGACGAGAACAAGGATCTCTTCAAGGACATGAAGGAGGCGCTTGGCGACAAGGTCACCGATGTCACGGCAGCGGCAGGCCTCAAGGATGCCCCTGCCCGCATCAGCGCAGAAGGTCCCGTTTCGCTTGAGATGGAGCGTGTCATCGCCCAGGGCCCTGAGGCGGAGAATGCCCCGAAGGCGCAGCGCGTCCTCGAGCTCAATGCCGCCCATCCGGTCTTCGGCAAGCTGGTCGCAGCCGAGAAGGCTGGGGACAAGGATCGCCTCAAGCTCTATGGACACATCCTCTACGACCAGGCGCTCCTGGTCGAAGGCCTGCCCATCGACGATCCGGTCGCCTTCGCATCCGAAGTCACCCAGCTCATGGAGTAGGGAAGAGGCTGCTGAAAGCTCCTCAATGTGCCGGCCCCGCTGTGCGGGACCGGCATTTTTCATGCCATTCGTGCGTGTGCTTGCTGCATTCGTCGCAATCTGCTCGACAGGTGTCGAGTCTGCGAACTCGACGTGTCGACTTGAGAGCGCCTTTGCCGTCTGCCGACAGGTCATCTGGTCGACTACACATTGCGTTCATGTTTCGGATGTCGAGCTGGGTGTCGAGTTATTTGAACATACTGTGAAATACCTGCAGAAATGACAGCTGTGATTTGCTCGACATGTCGAGTTGAGTATTATACCTACTGTCGAGAACAGTTGACGGAAAATTAGTTGACATTTGAAAGGAGTTTGATATGCGCAAGACCATGACGTTCGAGGGCAAGCGCCACAGCTACGACACCGAGAAGTCCACCGAGATCGGCCACAAGACGATCGGCGAGTTCGGCGATGCAGCTGGCTACGAGGAGTCCCTCTTCAAGAACCGCTCCGGCTTCTACTTCCTGCACGGCGTCGGCGGCACCGAGTCCCCGTACGCTGACGGCGAGGACATCCATCCGATCTCCGAGGCTGAGGCAAAGGCCTGGCAGGAGTAAGCATCTCTTCCGACACACTTCATCCCACCCATTTCTGCCTCATGCAATCTCCCTCTCCTCTACTTCCCCAAAAATGGCCCGCGAAGCTGCCTCGTGCCTTCGCGGACCATTTTTTATGCGGCACAGAGAAGAAAAGGGCTTGGAATCTTCCTCCAAGCCCTTCCTAATATCTATGCGGGGAACATGCCGCGTTCCTTGAACTCTGCCTGGACGGTCTTGAACATGAGGTCCACATCCTCGAGGCCGAGATGGCGCTCCTTCTGGGACTTCTTCAGGACCTTGCGGCGCCGTGCCCAGGATTCAAGCGCAGCAGGATGCGATTCCCTCGGGAGATTCCTGACATCGGGATCGCAGCGGCGGCAGATGTCGCGGGTGTCGATGGGGGAGACCCTGCCCGCCTTCTTCGCCTCTGCGTATCCGTCGATATGGAGCGTGAACCAGGCATTCTCGAAGGCGGCATTGTGCGCCATGAAGGGATAGCGCGTGAGGATCGTGAGGAGGGCCTTCTGCGCATCATGCGCCTCGCGGAAAGGGGTCTTCCCTTCGAGGTCCTTCCAGGAGATGTGGTGGACATCCTCAAGGGGCACGCCCTTCTCCCGGTACATCTCGGGGATGCCGAAATAGGCGGCATGCCCATTGTTCGGCTTCGATTTCGGGCCCATGTACATGAACTCGAGGCCGACATTCACGATGTAGCCGCGTGCAGGGTCGCGGGCCGTCGTCTCGATATCAATCCCCAGAATCATGCCAGAGACCGGCGCCTCCTGGTAGGCGATGCCAAGATCGCGCAGGTCCTTGCGGGCAGTGCGCTCCACCTCAGCATCGGTCCTGCCTTGGAGCACGGCGACGCCGTGTATCAGGTCATGGTTCGTAAGGCCGCGGGGCAGCGTGACGGTGCTCTCCTCCCGGAGCCGCTCTGCCCCATAGAGGTCGCAGATCTCGCGGTTGCGGTCGGCAAGCCTCCGGATCATATCGAAGGGGAAGGGCTCCGAGCCTTCAGGGGATGTCTGCCAGGCATCGATGAGCACAGAGAGCGCCTCCTCGTTCTTGTGGCGCTCCTCTTCCAGGGCGGCGTCGCCGACAAGGAAGCCGGGGAACACAGAGGAATTGGCATGCTCTATGGCTTGGGAAAGGTTCATGCTCGCTCGCATCTCGGATGGCTCAGATATTCAGCCCCTCCAGCCTAGCACGTTATCTGGGCGTGCGTGAAACGAACAGGCGTTGGGCGTCCGGTCTGTTTCTCCACAATCGTCCATTGTCACCAGCTGAAGGCAGGCTCTTTACCTATACTTTACGATGTCTTTACCTTCTGCGTTGCAAGGAGCTCCATGTCCAGAGTGAGCAAGAAGGAAGACCAGTTCTATGAGATGTTCCAGGAGCTGGCTTCCCGCATCGTCGTGGCTGCGGACTGCTACTACGATATCATCTCCACCTATCCTGCCGAAATCGGACGCGTCCATGAGATGAAGGAGTACGAGACTGCCTGCGACCAGCTGCTGGGCGACATCTTCCGCCAGCTCAGCGAGTCCTTCATCACCCCCTTCGACCGCGAGGACATCTCGGAGCTGATTCGCACGATGGACGACGTGGTGGATGGGATGGAGAACGTCGCCAAGCGCTACGAGCTCTTCCATGTGAATGCGAACCCGCCCGAGGCGACCGAGATGGCACGGCTTGCGAAGGATGCCTGCCATCATATGGAGACCCTCTTCAAGCACTTCCACGACTTCCGCAAGGATCCAGTCGTGATGGAGGAAGCCGGGAAGATCCACGATATCGAGGACGAGGGGGACCATGTCTTCCATGGAGCCCTTGCCCGGCTCTATGATGACAAGGATGTCTCGGCGACCCATCTCCTCAAGTGGAACACCCTCTACAACAAGCAGGAGGAGATCCTGGACTCCTGCAAGGATGTGGCCACGCTCGTCGGCAATGTGGTGCTGAAGAATGCTTAGTGGCCTGCTTGTCGGGGTCCTCGTGGCCGCCTTCGTCTTCGAGCTGATCAACGGCTTCCATGATTCGGCCAATGCCATCGCGACGACGGTCTATACCCGGGCCCTTCCTCCCCGTGTCGCGATCCTCATGTCAGCAGGCATGAACTTCCTCGGCGCCCTTACCCATGAGGGGGTGGCCCTTACGATCGCAGAGGGCATCGTGAGCATCACGCCCGAGCTCTACGTTATCCTCGCGGCGCTCGTCGGGGCGATTGCCTGGGACCTCTTCACCTGGTGGAAGTCGGTCCCCTCGAGCTCCTCGCATGCCTTGATCGGCTCGCTCATCGGTGCCACGATCGTCGCCACCGGCACCCCTGATTCCGTCCTGTGGGAAGGCGTCCTCGATAAGGTCGTGATCCCGCTCTTCACGTCGCCTCTGATCGGCCTCTTCCTCGGCTTTGTCCTGATGCGGATCGTCTTCGAGCTCTTCGCCAACTGGACGCCCCACCATGCGAATGGCTTCTTCCACAAGCTCCAGATCTGCTCCTCGATGTTCATGGCATTCAGCCATGGCTCGAATGATGCCCAGAAGACGATGGGCATCATAACGATCGCCCTGATCTCGCAGGGTCTTGTGCAGGCCGGGACCGGCATCCCGCTCTGGGTCAAGATCTTCTGCGCCGCGACCATGGCGCTGGGCACCTCGGTTGGCGGCCAGCGCATCATGAAGACCGTGGGCGGCGGCGTCACGAAGCTTGAGCCCGTCATGGGATTCGTCTCCGAGACCTCCTCTGCCATCGCGATCCAGATCATGACGGCAATCGGGGCGCCGGTCTCCACGACCCAGGTCATCACGACCGCCATCATGGGGTCGGGTTCCGCCAAGGGCCTCCGAAAGGTAAACTGGGGTGTCGCGGCCGATATCGTCCAGGCCTGGTTCGTCACCCTCCCTGTCACGATGCTTCTGGGAGGTGCTGCCTCCTGGCTGATCGGCCTTCTCGTATAGTGCCGAAAGGAGCAGCTCGATTCATGGATTCCAAATCTGCGTCGCAGGGTCTTCTGCAGTTCATCTGCGAAAGCCCCTGCGCTTTTTTCACGGTCCAGGCGATCAGGAAGCGTCTGGATGCTGCTGGCTTCAGCTATCTTCCGGAAGGGGAGGCATGGAAGCTCGAGCGGGGCGGCCGCTATTACACGGTCCGCAATGACTCCTCGCTCATCGCCTGGAAGGTAGGCGCCGACCTCGACAATTTCCACTTCCAGATGGCTGCTGCCCACGGCGACTCGCCGACCTTCAAGCTCAAGAACGTGCCGGAGCTCTCAGGGCCGGAGTCCTATCTGAGGCTCGATGTGGAGGCCTACGGCGGGATGATCGACTATACGTGGTTCGACCGTCCCCTGACGCTTGCCGGCAGGGTCTATGTCCGTGAGGGGCGGGGCGCCCGCGAGCATCTCGTCTATTTCGACCGCGACCTGCTCCTGATCCCCAGCCTCGCCGTGCATATGGACCGCGAGGTCAATTCCTCCTTCGGGCCAAACCGCCAGGTGGACCTCTGCCCGCTCTGGTCGGCAGGCAAGCTCAAGCAGGGCTCGCTCGACGATCTTCTGGCTGCAGAGCTCGGATGCGATGCCTCCGACATCCTGGGGCGCGACCTCTATCTCGTGAACCGCCAGAAGCCCCTGATCTGGGGAGCCGCCGATGAGTTCGTGAGCGCCGGGCATCTGGACGACCTCCAGAGCGCCTATGCAGCGCTCGAGGCCTTCCTTGCTGCCGAGAACACGCACGATGTGAGCGTCTATGCCTGCTTCGACAATGAGGAAGTGGGATCGAACACGAAGCAGGGTGCGCTCTCCACCTTCCTGGCTGATGCCCTCCAGCGCATAGCTGCCTGCCTGGGGAGGACCGATGAGCAGTACCGCCAAGCCGTGGCGAAATCCTTCCTGGTGAGCTGCGACAACGCCCATGCCGTGCATCCGAACCATCCGGAGAAGTCCGACGAGGCGAACCGGTGCCTGCTGAACCATGGCATCGTCGTGAAGGAGGCGGCAAACCAGCTCTACACCTCCGATGCCTTCAGCCGCTCGGTCTTCGAAGCGGTGCTCACAGAGGCGAAGGTGCCCTACCAGACCTTCGCGAACCGCTCAGACATGCGGGGAGGGTCGACTCTGGGCAACCTCTCGAACACGCAGGTCTCGGTCCATGCGGTCGATGTCGGGATGCCACAGCTTTCGATGCACTCTTCATTCGAGACGACCGGCGTGGAGGATACCGCGCTCGGCATCGCAGCGCTCAAGGCTTTCTTCGAGGCTGACCTTGCCATCGATGGGGCTGCAGGCTTCAGCTTCTAGGCGACGTCCGCACAGCGAAAACGAGGGGCCAGGACATCTGTCCTGGCCCCTCGTGCGCGCATGCGCTATCTGAGAGATGGCCTAGTCGTCGCCGAAGCTGATGCCCATGAGCTTCGCCTCGCGGACGAGGTCGGACTTCGGGTCGACGTACTTGAGCTTGCCGGCGACTTCCGTCATCGGCACGCGGACCATCTTGTTGTTGACCTTGGCGATCATCACGCCGAAGTCCTGGTCGAAGAGGGCGCGTGCTGCCTCGACGCCGCACTGGGTCGCGAAGATGCGGTCCTGTGCATCGGGGGTGCCGCCACGCTGCGTGTGGCCCGGGATGCCGACACGGACCTCGCGGCTCGTGAGCTGCGCGATCTCATCTGCGATCTCATAGGCGACGGAGTACTTGCGCGCTGCGACAAGCTTCTTGTACTCCTTTTTCGGCATCGCTGCCTGCTCCTTCGAGATGGCGCCCTCGGCGCAGGCGACGATTGCGAAGCGGCCGCCGCGCTGCTCGCGGGAGTCGATGGCCTTCACGACGTTCTTGATATCGTAGGGGATCTCAGGCAAGAGGATCACGTCGGCGCCACCGGCGATGCCGGCATACAGGGGGATCCAGCCGACCTTGTGGCCCATGATCTCGACGACGAAGACGCGGCCATGCGAGCTTGCGGTCGTCTTGATCTCGTCGAGGTACTTCGTCGCGACATCGATGGCGGAGGTGAAGCCGAAGGTGACGTCGGTTCCCCAGGTATCGTTGTCGATGGTCTTCGGGAGGGCGATGACATTGAGGCCCTCCTGGGAGAGGCGGTTCGCGGTCTTCGTGGAGCCGTTGCCGCCGAGCATGAAGAGGCAGTCGAGCTTCAGGCTCTTGTACGTCTTCTTCATGGCCGGGACCTTCTGGACGCCATCAGCCTCAGGCGTGTCGAGAAGCTTGAAGGGCGTACGGCTCGTGCCCAGGATCGTGCCGCCCTGGGTCAGGACACCCGAGAAGTCCTTCCACTTCATCTTGCGGTAGCGCCCGTAGATGAGGCCCTGGTAGCCGTCCTCGAAGCCATAGATCTCGACCTGGTCATCGGTGTTGTGCAGGACCGTCTTCACGATGCCACGCATGGTCGCATTGAGTGCCTGGCAATCGCCGCCGCTGGTAAGAAGGCCAATTCTGAGCATAGCAATCTCCCTTGTCCCGTGCCTTCGCTGGGACTGATTGTAAGCCTTTTGGAGGAGCTGAAACTGGAATGTGGCCGCACTTTTACATGAGCAGGGAAAATGGGCCGGATAGCAGTCAATGCCTGCCGTTCACGGCAATCTCGGGTGCCGCAATCAGCCCGACACAAATCTTGGCTACAGTTTTGAGCCGCGTCTTCCTGAGGGAGACGGCAAGACAACAAGCAGAGAGGTGCAAGGCATGAGCAAGGAGCAAGATATCCTGACGCTGCCGCATGACCAGATCGAGGCCATGCAGCTCGAAGGAATCCAGAAGACCGCCGTCCAGTGCTACGAGCATATTCCGTTCTACAAGAAGAGCTTCGACGAGGCGGGCTTCGATCCTTACTCGATCAAGAGCCTGGATGACCTAAAGCGCGCCCCCTTCGTCACTAAGCAGGATCTGCGCGATGCCTATCCCTATGGGATGCTCGCAGTGCCTCTTTCCGAGGTGAAGGAGATCCACATGTCCTCGGGCACGACCGGCGTGGCGACGGTCGGCGCCTACACCCAGCATGACCTGGACTTCTGGGGCGAGTGCTTCGCCCGTGGCATCGAATATGCCGATGGCGGCCCCGACGATGTGGCCCAGATCTGCTATGGCTACGGCCTCTTCACGGGCGGCCTCGGCGCCCACTACGGTGCCGAGCACGCCGGCTGCACGACGATTCCGATCAGCGCCGGCAACACCGAGCGCCAGATCCGCGTCCTGCGCGAGATGGGCACGACGATCATCTGCTGCACGCCCTCCTATGCGATGCATATCGCCGATACCGCCATCTCCATGGGGATCGACCCGGCGAAGGACTTCCATCTGCGCTGCGGCATCCATGGCGCCGAGGCCTTCTCAGACAACTTCCGCAAGGAGCTCGAGAAGAAGCTCAACTACAAGGTCCTCGATATCTATGGCCTGACCGAGACCATGGGGCCGGGCGTCGCAGTCGAGTGCATGGCGCAGCAGGGCCTCCATATCGCTGAGGACCATTTCTTCTGCGAGATCATCGACCCGGTGACCGGCGAGGTGCTGCCGGACGGCGAGTGGGGCGAGCTTGTCATCACGACGCTCGACCGCGAGGCATCGCCGGTCGTCCGCTACCGCACCCGTGACATCACCCGCATCCTGCCGGGCACCTGCCCCTGCGGCCGCACGCACAAGCGGATCGACCGCATCCATGGGCGCACCGACGATATGCTCATCATCCGTGGCGTCAACGTCTTCCCGAGCCAGATCGAGAATGTGATGGAGACCTTCAGCGAGGTGTCCTCCTGGTACCAGATCGAGCTCACGACGAAGAACTACCTCGACGTGGTGACGCTCAAGGCGGAAGTCAATCCGGACTTCGATTTCGACTCGACAGGTGCCATCGAGAACCTCCAGAATCGTATCCAGGCAGCGCTCAAGACGGCGCTTTCGGTCGGCGTGAAGGTGCGCCTCGTGGAGCCGCAATCCTTGCCCCGAAGCGAAGGCAAGGCCAAGCGCGTCATCGACAAGAGGGGGCAGGAGTAGCATGGTCGATCAGCTGACAGTCTTTCTGGAGAACTCCGAGGGCCGGCTCGCGAAGCTCTGCCGCGCCTTGGCAGATGCAGGCGTGAACATGGATGCCCTGACGCTCATGGATACGCCGGAATACGGCGTGGTCCGCATCATCTGCCAGGATCCTGCAGGCGCACGCGATGCCCTGACCGAGAAGGGCTACCGGGCAAGCCTCACGAAGGTCTCGCTGATCCAGCTCCCGAACCGTCCGGGCGCCCTGGCAGACCTCCTGGGCATCCTCGACGACCTCGATATCCCGGTCGAGTACGGCTACTGCTTCTCTGTGGAGCGTGAGAATGCCGTCGATGTCCTCAAGATCTCAGATCCTGCGGCTGCCTCGAAGGCGACCTTCGCGATCGAGGAGGCAGGATTCAAGATCCTCACCTTGGCGGATCTCCAGGGCTGAGGATAGCCATCCATCTGCGACGCAGCATCCCCTTCCGGGCTTTCTGGGAGGGGATGCACTTGTGTGGAGGCTTGCCTGCTTGTGTCCGCTCCCTGTGCTTTTGCCGCTCACGGCTCCAGAGCCTCCGGCATGTGGCATGCTTGAGGTTCGCGGGCACGGGACAGAAGGGAGACCCATGAGCGAAACCATCCTGATTGTCGTGGCTGCGGTCTTTCTGGGATGCCTTCTCGGGATGCTCTCGTCGGCACTGTCGGACCGGAAGCGGCGCCGCCGCGAGGCGAAGCGCTCACAGGACCGCTTCAGGGCAGATGAGGAGACGCCCCATCATATGCGCCGATAGGCAGCGCAGACCAAAGAGCCAGCATGGAGGCCTGGACGAAGATGTCCGGGCCTTTCTTGTGTCCTGCTTCTCGGTTCCTGGCAGAGAAGGGCGCTTTCGTGCAAAACGTCAGTTTGGGCTAACTTCTTGGGCCAATTGGAGTACCATCTCTTTTGAAAGAACCTGAATGGAGCAGATGGCCTGATTGGGCCAGCATGCCTGGAGGTGGATGAGATTGAGCACAGCCCAGAAGGCAGCGCAGGCGCCGGCAGCATCCGAAACCCTGCGCGATCTCGAGATCGGGGAGATGGCACGCATCGGATCGGTCGGAGGGTCGGGCGCCCTGCGCCAGCATTTCCTCGATATGGGCGTCATCCCCGGCGCCACGATCACCCTTGTGAAGTATGCCCCGATGGGCGATCCCATGGAGTTCCAGATCCACGGCTACGAGCTGACGCTGCGTGTGGATGACGCAGGCAAGATCCAATGCACGAAGCTCAGCCGCAAGGAGCAGGACGAGGCCCGCAAGGCGGAAGAGCAGCACATGGAGGAGCTCCGGCGCGAGCCGGCAGACAGCCACCCAGGCCTCGGCGAGCCTTCTGAGGGCAGCCATACGGACGTGCGCACGAGCGACCACTCCCATGCGCTTCCTGCTGATGCCACACTGACCTTTGCCCTGGCGGGCAACCAGAACTGCGGCAAGACGACGCTCTTCAACCAGCTCACCGGATCGAACCAGCATGTCGGCAACTTCCCGGGCGTCACGGTCGACCGCAAGGACGGTGCCATCATCGGCCATCCCCATACGGACGTGACCGACCTTCCGGGCATCTATTCGATGAGCCCCTATTCGTCCGAGGAGCTCGTGAGCCGCCACTTCATCCTGGATGAGAAGCCTTCTGGCATCATCAATATCGTGGATGCCACGAACATCGAGCGCAACCTCTATCTCACGATGCAGCTCATGGAGCTCAACGTGCCGATGGTCCTCGCCCTCAACATGATGGACGAGGTGCAGGAGAATGGCGGATCGGTCAAGGTGAACCGCATGGAGGACATGCTGGGCCTCCCGGTCGTCCCGATTTCCGCAGTGAACGGGGAAGGCGTGGACGAGCTCATCGAGCATGCGATCCATGTGGCCCGCTACCAGGAGACGCCGGGGCGGCAGGACTTCTGCGATGTGCATGACCATGGCGGAGCAGTCCACCGGTGCCTCCATGCGGTGATGCACCTGATCGAGGACCATGCAGAGCGTGCTGGCATCCCCATCCGCTTCGCAGCGACGAAGCTTGTCGAGGGCGATGCTGCCATCCGCGATGCCCTGAAGCTCGACGGGAACGAGCTCGATGCGGTCGAGCATATCGTGCACCAGATGGAGGAGGAGCGTGGCCTCGACCGCGCTGCCGCCATCGCCGACATGCGCTTCTCCTTCATCTCCAAGGTCGTGGATGCCTGCGTCATCAAGCCGCAGGAGTCGAAGGAGACAGAGCGCTCCCGTGCAATCGACCGCATCCTCACGGGCCGCTTTACCGCCATCCCGATGTTCATCCTCATCATGGCGGCGATCTTCGTCCTGACCTTCAACGTGATCGGGCCTTTCCTGGGAGATCTCGTCACGATGTTCGTGAATTGGATAACGGATCTCTGCGACGGCGCGCTCACGGCGGGCAACTGCAATCCGGTCCTCCATTCCCTGATAATCGACGGCGTCTTCAATGCGATCGGCACGGTGCTGCCAATAC
This sequence comes from uncultured Actinomycetes bacterium, assembly GCA_900313905.1. Classification (GTDB taxonomy): domain Bacteria; phylum Actinomycetota; class Coriobacteriia; order Coriobacteriales; family Atopobiaceae; genus Olsenella_L. Next base: position 27,074 of record OMTG01000063.1, on the reverse strand, counting down.
TTCCGAACATCGTCTGCATGTTCTTCTTTCTGTCGCTGCTTGAGGACACGGGATATATGGCCCGCGTCGCCTTCGTTATGGACAAGCTCCTTCGCCATATCGGCCTTTCTGGCCGCTCGATCGTGCCTATGCTCATGGGATTTGGCTGCACGGTTCCTGCCGTCATGGCAACGCGCACCCTGCCCTCCGAGCGTGACCGCAAGATCACGGTGGCCCTCACGCCCTTCATGAGCTGCTCTACGAAGCTCACGATCTACGGCTACTTCACGGCAGCCTTCTTCCCGAGGCAGGGTGGCCTCGTGATGGTCTGCCTCTATCTCATCGGCATCCTCGTCGGCATCCTCTGTGCGAGGATCGCCCATCTCACGGTAGCGAAGGGCGAGGCTGTTCCTTTCGTTATGGAGCTCCCGAACTACCGCATGCCCTCTGCCAAGAGCGTGCGCCAGCTCCTCTGGGAGAAGTCGAAGGACTTTCTGACCCGTGCCTTCACGGTCGTCTTCGCTGCTGCCGTGATCATCTGGGCGCTCGAATCCTTCAGCCCTTCCTTCGATATGGTCTCGAACCCTGCAGATTCCCTGCTTGCCGTCGTGGCTGGCTGGATGTCGCCGATCTTCGCGCCGCTTGGCTTCAATGACTGGCGCATCACGACCGCGCTGATCGCCGGCTTCATGGCGAAGGAGGTCGTCGTCTCGACGCTCTCGGTCCTCTTCGGCACCGTGGCAGAGCTCACAAGTGCCCTCACGCCGCTTGCCGTCATGTCGCTCCTCGTCTTCTGCCTGCTCTATACGCCCTGCGTCGCAGCCATCTCCGCCATCAAGCGCGAGCTTGGCGGCAGGTGGGCTCTGGGCATCGTCCTCTTCCAGTGCGCGATCGCCTGGGTCGTCTCCTTCATCATCTACGGAGGAGGCACGCTCCTGGGGCTTGCCTAGCTTGGTCCCTCGTACAGATTGGTACAAAAGAAAGCCCAATAAGCCGCATTCTTCCGGCTTATTGGGCTTATCATGTTTCTTCAAGCCACATGGGGGAGGCCACATCATGACAGAGAAGACGGATTCATCGAGCCTCGAGGACTATCTGCGCACGCTCTATGGGCTGGCAGATGCTGACGGCAGGGTCCGTGCAGTGGATGTGGCCCGCGCCCTCAAGGTATCGAAGCCTTCGGTCCATCGTGCCGTGAACCTTCTCGCTGCACAGGGCTATGTGACAGCCGATCCCTATGCGCCCATCGTCCTCACGGAGGCGGGCAGGAAGAGGGGGCAGGCCCTCCAGCTCCGCTATGACACGATCGAGCATTTCCTCGTGAACGAGCTCGGCGTGGATCCGGCGACGGCCGCAGAGGATGCGCATGGGATAGAGCATGCGCTCTCTCCTGATACGACCGAGCGCTGGATGGAGCGCTTCGGCACGGGCGCCGATTAGATGATCGGGCTCGGCGCTCCCAGGGCGGCAAGGTCGCGGTCGCAGTCGATCTTCCTGCCATCCTCGTAGGAGACGATGAGGCCATTGCGGTTCGCATAGTAGGAGCAGAGCGCATGGCAGGGCTCGATCGCGATGTCGGCCTCGGGCCACTTCTTCAGCAGGGCATCGCGGAATGCCTCGGCTGCGCCTGGGTTCTGCACATGGGAGATGAAGCACCTGCCGCCCGCATAGCGGTGCATCTCCATCTCGTGGATCATCGTCTGCGTCGCTTTCCGCAAGCCGCGGCATTTGCGCAGGACCTCGATTTCGCCCTCGGGGTTGCCGGTGCCGACCACATGCACATCGAGGGCATTCGCGAAGCGGGCGACGGCTGGATTCACGCGTCCGCCCCGGGCAAGGTTCGAGAGGTCCGCGATATCGAAGAGGACATGGGTGTGGTACTGGTAGGCCTGGAGCTGGCGCACGAGCTCCTCGAAGGGCAGCCCCTCCTGCTCGAGCGTGCCGACATGGGCGGCGATCAGGGCGAGCGTCTCGCCGGCCGAGCGGGAGTCGACCACGGCGATCTTCGCCTTGGGATGTGCCTCCTGGTACTGGAGGGCGGCAAGGCGGGCCGAGTTGCACGATCCCGAAAGATGGGCCGAGAGCGCGATCGCGACGATCTCATCTGCGCCATCAAAGGCGGCAAGCCAGGCATCGGGGCTCGGGCAGGTGGTCGACGACGGCCCCATGCAGAATGACATCTGGTCGCAGAACCGGGCGAGGTCGAGGTCCTCGTCGTCTCGATAGTCGGTCCCGTCCAAGGTCACCGTGAGCGGCACGCACCGGTAATCGATGCCTTCGATCTTGGTGGCATTGGAGGAAGAATCCGCCACGACCCTGATTGCCATCTCTCTCATCCCCATCTCGTATCGTGCCCTCTGGTACTTCCCATTATGTCACGCTTGCCTGAGCCTGCATGTCTTGCTGCCGCAGGCGGCTCTTCTCATGCGTTCTCGTCCTGGCTTGCCCGCACCAGGAGCGCCGTCGAGGCAGAGCGCTCAGGCGCCGTGGAGAAGCTCTCGACGAGGGCTCCATACTGCAGGGTCTCGGCCGCCTCAGCCTCTGCACGCTCCGACTGGTCGAGGTGGGCGAAGCGCGCATCATCGAAGTCCGCGAGTGCCTGGGCGAGCGAGGCGAGGACCGGCTCGCATTCCGGAGCGATCTCGATCGCCTGGGTCTTCCGTGCTCCCTCCTTCTCCTCGTCGGAGGAATTCCGCGTCTTGCCGACCGTGATATACCCCTTGCCCCGGAGCCGCCCCAACGAGCGGTTCACCTGTCCCTGGGTTCTGTCGGTGTACTCTGCGATCTCCCGCGGCGTGCCGGCAGACCCGCAGTCCCTGAGATAGAGGAGCACCCGCACGTCGGTGAGGTCGAGGTCATGGGCGCACCCTGCGATATCGAGATAGCGGTCGAGGAGCTTCGAGGCCAGGTATTCGCGGGAGAGCGGGTTTTCTGCCATGTCGGGGTCGAGCTGCGCCGTGATGCGCTCGCTTCCGAGCTTCGTGCTCAAGGGGCGGGGGAGCACGCCGCCATCCGATGCCGAATCGATGTAGAAGCGGTAGATGTCCGGACGGCGGGCAGCGTAGTCCTCCTCGTCCATGATCTGCTGGTAGAAGCTCTTGTAGTACTCGATCACATTGAGCTTCATGCGTATCGTGTTCGCGATCGAGGCGCCCTGGGTGGCAAGTGACCCCTTCGTCTTCTCGTAGTAGTAGATCGGGACATGGAGGGGATAGATCATGCTCGTGTGCAGGACATATTCCATATTGAAGATGAAGTCCTCGCACCAGCTGATCGAGGGGTCCATCCGGACATGGTGGCCATTGATGATGGAACGCTTGTAGAGCTTGTTCCAGACGACGCCCCAATAGAAGTCCGAGGGGCTCTCCATCATGAGGTCGGCATACTGCTCGCGGGTGATGGCGCCTTCGGCGTCGATGTCGCTCTTGCGGGCGACGCGGGTGCCCACGACCCGGTAGAAGTCGGCAATCACCATGTCGCAGCTGTTGTCCTCCATGCCACGGACGAGGAGCTTCGTCGCATCGGGCGTGATCCAGTCATCCGCATCGAGGAACTGGATGTAATCGCCCTGGGCCTGGTCCATCGCGATGTTGCGGGTGCTCGAGACGCCGGAGTTCGGCTTGTGGATGACCTTGACCCGGGGGTCGCGTGCGGCATAGGCATCGCAGATGGCGCCCGAGCGGTCGGTCGATCCATCATCGGCGAGCAGCAGCTCCAGATCCTGGAAGTCTTGGCCCAGGATCGAGTCGACGCAGCGCTCGAGGCCTTTCTCTGCGTTGTAGACAGGCACTATAATCGATACTTTGGGATCCATGGGAGACCTGCTCTTCTTGGGTGGAAGGGAAGCATGCCTGCGGCATGCTGATGAGTTCAGGGAAATGCGGGCCGCCAGCGGCGGGCGCGGTTCCCATTCTATACGCTCCCGATAGGCTCCTGCTTGGGGGAGCATGACATTCAGAAAGGTTCTGTGAGACGATGCCAGGGATGGATGAGGCATACAGGGCGCTCGAGACCCACTTCGGCTACAAGGAGTTCCGTCCAGGGCAGAAAGAGCTCATCGGCGCCATCCTTTCCGGACAGGATGTGGTTGCCGTGATGCCGACAGGGGCTGGCAAGTCGCTCTGCTACCAGATCCCTGCCGCAGTGACCGAAGGGCTCACGATCGTCGTCTCGCCCCTCATCTCCCTCATGGGCGACCAGGTACGCTCCCTCAAGGAGGCGGGCATCCGCGGATCCTACCTCAACAGCTCGCTCAATCCACGCCAGCAGGCCATCGTGCTTGAGCGCGCCCTGGCTGGCTGGTACGACCTCATGTATGTGGCGCCTGAGCGCCTGCAGGACCCAACCTTCATCGCGTTTGCGCGCAAGGCGAAGATACCGCTTGTTGCGGTGGATGAGGCCCACTGCATCAGCGAATGGGGGCAGGACTTCCGCCCCGCCTACCGGCGCATCGCCGATTTCGCGCAGATGCTGCCGAAGCGGCCGGTGATGGCAGGCTTCACGGCGACGGCGACCGCGAAGGTGGAGCGCGACATTGTGGAGCGGCTCGGCCTCGCAGATCCGCTTGTCGTGCATACCGGCTTCGACCGCCCGAACCTCTCCTTCATCGTCCGCGAGGCCACTCCAGCAGCGCGCCTCTCCTATATGGGCCGCTTCCTGGCGCAGCATAGGCGCGAGTCGGGCATCATCTACTGCCGCACCCGCAAAAGGACGGACGAGGTGGCAGAGGCGCTCCGCCGCGAGGGCTGGCGATGCGGCAGCTACCATGCCGGCATGGCGCCCGATGAGCGGCTCTTCGCGCAGCAGGCCTTCGTCTCGGACGATATGCCGATCATCGTCGCGACCAATGCCTTCGGCATGGGCATCGACAAGTCGAATGTCCGTTTCGTTATCAATGATGGGCTGCCGCTCACGCTCGAGGAGTACTACCAGGAGGCAGGACGAGCCGGACGCGACGGCGAGCCGGCAAGCTGCATCCTGCTCTGGAGCGCAGGCGACATCCGCCTTGCCCATTTCCTGATTGACCAGACAGAACGACCGGACGATTTCTCGGAGCAGGAGTTCCAGCAGCGGATACAGGCGCGGGAGCGGCTTCTCGGCGCGATGATCGGCTATGCGCAGAGCACGACCTGCCTGAGGAAGCGGATCCTGCGCTATTTCGGGGATGCGGCCGAGCTCCCCGAGAACTGCGGGAGCTGCTCGGTCTGCGTGCCGAAGCTCGCTGAGCTTCCAGCTGCCCGCACGTCCTCCTTTGGCAGGGGAGGGAGAAGCGAGGCCTCTGACGACTGGGATGAAGGTGCAGACGACGAGGAGCTCTTCCAGCGCCTCAGGGCCCTCCGCAAGCAGCTTGCCGACGAGCGCCATATCGCACCCTACATGGTCTTCTCCGATGCGACCCTGCGGGCAATGGTGAGAAGGCGGCCGAAGACCGAAGAGGAGCTCCTTGCCATCTCGGGTGTCGGCCAGGTGAAGCTCGAGCGCTACGGCGAGGTTTTCTTGCATGAACTTTCCTGAACCGGTACGCAAGCGGACCAGATAGGGTAGGAACTTTCAGATATTGATGGACATGCCTGAAGACAGGAGCCGATGTGGCTGACAAGCCGAAGACAGACATGAAGAAGACGAAGGCTGCATCGTCTGCAGCAGCCTCCGCACCTGTGCCCCAGGCATCCACACAGAAAGCGATGCAGTCTGCTGCCGCACCGAAGGCGAAGCCCAAGCCCAAGCCGAAGACCTCCGTGAAGGCCAAGGCAGCCATCGCGAAAGAGGATGCGGCGAGCGAGAAGGAGCGCATGGGATCCGTGCGCAAGAGCGTCGTCTTCCTTGCGGCTGTCGCGGTCGTCTATGTCGCCTACCTCGTGATCTCCGGCCAGTTCGGCGAGTTCATGGCAGCCCTTGGCTCCCTCGACAAGGCCTGGGTCGTCGGTGCCTGCCTGGCCTACGTCGTGTACTACTTCTTCGGCGTCAGCGCCTATGTCCTTGCCGTGATCAAGGACCCCACCTGCCCTCTCGGCATCCGCGACCTCATGAGCGTCGAGGCATCGGGAATCTTCTTCTCGAACCTGACCCCGAACGGGGCAGGCGGCGCCCCTGCCCAGATCTATCGCCTCATGCGTGCCGGCCTCTCGGTCGGCTCGGCTGGCGCCGTCCAATACACCCGCTTCATCATCTACGAGGCAGGCGAGGGCATCTTCGCCGCCCTCATGCTGATCTTCCGTGGCCAGTGGTTCATGGACACCTATGCCGACGCTGCCTGGCTGGTGGCGCTCCTGCTCTTCGGCTTCAAGGTGGTCGAGGTCGGGGCCCTGCTCTTCGTCTGCTTCTTCCCGAAGATCGTCACGAAGGTCGGCCTCTGGATCATCAAGTTCGCGACCAGCCACGGCTGGATGAAGGATCCGGACAAGTGGAAGGAGATGGCGACCGTGCAGGTCGAGGAGTTCTCGAAGGGCTTCCGCGGCGCTGCGAAGAACCTCCCCGAGCTGGGCCTCACGCTTGTCGTGACGCTCCTGCAGCTTGCCTGCCTCTATGCGCTGCCCTGGTTCGTGCTGCATGCCTTCGGCCAGGACCCGGATCTGCTCACCTGCCTCACGGCCGGTTCGATGCTCGAGCTCCTGACCTCTGCCATCCCGCTGCCGGGCGGCACCGGTGGCGCCGAGGGCGGCTTCGCGGTGCTCTTTGGCGGGATGTTCGGCGATGCGAATGTGGCAGCAGGCTACGTCGTGTGGCGCGCGGTCGAGTATTTCCTGCCGGTCCTGGCGGCGCTGCCGCTCCTCTCCCTGCGCTCGAATTCGTCCGAGTCGATGGCGAAAAGATGGGCGCGCTTCAAGCGGCGCATGCATGCCGGCACCGGGAAGATTGTCCGTGGCGGACGCTCGCAGGGTGGCATCTCCGTGAATCCGAAGAACCTGAAGGGCAAGAAATAGCCAATCAGTGCCGCCTGCCGATATATCTGTGATGAATGTCCATTTGGGGCAGCCAACTGGTATCGGATTGTGCATACTTGGATAGCCATGCATATCAATGCTTTGTCGGAAGGCCATCATATATGAACATCATTGAGCGCTTCGCCTCGAACCCTGAGTACTCCTCGAAGGCACCGGAGTCCCTGAGCTATGCTGCCGAGCCCCGCACCATCCATTCCCCGATTGCCGGCACCATCGTGAGGGACGAGGTCGAATCCATGGGCCTCTTCGGCAAGGGCCTTGCGATCGCCCCATCGGGCGAGATCGTCTATGCGCCGGTCGCAGGCCGCATCCGTGCCACGACGGTCACGAACCATGCCATTGGCATCACGACGGCAGAGGGGATCGATGTCCTGATCCATATCGGCATCGGCACCGTCTCGATGAACGGACGGGGATTCGTCCGCTTCGTTCAGGAGGGCGACGAGGTGAAGGCTGGGCAGGCGCTCGTGGCCTTCGACGACGAGCGCATCATCGATGCCGGCTACAAGGACACGGTCGTCGTAATGGTGACGAACTCCGATGAGCTCGGCCCCATCAGCTACGAGGTGGACGAGTCCGTGAAGCTGGGATCGCATCCTGTCGTGAAGCCGGGCGAGCTCCTCTTCGAGGTCGGCACAAAATAGCGCCAGCCGGCATTCCGTAGATAGCCAGGATGAAGGCCGCTGAGCGCTCAGCGGCCTTTCCTCAGCGCTTCTGGCTCCTGCGCTTCGTGGTGCCCTTCCGCTGCTTGCCGGTACCTGCTGCCCCATGCGCTGCATCCCGGTTCCTCGGGATGAAGAGGAAGCCGAGCAGGAAGATGCAGACAAGCGAGCCCTGCGGGTCGCCGGCGATCACGAAGCCGACGGCAGCAAGGAGGAGGATGACGATCTTGGTCTTCGTGGGCTTCAGCCAGTCGTGCTCCGAGAGCTCGTCAGGCTCCTCCTCATCGGCCTCCTGCTTCTTCTGTGCATGCTTCTTCTTCTCGGCCTTGGAGATGTAGAGCCGCTCCTCCTCGTCGCCGTAATCCCAGATCTCCTTGCCCGTCTGGAAGTCGACAGCCTTCATCGGCTTCTTTCGGGGCTTCTCGAACCAGGGGTCTGCCAGAAGCTCGCGGAAGCAGAAGGCGGTCGCCTTCGTGTCCTCGGCAGAGCTGTGGGGCTTGAAGGCGTAGCCATAGTATTCGGCGCACTCGGAGAGCTTCACGCACTTCCAGTCCTTGTGCGCAGGGTCGTATTCCCCATGGACCCGGGCGAACTCCTTCATCACATCGAAGCGGGGCACCTCGGGAAGCGTGATGCCGCCAGCTCTGAGGAAGGCAAGGTCGAAGCTCAGGTTGTAGCCGACAAGCAGCTGGGCCTTCTCGAGGAGGGCACAGATCTCACCCTTGCGCTCGGCCAGGGTCTTCTTCCCCTGCACCATCTCGGGGCTGATGCCGGAGATTTCCTGGGCCTTCGTCCAGCTCTTGCGGCGCTCGGGGCAGATCAGCTCGTCGAAGAGGATGGTGCCTGTGCCATCGGCGATCGTGAGGGATACGATCTCATCGCCCTTGTCCGCATGGAGGCCTGTCGTCTCGCAGTCGAGGACGGCTATGGCGGAAGGGGCATAGGATTTCAGCTGCTCATAACGTGTGCTCATGGCTCTCGCTTTCCGGTAGCGCGCTTCATGCATCCTCTTGCTGGGGGAGATGGACGCCTATCGTGATGAAGGCTGCTGCCACGGCGACTGCGATCGCCATCGCTGGCGGCCAGACGGATATGCAGATCAGGAGGCCTATGGCCTTCGTGGGGCAGTCGATGGCAAGAAGACGCTGGCGCCGGTGCATCTGGGCCGTATCGACCTTCTCGATTCCAGCATTTGCCTGCTCGGCCGCACGCCCCAGCCTGAGGTTCGCAAAGGTCAGGGCCATAACGATGATGCCGTAGAAGGACTGATAGGCCACAGAGCCGAAGTCCTCGCTCACGAGGATTGTGGCATAGGGGATAGGCGACGAGAAGAAGGGCAGCACGATCATGTGCCAGGGCACATGGCGGTCGACCCGCTCGATGGCATCCCGCTCCGTCGTGATGCTGACCCACATCGAGCCGAGCCAGAAGAGGGAGACGGCGTAGGCGAAATGCTCGTGCTTGAGGGCAAGGAATCCTTCGATGCTCGCCGTTGCCGGATGTGCCAGCTCCAGCACCAGTCTGGTCATCACGATCGCGAGCACGGCATCCATGAAGGCGGCAGGGCGCTCATTCGTTATCACGGCTCTGGCCTCCTTGCAGACGCTCTCCGATTGCATCATTCTAGCTCAATGCCGGCATGCGCCGTTCTGTGGAGAAGCTGATGAATCCATAAACAATTTCCAATAGAAATAGCTTTTAGGACGTAATCGATTCCAGGGATGGGTAGCATGGTGGCGTAAGGAGAAGGCAGCTGGAAGGAGGGCCCATGGAGAGCAGGGCTGCGCGTGATATGCTTTCCTCTTCCGAGAGGGCAGATCTTGCCACCAGCTTCTTCCGCACCACGGTCGTGATGGAGCATACGGTCATGGCGGACAAGCCCAACATCTCCCGTGGGGAGATGGGGGTCCTGGGGACGCTCAGCTACGAGCAGGATGGCCTTGCCCCTTCGGAGCTTGCGCGCCGCCTGAAGGTGAGCCCCGCCCGCATCGCGAACACGCTGCGCTCCCTCGAGAAGAAGGGCTTCATCACCCGCGAGATCAATCCTGAGGACCGCCGGGGCATCGTCGTGCATACGACCGAGGCAGGCTCTGCCTATGCCCGTGCCAACCTGGTCTCAGCGGTCGGCCACATCGAGGAGATCTTCGATGCGCTGACGCCCGATGAGTCCCGTGAGCTCATCCGCCTCATGGACAAGATTGAAGGCATGCTCTGCGAGCGTGGCGGCATCGACTCGCCGCCTCTGGAGCACATCAACGAGGCGGTGATCGAGGCGGACGATGGGGAGGTCCGGACATCCTGAGGGCAGGATAGCGCCCTGTCTGAGCCGCGACGTGCGGCTCTTTTTTCGGACTAATATTTAATAGTAGAAAGAGTTGCTAGTGAAAGAGAAAAGAGTGGTCTGCCTATGATCGGCGTGCTGCGCTACCTGACGAAGCGGCAATGGATCCTGGTGATCCTGTCGGTTGCCGGCATCTTCGCCGAAGCCTATTTCGAGCTCACCCTGCCCGATTATCTCGCCCGCATCACGACCTTGGTCGAGACGCCGGGATCCACGATGCAGGAGATTCTGGCACAGGCTGCTGCCATGCTCGGCTGCGCCCTGGGCAGCCTGGTCGCAAGCGCCATCGTCGCCTATCTGGCAGCGAAGGTGGCATCCGGCCTCGGCCAGACCTTGCGCCAGAAGGTCTTCGAGCAGACCCTCGAGCTCTCCAAGGGCGACGCCGAGCGCTTCGGCACGGCCTCCCTCGTGAACCGCTGCACGAACGATATCACCCAGATCCAGAACCTCGTGGCACAGGGGCTCAATGCCATCGTGAAGGCTCCTGTGATGGCGGTATGGGCAGTCGTGAAGATCATTGGCTATTCCTGACAGTGGTCGGCAGCCACCGCCATCGCCTCTGCCTGCGTGGTCGCGATGCTCGTTCTGACCGTGGTCGTGGTGCTGCCGCGCTTCCAGCGCATCCAGAGCCTGAACGACGTCGTGAACCGCCTCGTCCGCGAGCATCTCCAGGGCATCCGTCCGGTCCATGCCTACAATGCCGAAGCCTATGAGCAGAAGAAGTTCGCTGCCGCGAACCAGGACATCACCGACAACAACATGGTCGCCACCAAGACGATGGCGGTCATCAACCCGGGGATGACGGCAATCAGCTCGGGGCTCACGCTTGCGGTCTACTGGATCGGCGCCTTCCTGATTGCGGCGGCAGGCGCCTCCGCGAAGCTCACGCTCTATTCCGAGATGGTCGTCTTCTCGAACTATGCGATGCAGATCATCATGGCGTTCATGCTCCTCAATATGGTCTTCGTTATGCTTCCGCGTGCCCAGGTCTCTGTACGCCGCGTCCAGGAGGTCATAGGCACCACAAGCTCGATCGTCTCGGGAGCTGGGGCCATGGTCGATGAGAGCCAGCAGGGCACGGTCGAGTTCCGCGATGTCTCCTTCAGCTATCCGGATGATGGGGCACGTGTGCTCTCCCATGTGAGCTTCAAGGCGAAGCAGGGCGAGACCATTGCCTTCATCGGCGCCACAGGCTCGGGCAAGACGACCCTGGTCCAGCTCGTGGACCGGCTCTTCGACGCGACGGGAGGAGAGGTCCTGATCGACGGCGTGCCCATCCAGGACTTCGATCTCGATGACCTCCACAACCGGGTGGGCTACATCCCGCAGACCGCGACGCTCTTCAAGGGCACCGTGAAGACCAACATCTGCTACGGCGAGGCTGCGGCCACGCGCAGCGACCAGGAGGTCGAGGATGCCCTTGCGATCGCCCAGGCAGACTTCGTCCAGACGCTGCCCGCAGGCACCGATGCCACCATCGAGCAGGGAGGGCGCAATGTCTCGGGAGGCCAGCGCCAGCGCCTCGCGATTGCCCGTGCCTTGGCACGCAAGCCTGAGATCCTCGTCTTCGATGACTCCTTCTCGGCGCTCGATTTCGCCACGGACCGTGCGCTCAGGGATGCCCTCGAGCGTGAATGCGCAGGCACGACCCGCCTCATCGTCGCCCAGCGCGTCTCCACGATACGCGACGCTGACCAGATCCTGGTGCTCGACCAGGGCAGGGTCGTGGGCCAGGGCACCCATGAGGAGCTGCTGAAGAGCTGCAAGCCCTACCAGGAGATCGTGAATTCGCAGATGTCGGCTGAGGAGGCTGCCCATGTCTAGGAATGAGAAGAAGCGCGCCAGCACGGGGCGTGCAGATGCAGGCAAGGCTTCGGTGATCAGACGTTTCATGGGGTATGGAAAGGCGAAGGGATATGCTGTTCCTTTCCTCATCTCCTGCATCCTGGCTCTGGGCGGGGCAGCGATGAACCTCATCGGCCCGAACTATCTCGGCGAGATGGCTGACGCGATCCAGGCAGGCCTTGCGGGCGCCATCGATCTGGGACTGATCCAGCGGCTCGGGATCTTCCTCGCCGTCATCTACCTCATCGGCTTCGCCCTGAGCTTCTTCCAGGGCTTCATCATTGCCGGCGTGATCCAGAATGTCTCGAAGGACCTGAGGGAGGATCTCTCCCGGAAGATCGACCGGCTCCCTCTGAGCTATCTCGATGCCCGTCCGAACAGTGAGACCATCTCGCTTTTCTCGAACGATATCGATTCGGTCAACATGTCGCTCAACCAGTCCTTCTCCTCGATTGTGAGCTCTGTGGCACAGCTTCTTGGCTCGGCGGCGATGATGTTCGCGACCAACTGGCAAATGGCGGCAGCCGGCATCGCAGCCGCCCTTCTCGGCACGCTCCTCACGAGCGGCATCATCAGGAAGTCGCAGCCCTACTTCGCCGAGCAGCAGCAGGCGCTCGCTGCCGTCGATGGCCAGGTCGAGGAGGTGGCAGGCAGCCTCGATGTAGTGCGCATCTCGAATGGCGCCGCACAGGAGCGCTCGCGCTTCACGGGCCTGAACCAGCGCCTCGCCGTGGCCAATGAGCGCTCCAACTTCCTTTCGAGCCTGATGATGCCCCTCATGATCTTCATCGGCAACTTCGCCTATGTGGCGGTGTGCCTCGTGGGTGGCGCCTTGGCGATCCAGGGCTCGATCAGCTTCGGCGTGGTCGTTGCCTTCATGGTCTATATCCGTCTCTTCACGCAGCCGCTCCAGAACATCTCCCAGGCAGCATCGTCGATAGAGACGATCGCAGCGGCGCTCGAGCGCATCTTCGGCTTCCTCGACGAGGAGGAGCTGGCTGACGAATCGGGCAAGACGGAGCATCTCGGGCAGGTGAGAGATCCTGCAACGGGTGCGATCTCGGGCACCCCGGTCAAAGGCGATGTCCAGTTCCACCACGTGAAGTTCAGCTATGTGCCAGGGCATGAGATCATCCACGACTTCTCGGCAGAGCTCAAGGCGGGGCAGAAGGTGGCCTTGGTCGGTCCGACCGGCGCAGGCAAGACGACGATGGTGAACCTCCTCATGCGCTTCTATGAGCTCGACCATGGCTCGATCAGGATCGATGGGGTGAGGACCCGCGATGTGACCCGCGAGAATGTCCATGACCAGTTCGCGATGGTCCTGCAGGACACCTGGTTCTTCCAGGGCACGCTGCGCGAGAACATCGCCTTCAATATCGAAGGGGTGACTGACGAGGACCTCGATCGGGCCTGCGAAGCCTGTGGCCTTGCGGGAGCCGTGAAGGCGCTGCCCCATGGCTATGACACGATGCTCGATCCGGATGAGATCTCGGCTGGCCAGCGCCAGCTCATCACGATTGCGCGTGCGATGGTGAAGAAGGCGCCGCTCCTGATCCTCGACGAGGCGACCTCGAACGTCGATACGAGGACCGAGCGGAAGGTCCAGAAGGCGATGGACGCGCTGATGGCGGGCCGCACCTCCTTCGTTATCGCCCATAGGCTCTCGACGATCCGCGATGCCGACCTGATCCTCTATATGGAAGGCGGCAATGTGGTCGAGCAGGGCACCCACGACGAGCTCATGGCAAAGGGCGGGAAGTACGCCGCCCTCTACAACAGCCAGTTCGCAGAATAGGGAAGGCTTGCCAGAGCAGTGCAGTGAGGGGCCTCAGCGCATATGGTGCTGCGGCCCCTCCCGTGCTGCTTCAGGCCTGGATGCCGCCCTCGGCCCGCCGTGCGGCCAGCGCCATCCCTGCAAGCGCGATCGCGCAGGCGAAGAGGAGCGCGATGCCGAAGTCCTCGAAGATTGGCAGCAATGCGTGCGCATCCACTTCCGTCAGGGTCTGTGCGGCGCCAGTCGCCTCCGAGACCCAGTAGGTCGGCGTGAAGTGGGCAAGCGCCCTCACGCCGTCAGGCAGCGCTGGAAGGCTCACCCAGGCGCCTCCCAAGAAGCTCATCACCATGCCCAGCACGTTGGCAAAGGCATTGGCGGCGTTCTCGCCAATCCGAAACTGGCCGATCAGGTAGCCGATGCCTGCTGCGCAGAGGGCATTCACGAGCATGCCGAGATAGACGAGGGCGAGCTGTACGGGGGAGGACGCGAGCGCACCAGTGCCGAGGAAGACGAACTGCAGCGCGACATTCACGCCCCAGGCGATGAGCGCGACAGCTGCGCAGGTGCCGAAGAGAGCGCGGTTCCTTGCTCTTCTCGTCGTGGGCGCCGCCAGGAGCCTTCCTTCGATGGCTGGCTTGTGGATGGCATCCATCAGCAAGGAGATCGCGATCGTGATCGACGAGAAGAGCGAATAGCTCGAGAAGAGGGCAGCTACGATAACGCCGTCAGAAAGCGGCGTGGCCTCAGCGGCGACCATCTGGACCTCTGCATCGTCCTGCCAGGCCTTGTCTGCGGAAGCAGCAAGCTCTGCCTGGTCCGTGGTCCCTGATGCTGCCAGCCCATAGAGCGCATCGGCGTAGCTCGTAGCTTCGAGGTCGATAAGATGCGCCTGCCCTGACTGGTAGGAGATCGCAGAGCTGAGGTCGGGAGCGGCGCTTCCGGCCTGCGCAGCCTGGACGAGCCCCTCGCCCCATCCTTCGGGGATGATGAGGAGATAGGAGACCGTGTCGCGGGCGAGGGCATCCTGGATGGCATCATCGGAGTCCGCCAGCTCCACGGGCACGTTCCCATCCTCGATGCGGCTCCTGAGGGCGCGGGAGAGCGCCGATCCGTCGTGGTCGACCACGGCGACCTTGACCGCCTCTGCGGTGAAGACCGTCTGGGAGCCTGCATAGGGCAGCGCAATCAGGAGGGCGAAGACTGAGAGCATCCCCAGATAGATGAGGATGTAGATCCGGTGTCCGGCCAGGATCTTGAGATGGGTCCTACAGATGCTCATAGCTCATCCTCCTCATGCGCAGGGCGGCCAGGATGAAGAAGGCAAGGCTCATGGCCAGAAGGGCGAAGCAGTTCCGGAAGAACGCATCGAGGGTGCGGTAATAGAGGAGCGAGAAGAAGGCATGGGCCATCTGCCAGAGCGGATTGAGATGGGAAAGGGCGGGCACGGCCGCCTCGACGGCGTCGGCGAGCTGCTGGGAGGGCTGCCCATAGAGCCCCGTGAAGAGCGAGAGCAGGGTGATGATGCCCGAGAGCATGCCGGTCTCGATGTGGAGGAAGGTGCCGGCGAAGGCCCCAGCGCAGCAGGCAACCAAGGTCGAGAGCGCAAGCGCCAGGATCACGCCCAGGAGGCGGTCGCCGAAGTCGACGCCGGCTGCAAGATGCATGTAGAGGGTGGCGGCAATCAGGCAGGCAAGCTGGCAGGCAAAGGAAGCCGCAAGGGCTCCGCCAAGCATCTTCCAGCGGGGGATGGCGCCCAGCGTCTGACGGGCGCCGACCGGGCTCAGAGGCGCCATGAGGCGCCTGATCGTGATCTGGGCGAAGAAGGAGCCGAAGCCTGCCGACATGGCAAGGAGGGCATAGTAGTAGCGCACATTCGGATTGGGGGCGGTCTTCGTATAGCTCACCCGGACCGTCTTCTGGGCGGCGCCCATGAAGGCCTGGGCCAGCTCTCCTGACACAGCTGCCTCGGGATGCATCCTGGCTGCCTCCTCCATGGCACGGGCGGTATGGAGATAGGTGTCGAGGACGCTCTCGAGGACCGACATCGGGAGGCGGGCGGCCTGCTGGCCGATGTGGAGCTCGGGCGTGCCTTCGGACGAGAGGGTCAGATAGGCATCGATTGCGCCTTCGCGCGCCGCCGCTTCAGCCTCCTCTTCGCTTCCGAAGTACGTGAGGTCCACGATATGCTCATCCGAACCGGCATCCGAGACCGCATCGAGCGTCTCTTCGAGGCCGGGCGCCTGGGAAAGATCGCAGCTTTCGATCAAACCCAGGCGCGAGGTGATGGCGGCATAGTTCTCCTCGATGCCGGAGAACATGAAGATGAAGAGCGTCGAGAGGATGATCGGGAAGAGGAGGGTCCAGAAGATGGTGCCCTTATCCCTCATGAGGGCGAGGAGGCTGGTCCTGAAGCTTGCGGCCATGGTGCACCTCCTTCAGAGCTGGTCGCGCAGGTCGCGGCCACAGATCTCGAGGAAGACATCGTTCAGGGTCGGCGGCTCGGAGAGCACCCGGCCCATGGGGACACCAGCAGCGGCGAGGACGGAGAGGATGTCGCTCAGGTTGTGGGCCCCGTGGCGGCAGTCGATCCTGAGCATGCCGTCTGCCAGGGAAGCGCTGGCACATTCGGGCAGCGCCTGGATCTGGCTGAGCACGGAAGAAGGCACCGCTCCGACCTCGATCGAGATGCGCTCTCCGGTCGAGATCAGGGCCTTCAGCTCATCGGCGGTGCCGCTTGCGACCTCGCCGCCATGGTCCATGATCATGATGCGGGAGCAGAGCTGCTCCACCTCCTCCATGTAGTGGGAAGTATAGATGATCGTGGCGCCTTCCTTGTTGAGGCCATGGATCCCATCGAGGATGGCCTGGCGGCTCTGGGGGTCGACGGCGACGGTCGGCTCGTCGAGGATGATGAGGTCGGGCTTGTGGGCGATGCCGCAGGCGATGTTGAGGCGGCGCTTCAGGCCGCCTGAGAGCTTGGCGGGACGGAACTTCTCGAACCTCTCTAGGCCGACGAAGGAGATCGCCTCGTCGACGAGGGCACGGCGCCGCTTCCGGTCTTCCACATAGAGCGCGCAGAAGGCATCGATGTTCTCGCGGACGGAGAGCTCGTCGAAGACCGCGATGTCCTGGGGCACGATGCCGATCCTCCGCTTCAGGTCATAGCGGTCGGCTGCCATCGGCTCGCCGAAGAGCTCGATCGTCCCATGGTCGTATCTCAGAAGCTGGAGGATGCAGCTGATGGTCGTCGTCTTGCCCGAGCCGTTCGGGCCGAGCAGGCCGAAGATCTCGCCGGGGGCGATCTTCAGGGAGAGGTGGTCGACGGCGACGAGCTCCTGATAGCGCTTCACAAGATTGTCGATGCGGACAATGGGCGTTCTGTCTGGCATGGCGTCCCCTTTCTGGAGGATGGCTCCAGTATCGGGGATTGGGAGCTTCTGGATAAGTGAGCGCTGTCACCTTCTGCCCATGACATTTGTCATGCCTCCCGATCGAGCCATGGGGAACACAGGTCCTGCCGATATACTGGAAGGCATGGATGAGTTGGTGGACAAGCTCGTGGCGCTCGCCTTCTCTGCCGTGCTGATGGCCGGCGGAGGAGCGATCGATGCTGCGGCAGCCGTGGGCATGGCAGCGGGCATCTCTGCCTCGGCTCTCTTCGAGCTGGCCTGGCCTGCGCATAGGCGGGCAGCCCAGGTGGCCGTAGCAGCCTTCCTTGTGGCTTCCGCCCTCGTGCCAGGAGCCTTCTTCCTTGTGCCGCTTGCTGCCTACGATAGCGAGCGTGCCTTCGGGAAGGGCGCCCTCTGGGCATCGCTTGCATCCACGCTGCCCCAGGCCCTGCGGATGCCTGAGGCGATTGCCTGGGATGCGGCGCTCGTGGCGGCGGTCGCAGGGTCCTGCCTGCTTTCGGAGCGCACCATGCGCCTTGCCGCTGCCGAGCGGGATCTCCATGAGACACGCGATGCGCTCTCGGACGATCTGCTGGCGCTCAGGGCGAAGAATGCCGAGCTCGATGAAGCACGAAACGACGAGGTGCACGCAGCGGAGCTTGCAGAGCGCACGCGCATCGCACGGAGCATCCATGATTCGGTCGGCCATACGCTGACGAGGCTCCTGCTCCAGGTGGAGGCCCTGAAGATCGTGCATCAGGGGGAGGATGGGGTCGAAGAGGAGCTCTCCGATCTCTCGGAAGGCCTGAATGAAGCTCTGAGCTCGATGCGGGCAAGCGTCCATGCCCTGGAGGACACAGGGCTCGATGCGAAGGCAGCGCTTGGGCGCCTGGCCCGCGAATCGGGCATCGTGCATGTCACGGTCGCCTGCGATCTCGAGCGGGATGCCCCTGTCGCAATCCGGCGCTTCCTCGTGAGCTTCGGACGAGAGGCACTCACGAATGCCGCCCGCCATGCCCATGCAGAGCATGCTGAGATCCGGGTCAGGAGCTTTCCGGGCATGTGGCAGATCAGCTGCGAGAATGATGGGGCGGTGCCCGAGGGCACAGAAGGGCTCGAGGAGCGTGGCATGGGGCTCGCCGGCATGCGGGCACGCTGCGAAGAGCTGGGCGGTGTCTTTGCGATAGCATCCAAGGCGGGGCGCTTCCGGGTCTTCGCCAGCATCCCCAGGACAGGGAGGGGATCTTCATGAGGATTGTCATCGCAGATGACGACCGCATCGTCGTGCGCTCGCTTGCCACCATCCTGGGCGCCCAGCCTGATATCGAGGTCGTCGGCTGCGCCACGGACGGCACGGAGGCGGTGGCGCTCTATCGGGAGCTCGAGCCAGATATCGCGCTCCTCGATATCCAGATGGGGGAGCATGGCGGGATGAAGGCGGCAGAGGATATCCTGGCCCTGGATCCGGCTGCCCGCATCGTCTTCCTCACGACCTTCTCGGACGACGAATACATCGTGCAGGCCCTGAAGCTTGGCGCGAAGGGCTATCTGATCAAGCAGGATGTGGCCACAATCGCTCCGGCGCTCCGTGTCGTTATGGCTGGGCAGAGCGTCCTCGAAGGCAAGGTCCTCGCGCGGGCGGCCCAGCTCTCCGGCACGCCCACGAATCTGCCGGAGGAACCCTCCATCCTGGAAGGGCTCACATCCCGCGAGCAGGAGGTCGTCCGTGCCATCGCCGAGGGGAAGGGCAACGGCGAGATAGCGGATGCCCTCTGCATGAGCGAAGGGACGCTCAGGAACCACATCTCCAGCATCCTGGCAAAGCTCGGCCTCCATAACCGCACCCAGATCGCGGTCTGGTATCTCAGAGGAGGAAGGCTCTAGCGGCTGCTGCTGCAAAGCTATCCCTGCGAGAGCGCCACGTCCTCGTAGAGGCTGTTCTGGGCAAGCTCCGGATTCGTGCCAGTGAAGGCGGCCGCTGCTTCCTCGTCGCCTTCGAGCTGCCAGAGGAGGAAGGCGGTCACGTAGCCATCGGCACGGTAGAGCATCTCTCCATGGTCGCAGTCGTTCCGGTGTGCCATGAACTTCTGAGGCGACGCGATCTCGTCGTAGATGGCACGGAGCTGGTCCTTTGAGACGACGAGACCCGCATCGGTCTGGCCTGTCGATGCCATGATGAGCGTCGGAACCGAGATCTTGGTCGGGTCATAGTCCCACTCGAGGCTGTGCGCCAGATCGAGGTTGGTGGGCGAGAGCATCACGCAGCAGGTATAGCTTCCGGCATGGTCCCACGAGGAGAGGGCATTTGCGACGCCGACCCCTCCCTGGGAGTGGCCAATGGCTGCGATATGGGAGAGGTCGAGGTGCCCGACCAGGGCATTGCCCTCCTCATCGCCAATCGTCTCCTGCGCATCGAGCTTCTCGGCGAAGCGGACGCACATCTCGGAGGAGAAGCCATTCCAGGAATAGCCCTCCTCGGTCGCGATCACGACCATGCCCCAGGAGGCATAGTGCTCCCAGACGGCCTTGGCCTTGCTCGCAGGGACGCCGGTCCCATTGGAGACGACCACGATGGGGCAGCGCTCGCCGTCTGCAAGATCTGCGGGATACCACACCTCATAGCGCTTGTAGCTCTCCAGCACGGCATAGTCCTTCTCGGCGACGCTGTGCGTGCCCTCGGCGAGATAGCGGGCCTCGATCGCGCCGCCGGTCGGCGTGGACGTGGTGTAGCTTGCAGGGGCAGCTGGCTTCAGGGCTGACCATGCGAAGAATCCTCCGATGGCGCCTGCCACCACCAATATTGCGATGAGAAGGCGCTTTCTGGCGCCCCGCTTCCTCTTTTTCATGCCAGCCTCCTTTGCCTGACTGCATCGATGGACGCCTGCATTATAGGGGATGCAGTCGAACAGATGGCAAGGAGCGGGGGTGCCTCCCAAGGACATGAATGCATTATTTATATACGTTGCCTGTTAACAATAGGGCACAGGGGCGATACAAGTCTATGGCCTCGGATACAATCAATACCATGCAACCGTCGAGGGAGGGCTTCATGGACTACAACGAGGACGAAGCGCAGAACCGCGCCATCATCACGGTGCTGGGCAGCGACCGGTCGGGCATTGTCGCAGCGGTGACAGGCGTGCTCTCTGAGCATGATGCGAACATCCTGGACATCTCCCAGACCATCCTCCAGGGCATCTTCACGATGACCATGCTGGTGGACCTGAAGGATACCGATGTCTCGTTCAAGGCTCTCCAGGCGGAGCTTGCGGACCTTTCGCAGAAGCTCGGCGTGCAGATCACGCTCCAGCGCGAAGAGGTTTTCCGCTTCATGTACCGGCTCTAGAACAGAAACCTGGGAGGCAGCATGTCCAAGGACGAAAAGGAGCCCGACACTCATAAGGGTGGCGGGCCAGAAGCATCCAAGCACGATATGCCCACTGCACCTTCCATGCAGAAGATCGTACCGGGCAAGGAGCATCGCCGTGGCGCCATCCTCGATTCCACCGAGACGTCGGCGCTGCGTCTCATGGGCGACTCATACCCGATGCCCAGCGTCAGCTTGGGAAGGCCTCCAGTATCGGACCAGCTCTATGTCGGATTCCGTGCCATTGACGAGGTGCCGAACGAGCTCTTTGCCAAGTACGATGTGAAGCGTGGCCTCCGCAATGCGGATGGCTCCGGCGTGCTGGTGGGACTCACCACCATCTCGAATGTCCATGGCTACAACAAGGTGGACGGCAAGCTCGTGCCCGATGAGGGTGACCTCATCTACCGTGGCTACCATATCCGCGACCTCGTCTCGCATCCGCAGGAGGAGGACCGCTTCGGCTACGAGGAGATCGCCTATCTGCTGATCTCTGGCGCCCTGCCGACGCCTGACCAGCTCGACGACTTCAAGGCACGCATCGACTCGAGGCGCGAGTTCCCGACGGACTTCCTCGGCGTCTTCCCGCGCAGGACCCGCTCCCATTCCATCATGAACGTTATGGCCCGCTCCGTCCTGATGCTCTATGCCTTCGATCCTATTCCTGATGACACCTCGCCTGAGCATGAGGTGGATGTCGCGCTCTCGATGCTCGGACGCCTGCCCCGCATCGCTGCGATCGCCCAGGCAGCGAACCGCGCTGCCGAGGAGAATGCCCGCCTCGTCGTGCCAGCTGCAGAGCCGGGATTCTCGATGGCGGAGACCGTCCTCGATATCCTCAGGGGCGATGAGGGATTCACGCACGAAGAGGCCATGATGCTCGACGTGATGCTGATGCTCCATGCCGAGCATGGCGGCGGCAACAACTCGACCTTCTCCTGCCGTGTACTCTCGAGCTCGGGCACCGATGCCTATTCCGCCTATTCGGCAGCCATCGGCTCGCTCAAGGGGCCGAAGCACGGCGGCGCGAACTCCAAGGTCGGCGAGATGATCGACGATATCGGGGCCCATGTCGGGAACTGGGAGGACGACGACGAGATTGCGTCCTATCTTGCCCAGATTGTGCAGGGGCAGGCCTTCGACCGGTCCGGCCTCATCTACGGGCTTGGCCATGCGGTCTATACGCTCTCCGACCCGAGGGCCCAGCTTGTGAAGAAGTATGCCCGCAAGCTTGCGAAGATCAAGGGCCAGGAGGAGCGCCTCAACCTGATCGAGCGCATCGAGGACCTTGGCCCTCAGGTGATGCGCGATGTGAAGGGCATCACGAAGCCGATCTGCGCGAACATCGACCTCTATACAGGCTTCGTCTATTCGATGCTCGGCATCCCCGAGGAGATGTATACGCCAATCTTCGCAATCGCCCGCATGGCTGGCTGGGCATCGCACCGCATGGAGGAGCTCTATGGCTCGAGCAGGATCATTCGTCCTGCCTACAACTCCTACATGCCTGAAAATGAGTATGTGCCGCTGGCTGAACGTGCCAAGGAGTCGCGGATTTGGACGTAAGGGTGGTCTTCTCCGACCTCGATGGGACGCTGCTCGCAACTGACAAGACGCTGAGTCCACGGACGCGCAGAGCGCTTGTGGAGCTGGGGGAGCAGGGCATCGAATTCGTGCCCTGCTCGGGTCGGGCCCTTACCGGCATCCCTGAAGAGCTCCTGTCGCTTGATGCCTGCCACTATGCCGTGTGCTCGAACGGGGCGAAGATCCTGCGGGTTGAGGATGGCGAGACGCTCCACGAGGTGCTGCTGGGGGCCTGCCGTGCCCGCCAGCTCTGGGAGCGGGTGCGGACACTCGATGTGACCTTCGATATCTTTGCGGATGGGAAGATCTGGTCCAGCCGTCCTGCCTTCGAGCGGATGGATTCCTTCGGTATCGACGCCTATACGCTGAAGGCCGTGAAAGGCTTCAGGACCGTGACCGACGAGACGTGCGACGAGATCCTGGACCGCCTCGAGCGGGATGGCGGGAAGGTAGAGCGCGTGACGCTCTTCTGGCATACGGAAGAGGACCGGGATGCGGTGATTGCCGCCATCGGGGAGGATCCCACCCTTGCCTGGACCACCTCGGTGCCGCATGACATAGAGGTGCTCGATTGCGGCTGCAGCAAGGGCGCGGCCCTGAGGTGGCTCTGCGGCCATCTCGGCATCCCTATCGAGGATTCCCTTGCCTTCGGCGATGGGCTGAACGATGCGCCTCTTCTTGCGGCAGCAGGCCTGGGCGTCGCGATGGAGAACGCCGAGCTCGAGACGAAGGCGGCTGCCGATATCGTCTGCCCTTCGAACGACGAGGATGGGGTGGCGCAGACGCTGGAGCATCTTTTGGAGAAGCGCTAGCCGGATTGAGGCACTGTCCGCATAGTATCTCGTGTGCGCACATTCCCTGCATATGAAGAGACCCCCTCTGGAGTTTTTCAGAGGGGGTCTCTGCGTTCTGGAAAGAGGGCAGCTACTTGCCGTCAGCCTGATCCGAGCCCTCTTCTTCTTCGATGTCCTCATCGCTGAGCGGACGGAAGACAGCCGTGTCGCCGCCAATCACGGACTGCTCCGTGATCGCTGTCATGCTTGCGGTCTCATCCGCAACAGAGTCGGAGAAGATGTCCTCGTCGTCCTCCTGCTTGGCAAGGATCGGGGAGGTGCCGGTCGTGTCGGGAGGTGCGACCCGCTTCAGGGTCGGCGCTGCCTTGGCACGGGTGAACAGCGGCACGAACTCGTAGATGATGCTCGAGTTCTCGAGGCCATACCAGCGGGCAGGGGAGCCGCACATGTGCCTGATTGCGTACTTCATCATCATGATCCGGTAGTCCATGCCGGAGAGCGCCGTCTCAGGGGCAAGGGCCTTGTGGAGGATGATGAAGCGGAAGTCGCCCACGGTGCCCGGGTCGCGGTAGATCGAGTAGTGGTGGTCCTGCTTCGAGAGCTCGTGGTTCGCCACGAGGTCGCCGACGATCTGGCGCAGGAAGGCGTTGACGCGCTGGTTCACGCGGAAGCCGAGGCGCAGCTGGACCTTGAAGATGAAGTCGGTGCCGAAGCTGTTGACCGAATACTCGAGGGTGTTCGGCTCATCGGTGACGGTGACATTCAGGAACCAGTAGGCGCGGGCACGCTTCGGGCGCTTGTCGAGGATTGAGTAGAGGATGTCGCGGTCGAGCTTGTCAGGCGAGGAGTCGTTCGTCAGGAACACGAGGTTGTCGGCAAGGTAGTCGAAGGAGGAGTCGTCACGCAGTTCGGCAAGCTGGCCGACATAGTCCTTGACAGGCAGATAGACGGACTGGGTGCGCTCGATGGCGGTGCCGCGGCGCCAGACATACATGACGATGAAGATGAGCGTCGCCATGAGGACGGTGAAGTAGCCGCCATGCATGAACTTCGTCAGGCTCGAGAAGAAGAACGTGAGCTCGAGGGCGCCGAAGAAGATCAGGAAGACGACAGCCGGCGCATGCTTGTGGCGGATCTGGGAGAGGTAGGTGTACAGCAGTATTGTCGTCATCAGCATCGTGAGCGTGATGGCGAGGCCGTAGGCTGCCTCCATGTGCGAGGAGCTCTGGAAGAGCAGGACGACGAAGATGCAGGCCACCCACATGATGTTGTTGACAAGGGGGATGTAGAGCTGGCCCTTGGTCTCGGACGGGTAGGTGATCTTCATGTGGGGCAGGAGGTTGAGGCGGATTGCCTCGGAGACGATTGAATAGGAGCCCGTGATGAGCGCCTGCGAGGCGATGATGGCGGCAAAGGTCGAGAGGATGACCGCGAAGGGGCGCCAGATCTCAGGAAGCATCTGGAAGAACGGGTTCATGGAGTCGCCCAAGGCAAGGAGTGCCGGGTCGGTCTTGTTGCCGAGGACCCAGGCGCCCTGGCCCAGGTAGTTGAGGATGAGGCAGGTCTTCACGACAGGCCAGGAGGCGTAGATGTTCGCCTTCCCGACATGGCCCATATCGGAATAGAGGGCCTCGGCGCCGGTCGTGCAGAGGAAGACGTTGCCGAGCACCATCATGCCGGCAGCATTCTTGTCGGAGAAGAGGAAGGTGATGGCGCGGACCGGGTTCAGGGCGCGCAGGACATTGAGGTCGGCCCCGATGTTGAGGAGCCCTGTGATGCCGAGGAACCCGAACCATATGGTCATGACCGGCCCGAAGAGCTTGCCGATCGAGGAGGTGCCGGCGCGCTGGATCATGAAGAGGATGCAGAGGATCACGATCGTGATGCCGACGACGATGTGCTGGTTGTCGCCGATGAGGCGCTGCCCCAGATCGATCGTGCGCAGGCCCTCGATGGCGGTCGTGACCGTGACAGCCGGCGTCAGGATGCCATCGGCGAGAAGCGCCGCGCCTCCGATCATGGCCGGGAGGATGAGCCACTTCGCGCAGTGGCGCACCAGGCTGTAGAGGGCGAAGATGCCGCCTTCTCCGTGGTTGTCGGCCTTCATGGCGATCAGGACGTACTTCACGGTCGTGATCAGCGTGATGGTCCAGATGATCAGCGAGAGGGCGCCCAGGATCACGTCCTCATCGATGGTCGCCAAGCCCCCGTTTCCGGAGATGATGGCCTTGATGGTGTACATCGGCGAGGTGCCGATGTCTCCATAGACGACGCCCAATGTGACGAGGATCATGCCCATGCTCAGCGGTATGGTGCTTGTGCTCTTCCTTGTCACCTTCTGATGGGCATCTGCAGTCTTTGTGCTCATAGCGAAGCTCCAAACTACTGTGATGTGCCGCAGCAGATGCGCGGACAGATAAGCCGAAACTTACAAATGTGTTATTGTACACATATTATCTACAGTATGCACCAGAGGCTGCGCAGCGGCGCTTAACCGACTGCAAGCGGTCGGGAAGTCTGGAATGCATACGTCAGAGGCTGGAACCATCTGCATAGTTCCAGGACAGGGAGGATCATGGCAGACGAGGAGAAGGCGCCTGAGGGCGCCGCGAAGGAATCGGGGCTCTATATCACCTTCAATCCGGGCGAGCGCCTGGGGGTGCCCGAGCCCGCATCGAAGGTGCTCACGTATGAGACGGCAGAGGAGCGGTTCAGCTACGAGGCGACAGCGGCGCATCTGCCCGTTTATTCGAACGCCGGCAGGATGCAGGCGCAGATGTTCTCGCTCAGCTTCGTGAAGCTCACGGGCGGGGAGCCGGATGTGTCCCGTCCGGTCACATTCTGCTACAACGGCGGCCCGGGCTGCGCCTCCGTGCCGGTGGATTTCGGCGGCATCGGGCCTTTCCGTGTCGCGACCGATGGAGTGGAGCACCTCTCCTATCCGATCGAGGCCGAGCAGAACGAGCACAGCCTCTTGAGGCTTTCCGACCTCGTCTTCCTCGATGCGCCAGGCACAGGATTCTCTGTTGTCGCCCAGGACGCCGATCCGAAGAAGATCTTCGGGATCGATGGGGATGCCGATGCCTTCTGCCGTGCCATCATGGAATGGCTCGATTCCCATGGCCGCTGGGGAAGCCCGGTCTATCTCTTCGGCGAGTCCTATGGCACGGTCCGCAACTCGGTCCTCATGCGCGTCCTCGGCGAGAACAACGTGAAGGTCGCCGGCGTGACGATGCTCTCTTCGATCTTCGACTGGGTGCAGACCCTGCCGGGCGAGGACCTCTACTATCTCGGCATGATGCCGACCTATGCTGCGACGGCGCAGTATTTCGGCAAGGCAGGCCAGGATGTGGATGAGGATGCCTGGTTCGATGAGGCCATGGCATGGAATGAGGACGTGCTCGCGCCAGCGCTTCTGAAGGGCGACCGTCTGGGCGCGGAGAAGGAGGCCGAGGTCGCTTCCGAGATGGCGCGCTTCATCGGCCTTCCGGCAGACGAGATCCGCCGTGCGCATCTGAGGATTGGCCTCGACGAGTTCAGGCGTGGCATCCTGGCCGATGAGGGGAAGGTATGCGGACGCCTTGATATGCGCTTCTCCTCTGCAGCGCCCCTTGCCACGCAGGACAGCGCCGAATGGTTCGCGGGCGAGGATGCAGCCGACGATGCGGTCGAGTCGAGCTGGGTCACGGCTTTCAGGAGGTTCCTGCGCCAGGAGCTCGGCTATCGCAATCCCGCGGTCTACCTCAACAGCAACTACGAAGGGGTCGGCACCAGCTGGACCTGGGAGCATGCAGAGCCGGGGACTATGGAGAAGGTCTCTGCCCCGAACGTCTCCTTCGATATCGCCGTCGCCCTGAAGAGGAACCCGACCATGAAGGTGGCCTTCCTCGGCGGTCGCTACGACGCGGCGACGACCTGGTGGAACACCGTCCACGATGTCTCCTGCCTCTATCTGCCCGACGAGTTCAAGGGCAGGATCGAGTTCCATCGCTATGGCTGCGGGCACATGGCCTACGTGGACGAGCCGACGCTTGCTGCCCTCTACGAGGACATGAAGGCCTTCTACACGAAGCAGTAGGCACAGCATCATATATATCCGCACAAGATGAGGGGGAGCGCCTGGGCGCTCCCCCTCATTGCATCGGCGATATCTTGTCCAGGCGCTCAGTAGAAGGCGCTGTAGGGGCTGCTGTGCCCCGTGCCTTGCCCACGGTCGCGGCCGCCCCGCGTGCCCTGGCCACGGTAGGGGCTGCCCTTATGGGTGTCGCCGCGATGGCCAGGATGTCCGCCTCCGCGCTCGTCCCGGAAGCCTTCCCGGGAGCGGGGGCTGCGAGGGGTGAGCTGTAATCTTTTGGTGGACAGCGGGATGGCAGGAACCTGCAGCCGATATGC